>DPJL01000453.1 GCA_003543035.1 Micromonosporaceae bacterium | reverse complement strand
CGTAGTTATTGTCGGCACGGCGCACCACAATCGTCTTCACGACGTCGGCGAGCTCGACCCCACGTGCGACAGCCGCCTCCAAGGCATTGCGGACAGCCCCATAGCGGATGACTCGATGGTCGAGCCCCGCCGCGGAAACGGCTTCGAGAGCTGGACTGATCATGTGCGAAGCCTATCGCTGGCGTGGGCGTGGCAGCATGGGTACGCATGGAGCCGGTAGACCTCGTCAATGTCCTGCTTTCGCCGGAAGGGCGCATCGATCCCTATCCGCTCTATGAGGAGTTGCGCAAGCACGGGCCGCTCGTCACCGTCCAACCCGGATACCTTGTGGCGACGTCATTCGAGGCTGTTGACGCCAGCCTGCGGGACAGCAAGCTCGGTGTGGAAGACGCATCTCTGCTTCTGCTGCAAAGCTCGATCCTCAACCGCAATCCGCCCGACCACACCCGGATGCGCAGACTCATCGCCGGCGCGTTCACGCCCAAGCGTATCAACCGTTTGGAGCAGGCGATCACGTCGCAGGCGGAAGCTCTCGCTGATGCGATGCGAGAAAAGGGGGAATCCGCGGATCTGATGGCCGACTTCGCCTACCGGTTGCCGGTGGGTGTGATCTGCGAGCTGCTCGGTGTGCCGGAGAAGGATCGCGAGTGGTTCCGGCCGGTGGCTTCGGACTTCGCCGTGGCACTGGAAGGGACGATCAGTCCGCTGGAGTTGAGTGCGGCGGAGAGCGCTGCCGAGCTACTCCATGCCTACTTTTCCGATCTAGTGCGGACGCGTCGTGGTACGCCCAAAGATGATTTGATAAGCGATCTCGCGGCGGCGCCGGATTTGGCGCAGGACGAGTTGCTGGGGAATCTGGCGCTGCTGCTGCTTGCCGGCTTCGAGACGACCACGAATCTGATCGGCAATGGCGTGATGACGCTGCTGGATCATCCCGAACACTTGGCGCGCTTAGGAAACCACCCCGGGCTGGCCGCGCTGTATGTCGAGGAGTTTCTGCGTTTCGACTCGCCGGTCCAGCTCACGTCCCGAGTTGCTTACGAGCCAACCAGTTTGATCGGGTACGACCTCGAGCCGGGCTCGTGGGTGATGGCGCTGATCGGTGCGGCCAACCGCGATCCGGCTCGATTCGCCGATGCCGATCTCTTCGATCCGGATCGGCCCGGCAACACGTCGATCTCGTTCGGCGCGGGTGCCCACTTCTGCCTCGGTGCGGTGCTGGCCAGACTTGAAGCGCGCATTGCCTTTCCGCTACTGCTTCGCCGCTTCCCCGGTCTCACGCTCGCCGGAGAACCATTGCGGCGCAACAGATTGGTGCTGCGAGGCTACGAGTCGCTTCCCATCGCCTGGACGTAGGTCACTCGGACAACCGCTTCTCCCGCTTCGTCAGAAGCCGCGAGATCGATCTCTGCGCCGATTCCCCAGTCGTGATTGGACTCCGGGTCGGACAGAATCTGCCGCACCTTCCAAACCTCCGAACCCTCTTCAATGACAAGCATTTTGGGCCCTCGGGCATTGGCGTCGGCCAGGATCTCGTCATGCTCGGCATAGTAGTCCTCAAGGGCCGCGCGCCAGTCGATGTCCGGGTCCAGCTGCGCCAGCGCCTCAAACCTGCGCCGTGCCGCAAGCTCAACCCTTCGGAACAAAGCATTTCTGACTTGTACCCGGAAAGCCCGCATATTTCGCGTGACGGCCGGCGGAGCTTGAGCCGAGATCGGCTCGCCCGGGTTCTGCAACTGCTCCCACTCGTCGAGCAGGCTGGAGTCCACTTGCCGCACCAGCTCGCCGAGCCATTCGATGAGATCGTTGAGCTCCTCGGTCTTGGCGTCATCGGGCACGGTCTGCTTGAGCGCCTTGTACGCGTCTGCGATGTAGCGCAGCACGAGTCCTTCGGAGCGGGCGAGTCCGTAGAAGCTCACGTACTCCACGAATGTCATGCCGCTCTCAAACATGTCGCGCACCACGGATTTGGGCGACAGCCGCTGATCCGCCACCCACGGATGTCCCTTGCGATAGGACTCGAACGCCACCTCCAACAGCTCGGCCATCGGCTTGGGGTAGGTGATGTTTTCAAGCAGGGCCATGCGCTCTTCGTATTCGATGCCGTCCGCTTTCATCTGCGCGACGGCCTCCGCCTTGGCCTTATCCTGCTGGGCATAGAGGATCTGGCGCGGGTCCTCCAAAGTGGACTCGATGATGGAGACGACGTCCAACACGTAGCCGGGTTCGTCGGGCGACAACAGCTCGATGGCCGCGACGGCGAAGGGCGACAACGGCTGGTTGAGCGCGAAGCCGAGCTGCAGATCGTCGGTGACGTAAGCCTTTCCGTCCACCTGTTCAACGATTCCCGCTGTGCGCAACGCGCGATAGATCGCGATCGCGCGGCGGATGTGGGCCCGTTGCGCAGTAGGCGATTCGTGGTTGTCGGTGAGCAGCCGCCGCATGTGCGAGAAGGTGTCCCCGCCGCGCTCGATCACGTTGAGCACCATCGCGTGGCTCACATGAAACGAAGACGTGAGGGGCTCCGGGTCAGCGGCGACGAGGCGCTCGAAGGTGGGCTGGCCCCAGCCAACGAAACCCTCGGGTGGCTTCTTGCGCACCAACTTGCGCAGCTTCTTCGCATCGCCGGCGGCTTTGGCCACCGATTTTTCGTTCTCGATAACGTGATCGGGCGCCTGCACGATGACCGTGCCGAGCGTGTCGAACCCGGCTCGCCCGGCCCGGCCGGCGATCTGGTGGAACTCTCGGGCTTTGAGCAGGCGCATCCTGGTACCGTCAAATTTATTCAAGCCTGTAAATAGCACCGTCCGGATTGGAAGGTTGATGCCGACCCCGAGAGTGTCGGTGCCACAGACCACTTTCAGCAGCCCGGCCTGGGCGAGCAGCTCCACCAGACGGCGATATTTGGGCAGCATCCCCGCGTGGTGCACACCGATGCCATGCCGGACCAATCGCGACAAGGTCTTACCGAAGCCCGCGGTGAAGCGGAAGTTGCCGATCAGCTCGGCGATGGCGTCCTTCTCGGCGCGCGTGCACATGTTGATGCTCATCAGCGCGCTCGCCTGCTCGAGCGCCGCCGCCTGGGTGAAGTGAACGATGTAGATCGGTGCCTGCCTGGTGGACAGCAGCTCCTCGATCGTCTCGTGCAGTGGCGTCAGCACATACGAGTGATAGAGCGGGACAGGCCGCTCCCCCGAGTTGATCACTGCGGTGCTGCAGCCGGTCCGCCGGGTCAAGTCCTCCTGGAACCGGGAGACGTCCCCCAGCGTGGCCGACATCAGGATGAACTGCACATTCGGCAGCTCGATGATCGGCACCTGCCAGGCCCAGCCGCGATCGGGCTCGGAGTAGAAGTGGAACTCGTCCATGACGACCTGGCCGACATCGGCGTCGGGGCCGTCACGCAGCGCGAGGTTGGCCAGGATTTCGGCAGTGCAGCAGATGATCGGGGCATCGGCGTTGACGCTCGCGTCGCCGGTCATCATGCCCACATTCTCGGGGCCGAAGGCGGCGCACAGCGCGAAGAACTTCTCCGAGACCAGGGCTTTGATCGGGGCCGTATAGAAGGTCCGCTGCCGCGAAGACATGGCGAAGAAGTGGGCACCGAGCGCGACCATGCTCTTGCCGGAGCCGGTCGGGGTGCTCAAGATCACATTTGCGCCGGTGGCGACCTCGAAGAGCGCTTCCTGCTGCGCCGGATAGAGCGAGAGCCCTTGTTCCTGCGCCCAGCTGTCGAAGAGGTCCAGGAGCACCTCTGGGTCATGGGTGTCCGGCAGCCGGTCTGTAAGCGTCATGGTCCGTCAATGATGCCCTATTCCCTTTGCTCTTGCGCTACGCCCAAGATCGGCGTGATCAGGGAGTTGTTTCGGCGTGTCGCCGGCGCGTCGCGGGCAAAACTCCCTGATCACGGTGGTCAGGGGCGGCCGCGACCTAGTCGGCGCTGCCGAGCAGTGACGTGGCGACCGGGGTCAGGGCGTGCAGCATGGTGTTGCCATCGCGGACGCTGACCACGAGGCCGGCGTGGCGCAGGACGGCCGCGTGCTCGCTTGCCGTGGCGAGCGAGACATCCAAGCGGCGGGCTATCTCGGTCGTCGTGCAGCCGTCGGCGATCGTCTCGAGCACCGCTGCCCTGGTCCGCCCGAGCAATGCGGCCAGTGAGCGGCTGGTGGCGCTCTCCCGCAGGGCGGTGCCCAGCGCCAGATATCGGGCGTCGCCCTCGATCGGAAAGACCAGTACCGGTGGGAGCGTGGTGTCCTTCAGAGCGATCGGTTTGCCCCAGCAGAAGAACGACGGCACCATGACCAGACCACGCCCTTCGAGCTCGCAGACCATCCGCCGCGGATAGTCGGCCTCGATCGCCGAGTCGGCCCAGCGGAGCGTGGGTCGCATCCCGGCCAGCATTTCCTCGTAGCCGCCGGTAGTCAGACTGCGAGCACGCCGTGACCGGTCAATGTGGACACTCGCCCGGATCTGGGTCAGGTAGGGAGCGATCGCCGCCGCGTGATACACCCGCAAAGCTTCGGCCAGCCGGTTGAGCATTTCCGGCTTGCCATCGGCGAGCTGTTGCGACCACGCGGGCAGATTTCGCCGGGCGCCGAGGATTGTCATGTCGGCTCGCAGCCGATCGATCGGAGTGGACAGGATCGCGTCGACGCCGGCTTCGAAGCCCTGCTCCGATTGGGCGGGCGTGAGGAAATCCGGAAAGTACCCGGTGGGCGGCACCAACTCGAGCAGCATCTGCAACGACTCCATCGCGCCACCTGCCTGTAATCGCGCGAAGGTCGCCCGCCGCCACTCCTGGAAGATCTGCGGCCCGGGGCTGCGCAACTGATGCAGGCTGAGCGTCAACTCCCACATGGGATCGGGCGCGCTAGCCAGGCGCGTGCGCATCAGGTCGGTGCTCGTGAAGTGAATCGTCAGCATGACCAGGCCATTTCGGTTGTGGCCGAACATGTTCTCCCCATCCTCGCCGCAAAGGCCATCATTTGGCGACCCCAGGAGGGAGAAATACATGTACTTAAAGAAATTGGCGGTTCTTCTCGTCGCGGCGGGCGCGTTTGTGGCCGTCGACGCTTCTCCTGCGATCGCCGCGCCAAACTTCAAAGCCCCGTTCCCATGTGGGCAGACGTGGACCTATGACCACCACTCGGCCGAGGTGAGACTGGCCCTGGACTTCATCCGAACCGACGGCGGCGCCACGGCCGGCACCCCGAACCTCGCATCGGCTGCGGGCACCGCCTACCGCTACTACCAGGCAGGTGGCGCCGGTAACTACATCGTGATCGACCACGGTGCGGGCTGGAAGACCTACTACTTCCATCTCGCGGCCTTCTCGGTTGCCAATGGCGCCTGGGTTGCACAGGGCCAGCAGATCGGCACTACCGGTAGTACCGGTAACTCAAGCGGACCACACATTCACTATGAGCAACTTTATAACGGCGTCGGGCAGACGATCCACATCAACGGCGTGTCCCTCGCGCCCTATCCCGGCCAGTACTACCAGAAATACCTCACCAGCGATAACGGCTGCACGCCAGGCGGCTGGACCTCCACAGTGGACAACGCGACGGCTGATCGCTTCAGCGCGTCGGCCAATTGGGGAACGTCAAGCTATTCGCCTCAGCGTTACGGCGCCGACTATCGCTTCGCGAACCCTCAGTCCATTTCGGATGCCGCCTGGTACCGGTTCGCCGTGCCGGCGACCGGCAACTACCGAGTCGATGTCTGGTGCCCGGCCCTGCCCGGCTACAGCACCGCGGCGCCACACATCGTGGTGACCACGGGTGGCAATCAGGTCGTCAACGTCGATCAGCGGGTGAACGGGGGTCAATGGCGCAGTATCGGCACGTTCTCCTTGGCCGGTGGTGACTACAACGCGGTCGCGGTCAGTCGGTGGACTTCCGGCACCGGTCTGGTGATCGCGGACGCGATCCGGCTCACGCGGGTGTAACGCGCTTCGGCCTGGCGGCCATCCTGGTCGAGCCGTGGCCAAGTCGGTCGCCAGGCGCGTTACTCCTCCACCAGCTTGAACAGTGCCGCTATCTCGCCGGGGTTGAGGTGACGATGCCTGCCGGCCTTCAGATCGCCCAACTTGATCGGGCCGATCGAGGTCCGGACGAGTCGCTGCACCGGATGACCGAGCTCCTCGAAAAGCCTTCGCACGATGCGGTTGCGGCCCTCGTGCAGCACCACCTCGACGAGCGCGCTCTTGTCGATGGCCTGCACCAGCTTGAATTGGTCGACCCGCGCGACCCCGTCCTCGAGCTCCACTCCGGACAGTAGGGATCGCCCTACAGCTCGTGGCAATGGGCCTAATACTTCCGCGAGGTAGGTCTTGGGTACCTCGTAGGACGGGTGCGTCAGCTTGTGCGCCAGGGTCCCGTCGTTGGTGAGCAGGATCAGGCCTTCGGTTTCGGCGTCGAGCCGGCCGACGTGATAGACCCTGACCTCGAGATCGCCAACATAGTCGGCAACTGCCTCCCGGCCCTTCTCGTCGGCCATCGTGGAGACCACGCCACGTGGTTTGTTCATCGCTAGATAGACCAGCTTGGTGTCGCTGACCACCCGCTGGCCGTCGACGTGGATCACAGCCGTTTCCGCGTCCA
>DPJL01000452.1:461-21077 GCA_003543035.1 Micromonosporaceae bacterium | reverse complement strand
GCGGGCGTGGAGTTCCAGAGCGACACCGACACCGAGTGCGTGGCCCACCTGCTCTCCTTCGAATTCGCCCAGACCCAGGACCTTGCCGAAGCGATGCGCCGGGTCTGCCGCCAGCTCGAAGGGGCCTTCACGCTGTTGGCGGTCGAAGTCGGTACACCCGGAAAGGTTGTCGGGGCAAGGAGAAACTCACCGCTCGTGGTGGGTCGCGGCCAAGGGCAGAATTTCCTGGCCAGCGACGTCAGCGCCTTCATCGCGCACACCAGGGACGCGATCGAGCTGGGCCAGGACCAGGTCGTGCTGATCACGGCCGAGTCCATTGAAATAACCGATTTCCAGGGGGTACCGGTTCAGGGCCGGGACTATCACGTGGACTGGGACATGGCCGCGGCGGAGAAAGGCGGCTACCCGTGGTTCATGTTCAAGGAGATCGACGAACAGCCGCAGGCGGTCGCGGACACGTTGCGTAGCCGGGTCGGTGAGCAGGGCGAGATCCTGCTGGACGAGGTGCGCCTGACGGATCAGGATCTCCGCGACGTCGACAAGATCTTCATCGTCGCCTGCGGCACGGCCTATCACGCCGGCCTGGTGGCGAAATATGCGATCGAGCATTGGACCCGGATCCCGTGTGAGGTCGAGCTGGCCAGTGAGTTCCGCTACCGCGATCCGGTGCTCGATCGGTCCACATTGGTCATTGCCGTCTCGCAGTCCGGCGAGACGATGGACACCTTGATGGCGTTGCGCCATGCGAAAGAGCAGAAGGCGCGAGTGCTGGCGATCTGTAATACCAACGGTTCCACCATCCCGCGCGAGTCTGATGCGGTGCTCTATACGCACGGCGGTCCTGAGATCGCGGTCGCGTCGACCAAGGCCTTCCTCACCCAGCTCGCCGCATGTTTCCTGGTCGGGCTGCATCTCGCGCAGGTGCGCGGCGTGAAATACGCCGACGAGGTGGGCGCGATCGTCGACCAGCTGCGGGCCATGCCCGCCGCGGTTGCTCAGGTGTTGTCCAATATGGACGAGGTGCGTGAGCTGGCGCGGTCCCTTGCGAACGAGAAGACCTTTATCTTCCTTGGGCGCCATGTGGGTTACCCGGTCGCACTCGAGGGTGCGCTCAAGCTCAAAGAGCTCGCTTACGTGCACGCGGAAGGGTTTGCGGCGGGCGAGTTGAAGCATGGGCCGATCGCGGTGATCGATCAGGGGACGCCGGTGGTGTGCGTGGTGCCGTCGCCGGCCGGGCGGGGAGTGTTGCACGACAAGGTGGTCAGCAACATTCAGGAGGTGCGGGCGCGGGGCGCTCGCACGATCGTCATCGCCGAAGAGGGCGACGAAGCCGTTGTGCCGTATGCGGATCACCTGATTCGGGTTCCTCGCACCCCAACGCTGCTCGCCCCCTTCGTGACCACCGTCCCGTTGCAGGTGCTCGCCGCCTCCATCGCCGATGCCTGCGGCCACGACGTCGACCAACCCCGCAACCTGGCCAAATCCGTCACTGTCGAGTAACCCACCTCCACGTTGATCATGAACTTAAGTGCGGGTTCGACGGCGTGTCGACGTTCCCAGCATCTTGGTCAACTCCCGGTAACGATCTTGGCGAGGGAGTCGAGGGCGGGGTTGTCGGGGCGGAAGTAGCCGGAGTGGCCATGCGGTGCAGAGGCGAAAGTGTTGCCGCCAAACATGAGCTGCCACGGATCAGTGCCATGCAACGGACCGGCCGCGAGCCGGATCGGGTCGTTGATGGCGGTCGACGACCAGACCTGAGTGGGATCACGTAACTGGGACGCCTGGGCAACACCCATTCCTGGGCTGCCCAGCGCGACGAGGTCGTGCGCTGCCAAGTCACCGTCGCGCTCAGCAACGCCGATGACGACGGATCCGTAGGAGTGGCCGATCACGGTCAACTGCCCGATCTCACCGTCATGAGTGGCCACCAACCCGGCCTGGAATTGGCGCAACGGCTCGGCCGCCTGCCGGGCCGCCTTCTGGAACATGGCATCGGCGAAGTCAGGCGCGTCATATCCCAGCCACATGATCACAGCCGTATCCGAGCCAGCCCGTTCCCGCAGGGCGAGCGCCCGTTGCAGCTCACCGCCGATGTCGTCGAGCGACGAGCCTGCGCCGGGCACGAAGGTGGCCACGTTGCGGCACGTGTCGGGGTCGCCGAAGGCAACGATCAGCCGGCCGTCCCCGGCCGGGTCGAAGCCCATAAGTACCGCGTCGGAGCGGCCGAGGTAGAGCGAGAGCCGCTCGAGCGAAGGGTGGCCGGCGAACCGTTCGCGGTTGAGGCGATCGCGCTCGAGCGCGGGCATGAGGTCATTCGCTTCGACGATGGCGGTCAGTTGGCGCAGGCGCATTTTGGCGCGCTCGGCTGCGATGCCGCCGAACCAGCTCTGCTCGAGATCGGCGAGGCAACGGCGGAGCACTTCGGGGTTCACATATCGGCGGGCGGCGAGTTCATCGAGTCGATCGGCGACGGAAGACAGGACGGCGGGCTCGACGGTGAGTGTCTGCACCCGAGCGAGTTTGGCCGCTCGCGCCCATGAACACAGCGGGTGTGGATAACCTCCTGTGGATAAGCGGATAAGGTCAGCGTCGTGATTGTCTCGGTGGGAAATGACGTCGTCCTCGTCGAGCGGTTTGCCGTGGCGCTCATACGCACCCCGATGCTGGCCGAGAAGATCTTCACGGAATCCGAGCGGCGTACCAGTTCCGGCAACCCGCGCTCGCCCGACTCGCTGGCAGCCCGCTTTGCCGCGAAGGAGGCGGTCGCCAAAGCCCTGGGTGCCCCGGCCGGATTGCATTGGCACGATTGCGAGATCGTGGTCGATCCGGATGGCCGTCCCTGGTTGACTGTCACTGGGACGGTGGCCGCGGCGGCCGCGGAGCGTGGCATCGAGCGTTGGCACCTGTCGCTGTCCCACGACGGCGGGATAGCCTCGGCCGTAGTCATCGCCGAAGCGGGGGTGTCATGAGGGCCGTGTACCGGGTCGCGGATGTCCGCGCGGCCGAGCAGCGACTGATGGCCACCCTCCCGCCCGGAACGTTGATGCAGCGCGCCGCAACGGGGTTGGCGAGACGGTGCGCACTCAGTCTCTCCACTGTGTACGGATCGCGAGTGCTCCTGCTCGTGGGCTCCGGCGACAACGGCGGCGATGCGCTCTATGCCGGCGCGCTGCTGGCCAAGCGTGGCGCACAGGTGAGCGCGGTGCTGACCGGGAAGGCTCACGCGGAAGGCCTCGCGACTTTCAAGGCCGCCGGTGGGCGAGTCCTCGAGGCCGTCCCAGCGAGCACTGACCTCATCGTGGACGGGCTCGTCGGGATAGGTGCGACCGGGCCGCTTCGCGAGCCCGCCAAAGCGTTGATAGCGCAGTTGCCGAAGGCACCTGTGATCGCCGTGGATGTGCCGTCCGGGGTGGACGTCGACACTGGAGATGTGCCCGGCCCCGCGATAAGGGCAGATATCACAGTCACCTTCGGCTGTCTCAAGCCGGCTTTGGTGGTGGGTAAGGCTGTGCCCTACGCGGGGCAGGTGGAGTTGGTCGACATCGGGCTCGAGCCGTGGATCGCGGGCAGCCCGGCACTGCAAATGGCTGACGCACAGGACATTGCGGAGTGGTGGCCGCATCCGGGTCCGGAGTCGGACAAGTACACCCGCGGCGTGGTGGGTCTGGCCACAGGATCGGCGAATTATCCAGGCGCAGCATGGCTTTCCGCGGCAGGCGCGTTGGCCGGGCCGACCGGGCTCATTCGCTATGCCGGGAGGGCGCACGAATTGATCGCCGAGGCGCATCCGAGTGTCGTGGTCTCTGCGCGAGCGGCGGACGCACTTCGGGTTCAGGCTTGGGTTTGCGGATGCGGGTTGGGCACCGACGCTGAAGCGCAAGCGGAGTTGCGGGCGGTGCTGGCGGCACCGGTACCAGTCATCCTCGATGCCGACGCGATCACCATGCTCGTGGACGGCTCGATGTCAGGCGTGCTGCGCAGCCGAGACGCACCGACGATCCTCACCCCGCATGATCGCGAATACACCAGGCTCGCCGGAGAGTCGCCAGGGCCGGACAGGGTGGCGGCGGCTTTGAAGTTGGCTGTGTGGACCAAATCCACCATTGTCCTAAAAGGACACCGGACCGTGATCGCCTCGCCGAATGGGGAGGCATGGGTGAACCCCACCGGCTCATCGGCGCTGGCCACCGGCGGCACTGGAGATGTGCTCGCCGGGCTGATGGGCTCGGTGCTC
The DNA here is from genome assembly GCA_003543035.1 of Micromonosporaceae bacterium. Taxonomy (GTDB): domain Bacteria; phylum Actinomycetota; class Actinomycetes; order Mycobacteriales; family Micromonosporaceae; genus Rhizocola. Next base: position 16,843 of record DPJL01000452.1, on the reverse strand, counting down.
GCGGCCGGAGTCGGGCCAATGCGCGCCGCGGTAATGGCGTCCTATGTGCACGGCCAGGCGGGAAGGCTTGCGGCCCTTGATGGCCCGGTCACCGCCGTCGACGTCGCAGCCGCCCTCCGACCTGTGCTTGCCAATCTCCTCGCGTGACAACTCCACAGGAGTTGTCGCTTAGAAGCCGCCGATAACAGCAACTCCTGTGGAGTTGCGGCGGTCAGGTGAGGGCGGCGAGGCGAGCGGGCCAGTCGCCGCCGTGGGGGACGAGCTCGATGACGCGGGTGTCGTCGTCGCGGCGCGTGATCCGCACTTCGAGGTACGCGTCGGCAAGGCGCTCGGCCAGCCCGTGGCCCCATTCGACCACGGTCACCGAATCCTCGACTGACGCGTCCAGATCGAGGTCGTCGATTTCAAAGGAGCGCAACCGGTACGCGTCGACATGTACCAGCGGCAACGGTCCTTTGTGCACGCGGGCGATGACAAACGTGGGTGAGGTGACATCGCCGTTGACCGCGAGGCCTTCCCCGATTCCCTGCGTCAGAGCCGTTTTTCCGGCTCCGAGTGGTCCATTGAGGATGATCAGATCGCCGGGCTTGAGCAGTTTGGCCAAGCGGGCGCCGAAGGCCCGCATGTCAGCCGGTGTGGGCAGGAGGATCAAAGCCGCTCCAGGAACCGCTCGATGATTTCGTTGACCTCATCCGCGCATTCGAGCATCACGACGTGCCCGCTGTTGGGCAGCTTCACGTAGGTGGCGTGGGGGAGCAGCCGGGCGATCTCCTCCGAGTGTGTCAATGGGGTGACCATGTCCTTCTCACCTGAGATGAGCAGCACCGGCAGATCCCCGAGCGCCCGCAGCGCCGGATAGCGGGCGTGGCTGTAAAGCGTGCGAAGGAATCGGGCCACGGTATCGGTGCTCGTGCGCGAGTTCATTCGCTCCACATAGGACACCAAGGTCGGGCTTGGCTTGTCGCTGCCGAAGCCGTAGCGGCGGGTCAGCACAAAAGCCAAGTCAGTGCTGGCTTTTCGGGCCTTGTCCACCATTCCGCCGGTCAGCCTGGAAGCGCTGTTGACGATGCTCATCACGCCGGGTGCGGCGCGGCTGATCATGTTGGGCAGCCCGAACAGTTGCGAGCCGTTGACCTGCCCGCCGGAGGTGGCGATGAGCACGACGCCGACCACGCGATCTTTGAACAGCTGGGGATGCTGCTCCGCGCAGGCCATGATGGTCATGCCACCCATCGAGTGTCCAATCAGGATGATCGGGCCTTCCGGTGTGGTGGCCTTGATGACGTCGTAAAGCGCGTCCCCGAGCGCGGGCAGCTCATACTCACCCTCGGTCAGGCTGCTCGAAAGCCCATGTCCCGGCTGGTCGTAGAAGACCATCCGATGGTCGCCCTGCCTGTCTATCGCCTGCCGCTGGAAGTGGAAGGTGCCCTGGTCCAGACAGAAGCCGTGCACGAAGATCAAGGTCGGCTTGCCCGCGGGTTTGAGCGGATCGACGATCTCCACGTGCAGCTCGATGCCGTCAGCCGTGGTCACCGTCAACGTCTCGTCGTAGGGGAGCATGCCGAACGGTTCTTCGGCGAGCGGATCGTCGCGCCTGCTGCGGCGCACCACAACGCGCTCGACGGCCACGCCCGCGGCGATCCCGGCCGCCGCGACACCGACCACCGCACCGATCACTCCGGCCCGCTTGCGTTTGGATGTCGGCGGTTTTCCCGCGGGCGTCTTCTCGTCAGACATAGTTTCGCGGGACACGCGTGCTGCCAAAGCGGGTCACAATCTCGTAGTTGATGGTCCCCGCCGCGCGGGCCCAATCATCGGCGGTGGGCTCACCATGGTCACCCGGTCCAAAGAGGACGACCTCGTCGCCTTGGCTTACCGTCGCATCGCCGACGTCCACCACGAACTGGTCCATGCACACCCGGCCGGCGATCTGATAGCGCTCGCCGTTGATCTGCACCGGCCCTGTGTCAGACGCATGCCGGGGCACCCCGTCGGCATAACCCAACGGCACCACCGCAACCGTGCTGGGAGCCGTCGTCACATAGGTGTGCCCGTATGAGACGCCCTGGCCCTCGGGGACGCGCTTGGCCAGCATCACCCGGGCCCGCGCGGTCATCGCTGGCCGCAAGCCGAAGGTGTTGTCCTCCACCGGCGACAGACCATAGATCGCAACGCCCGGGCGCACCAGGTCAAAGTGCGCGTCCGGCCGGGTCAGGGTGCCCGCCGAGTTGGCGATGTGGCGCAGTTGCGGCTCGATGCGGTGCCGCTTGATCACCTCAAGCCCCTCGTGGAAGACGGCGAGCTGGCGATCGATCGTCTCGTGCCCGGGGGCGTCAGCGTAGACGAAGTGGCTCCACACCCCGACGATCTCGATCAAACCTTCGGCTTGGCTGCGGGCTGCGGCTCCGACCAGGGCAGGCCAGTCGGCAACGGTCGCTCCGCCTCGCGACAGGCCGGTGTCGATTTTGAGGTGTACCCGGGAAGCCCGCCCAACGGTTCGAGAAGCTTCCTCAACCGCAGCGAGATGCCCCAGCCCAGACACGCCGAGATCGATATTCTGGGCGACCGCCTGGTCAACGGGCTGTCCCGGCATCCACAGCCACGCCATGACCGGGCCGGTCAAACCGGCTGTGCGCAGATCAAGTGCCTCCTCGATGGTGCAGACCCCCAGCCAGGATGCTCCGCCCGCGAGCGCGGCACGTGCTGCGGGCACCGCGCCATGGCCGTATCCGTCCGCCTTGACCACCGCCATCACCTGAGCACTCGTCCCGCTTGCGAGCAGCGCGACGTTGCTGGAGATCGCTTCCAGGTCGACCTGTACCTCGGCCTGCCACATGCGCCCAGCCTACCTACCAGTAGCACCCAGCCGCCCCAAGGTCGCCACCACCCTTTCTCGTGATCCACATCCCGGTAGGTCTCAGAGTCGGCCCCAAATTGAGACCTGACGGGATGTGGATCACGGGGGAGAGGGTGGGAGGCGGCGCGGCGTGGATCGCGAGAAGGGTGGTTTAGGCTGAGATACGTGCTTGTGCTGGTCCTGGACACCGCAACGCCCGCTATCACAGCGGCCCTGGCCGAGGTCGACAGCGATGGCGTGCGGATCCGCGCGCAGCGGGTGATCGTCGACGGCCGGGCACACGGCGAGCTGCTTGCCCCCTCGATCAACGCCGTGCTCACCGAAGCCGGGGTGAAATCCCGTGACCTGAGGGCGGTGGTGGCCGGCGTGGGACCCGGACCGTTCACCGGCCTGCGCGCCGGGCTCGTCACGGCGGCCACGATGGGCTCCGCATTGGGCATCCCGGCCTACGGGGTGTGCACTTTGGACGCCCTCGGCGCGGCAACCACGGGCAACGTCGTGGTGGCCACGGACGCCCGGCGTCGTGAGGTCTACTGGGCGATTTACCGTGCAGGCTCACCTGGTACCCCCCCGATGGTGGAAAAGCCCGCCGACGTGGCGGTGAAACTCGCAGCTCAAGGCGTGACGGCCGGGGTTGGCGAGGGCTCGCATCAGTATGCCGATGTGCTTGGGGTGGCCCCAGGTGATCCGCTCTACCCGCCGCCGATCGAGATCGCCCGGCTGGCTGCGGATCGGGTGCTGGCGAAGGCGCCGGGTGAGTCGCTGACTCCGCTCTATCTCCGCAGGCCTGATGCGGTGGAGCCGACGACCCGCAAGCCGGCGCTGGCAGCTGGTGAGCGATGAACATCGAGCGGCTGCGGTGGTGGCAAATTCAGGAGCTGCTGCCGATTGAGAACGATCTTTTCGGCAAAGAGGCCTGGACTGCCCCGATGTTTTGGAACGAGCTCGCGAACGGGCATCACTACCTGGTCGCGAGCGAAGAGGACGGCGCAATTCTCGGCTACGCGGGGATCGCGATCGGCCAGGATGAGGCCTGGATCAACAACATCGCGGTGAAACGGGATGCGCAGCGCCGCGGGATAGGGCGAGCGCTGCTGGAAGGCCTGCTCGATGAGGCGCGGCGGCATCACGTGCACCAGGTGCTGCTCGAGGTGGCGGCGGAAAACGAAGCGGCGCAACATCTTTACGGCGGCTACGGGTTCGAGACGATCGGGGTGCGGCGCGGTTATTACCAGCCGAGCAACACTGATGCCATGGTCATGCAGTTGGAGCTGAAGAATGCGCGATGAGCCGCTGGTGCTGGGGATCGAAACCAGCTGCGACGAGACCGGCGTAGGCATCGTGCGCGGGCACACTTTGCTCGCCGATGCGCTCGCGTCCAGCGTGGAGGAACACGCCAGATTCGGCGGGGTGGTCCCCGAGGTCGCCAGCCGGGCCCATCTGGAAGCGTTGGTGCCCACCTTGAATCGGGCGCTCAGCGATGCCGGTGTCACGCTTTCCGACATCGACGCGATCGCGGTGACCGCGGGCCCGGGTCTGGCCGGAGCGCTGCTGGTCGGGGTGGCCGGGGCCAAGGGTTTGGCGCTCGCCACCGAGAAGCCGATCTACGGCGTGAATCACCTTGCCGCGCATGTGGCCGTGGACACCCTCGAACACGGGCCGCTGACCGAGCCCGCGATCGCGTTACTCGTGTCGGGTGGGCACTCCTCGCTGTTGCGAGTCTCCTCCCTGGGCGAGGCTGGCGGCGTCATTCCACTGGGTGCCACCATCGACGACGCGGCCGGGGAGGCCTTCGACAAGGTGGCCCGGCTACTCGGGATGCCCTTTCCCGGTGGGCCGCCGATCGACCGGGCGGCGCGGGAAGGTGTTGCCACGGTTAGCTTTCCGCGCGGGCTCACTGCCGCGCGGGACATGGCCGCGCATCGGTTCGACTTCTCCTTCTCCGGGTTGAAGACAGCGGTCGCCCGCTGGGTGGAGGCGCGTGAACGCAACGGCGAGCCGGTACCCGTCAACGATGTCGCCGCGTCCTTTCAGGACGCGGTCTGCGACGTGCTGACCATGAAGGCGATCGACGCTTGTCTGCAGTCCGGGATAAAGACACTGGTCATCGGCGGTGGTGTGGCGGCGAATTCGCGGCTGCGCGCCATGGCCGTGGAACGGGCGGACAAGCACGGGATCGTCGTGCGGGTGCCGCAGCCCAGACTGTGTACGGATAACGGCGCGATGGTGGCCGCATTGGGCTCCCACCTGGTGGCATCCGGAGCGCGACCGTCCAAGCTGGACTTCCCGGCCGACTCCGCCATGCCGTTGACTCTGATCGGCGTGTAGCAGTGCTTTCCTCGCCCGGCGCGGAACGTGATGGGAGTGGTGTAGCTTTGCCAGACGTGATCGTGCGGATGTGGGAGGTGCGGGCCTACCCGCGCACGTTTGACCAATTGCTGCAATGGGTCTGCGACGTGGCGGTGCCTGTCCTCGAGGAGCAGTTCAACCACCTGGGCACCGAGGTCTTCTCCTCGACCGACCAGCGGATCGTGGTGATCTCCCGTTGGCGGGGTGAGCCCGCCGAGCTGCCCACGCCACCTTCGGATCTAGCGGCCCGATCGGCTCACGCGTGGGACTTCACCCCAGTCGACCGGTGATTTCGCTGAGTTTGCCGATGGTTGCGCCGTTCCAGGTGGGGTCCGAATAGGCGAATTCGAGCGTGCGGAAGACCCGCATCCCCACTGCGGCAGCGCCTTTGAGCTCGTTGTCGGCGCCGTCCCCGACGAACACACACTCCCGCGGATCCACCCCGAGCTCCGCGCAGACCGCTTCGTAGCTGGCCGGCTCGGGCTTGAGGGTGCCCAGCTCGCAGGAGAAGACAGTGGCGTCGAAGCGATCCGCCATCGGCTGCGACGGCCACTGGATGACGGTCTCCTGACTGCAGTTGGTCAGCAGCCCCAGCCGTAACCCGCGCTCGCGCAGACTGTCCAATGTGGTCAACGTGGCGTGGCTGGGCCACAGGATCCGATGGTGGAACCGTTGCCAGGTAAGCACTGTCAGCCGGACGGAATTCCCGTTAGGCGAGGCTCCTAGCTGGCCAGCGAGCGCGCGCATTGTCTCTTCGATGGTGCCGAGCTCGCCCCGCATCCGTTGATCGGTGGTCTGTTTGAACAGCTTGACGAAGGCTTGGTGATCGACGCCCAGGGTGCGAGCCATCTCGAGGTAGACCGCTTCCCGGCGCGAGCCACCGCCGCGGACCAGAGTGTTGTACAGATCGAAGACCACCGCACGGATCATTTACGCAGGCTAGCCGATGGAAAATCGGTGGCGGGATCCTCGTGCGGTGGAGTAAGTTCACCTCCGCTATGCGACCCTTACCAGTGGCCGATCCCGGCAATCCCGATAACAGGTCAGCCTTCCGCTATTTGTGGTGGCTGGCCAGTAAGCAATGGGGCAACATCGGGCTGGGGATGACCTTCGGGGTCGTCTGGATGTTGACCGGGGCATTGATGCCGTGGGTGCTCGGCAAGGGGATCGATGCCGGCACAGTGCACCAGGACATGCGAGCCCTGGCCCTGTGGGCCGGGGCATTTCTTCTGCTGGCGGCCGCGCAGACCACGTCGGGCATCATGCGGCATCGCAACGCGGTCTTCAACTTCCTCTCCGGGTCCTTCCGCACCATCCAGGCCACCGTCGCGCACACCAACAAGCTCGGCGCGACCCTGCCGAAGCGGATGGCCACCGGCGAAGTGGTCGCCATCGGTGCGGCCGACACCAACCACATCGGCAACGCCCTGGACATCACGGCCCGGTTCTCCGGCGCCGTCGTGACAGTGATCGTTATCTCGGTGATCCTGCTCAAAGCGTCGATGACACTGGGCCTGGTCGTCATCCTGGGCGTGCCGGTCGCCATCGCGGTCACCAGCCTGCTGGTGCGGCCACTGCACCACCGGCAGATGGCCTACCGCCATCAGCAGGGGGCGCTCACCGGGCGGGCGGTCGACATCGTCTCCGGCCTTCGGGTGCTGCGGGGGATCGGCGGGGAGTCGGTCTTCTCGTCGCGCTTCCGGCAGGAGTCGCAGAAGTTGCGCGACACCGGCGTGCACGCGGCGCGGATCGATTCGCAATTGGAGGCAGTCGAGGTCCTAGTGCCCGGGCTGCTGATGGCTCTGGTGACGTGGCTCGGCGCGCGTTCCGTGCTGGCCGGTGAAATAACCGTGGGACAGCTGGTTTCCTTCTACGGCTACGCCTCCTACATGATCGTGCCGCTGCGCACCTTCGGCGAGGCGTTGGACAAGTTCACCCGGGGGCACGTCGCGGCCGGTCGAGTGCTCAAGGTGTTGCAGCTCAAGCCCGAGATCGCCGACCCGATCGAGCCGGTCCCGCTGCCGTTGGGCCATGTGTCGTTGGTAGACGTGAAGTCCGGGTTGACCGTCCAACCTGGAGTCGTCACAGCGCTTGTCTCAGACCGGCCCGAGGACGCTATCGAGATCGCTGATCGGCTTGGCCGGTACACCGAGGGCGAAGTCACACTGGGCGGGGTGTCGCTGAGCGCAGCCACCCGGGCAGCCGTGCGCAAGCGGATCCTGGTGTCCGACAACAACTCCAGGCTCTTCACCGGGCCGCTGCGTCGAGAGCTCGATCCACTGGGGAATGCGACCGATGAGCAGATCATGACGGCGATCCAGGCGGCAAGTGCCGACGAGATAGTCGAAGCGTTGCCGGAAGGGCTGGACGCCTTCGTGGCCGAGCGGGGACGCGAGTTCTCCGGCGGCCAGCAGCAGCGACTGCGATTGGTGCGGGCCCTGATGACCGAAGCGCCGATCCTGATCCTGGTGGAGCCGACGAGCGCCGTCGACGCCCACACCGAGGCACGCATCGCGGCTCGGATCGGCGGCCATCGCAAGGGTCGCACCACGCTCATCACGAGCACCAGCCCGCTCGTGCTGGACCGAGCCGATCGCGTGGCCTACGTCGAGGACGGCAAGGTCATCGCCGAGGGAACCCATCGTGAGCTGTTGGCAAACGAACCCAGGTACAAGGCTGTTGTGACCCGAGGGGAGGACTGATGGCCAGGATCGCGCTTCCCGTCGCGGATGCGCCCGAGGTCCGCCGGTACGCCCGGACGTTGTTGCGGCAGAACGCCAAGCAGATGTCCGGCGTGGTGGGGTTGCATGGCCTGGCCGCGCTCGCCGGGCTCGGTGCGCCCATTCTGTTGGGCCGCCTCATCGACACCCTCCGCGGTGGCGGCACCTTTGGCGCGGTGGACCGGATCATTCTCGGTCTGGTCGTCTTCGTGCTCGCCCAGGCGGTGCTCACCCGTTTCGCCGCACTGGCTTCGTCCCAGATGGGCGAAAAGGTGCTGGCCGAGCTGCGTGAGGATTTCGTGGACCGGGTGCTGGCCATCCCACTGTCCACTGTGGAGCGTGCTGGCACGGGCGACCTCGTCACCCGGACGAGCCGGGACGTCGCGGCTCTGGCACACAGCGTCCGCCGGGGTGTCCCGGAGACGCTGATCGCGCTGGTCACGATCGTGCTCACCGGCGCCGCTCTGGTTTGGCAGGCCCCGATCCTGGCTCTGCCCTGCCTGGTCGGCGTGCCGATTCTGGTCGCGGGCGCCCGGTGGTACCTGCGCCGCGCCACCCCGGCCTACTTGCGGGAGAACGCATCCGGCTCGGAGCTGATCGACGGGCTGACCGAAGCCGTGGAAGGCGCCCGGACCACCGAGGCGCTGGGTGCCGATGCCCGCCGCTCCGAGCGGACCGACGACGACCTGCGCGAGAACTATCGCGCCGAGCGGGCCACGCTCCGGCTGCGCTCGATCTTCTGGCCCATCGCGGACATGGGATTCATGATCCCCGTTGCCTCGACCCTGCTGTGCGGCGGCTGGTTCTTCGTGCAGGGCTGGGCCACGGCCGGCGAGGTGGTGGCCGCGGTTCTGTTGGTACAGCAGCTGATCGAGCCGGTCGACCGGTTGTTGAGCTGGATGGACGAGTTGCAGGTGGGCGGAGCTTCGCTGGCCCGCCTGCTCGGTGTCGCGATGGTCAGCGACGACCGGACCGTCACCGGTGTCCAGCCGACCGACGAGCGGCTGCACGCAGATGACGTCCGCTACTCCTATGTGGACGGACGAGATGTGTTGCACGGGGTGAATCTTTCGATCGCCCCGGGCGAGCGGCTCGCCATGGTCGGGCCTTCCGGGGCGGGCAAGTCCACCCTGGGCAGGCTGCTGGCCGGCATTGACGGGCCGCGCACCGGCCGGGTGACCGTCGGCGATGCGCCTCTGGTCGAGCTCCCGCTGGAAGACTTGCGCGGTCACGTGGCGTTGGTGACCCAGGAACACCACATTTTTCTGGGTACCTTGCGCGAAAACCTGGCGCTGGCAAGGCCCACGGCCAACGACGATCAGCTGAAGGCCGCCCTGACGGCGGTGGACGCCCTCGAGTGGGTCGAGGATCTGCCCGAAGGACTGGACACGGTTCTGGGCAGCGGCAAGCACGAGGTCTCTCCGGCCCAGGCACAGCAGCTCGCCCTGGCCCGGCTGGTCCTGGCCGACCCGCACACGCTCGTGCTGGATGAGGCGACCTCGCTGATCGACCCCCGTTCGGCGCGGCATCTCGAGCGTTCGCTCGCGGCGGTGCTCGAGGGACGAACGGTCATCGCGATCGCTCACCGGCTCTTCTCGGCGCATGATGCCGACCGGGTCGCCGTGGTCGAGGAGGGGAAGATCGCCGAGCTGGGCTCGCACGACGAGCTGGTGGCCGCAAATGGTTCATATGCCGCACTATGGCGGTCCTGGCAAGCTTGACTCGTACACCCGTCCCAGGTGCCGAAGCCCCGCGAGTCGGTGTTGGGCTGACGTCGTGGCAAGCTTAAGGATCGTGGGGGTAACTCCGGGTTCTGAGCTTGAGCGCGCACTGCGGCACGGTCCATTCTCGCGGGCGCTGCGGGCCGCCATCGCCGAACGTGGACTGTCGCTCGACCGCATCCACCGGCGATTGGCAGCCCAGGGCGTCCAACTGAGCCCGACGACGCTGAGCTACTGGCAGCGAGGCAAGTCGGTGCCCAAACATGACGAGTCGATGGCCGCCGTCAAACTGCTCGAGCAGCTGCTGGCGCTGCCCGACGCGTCACTCATCGCGCTGCTACGACCCTGGGCCAAGACCGACTTCATCGACCGGCAGCTGTGGACCAATGTGGACAGCCTGGCCGCGATGCTCGAAGGGGTGGACACCTCGGGTGCGGATCGCCTGGTCCGGCTCAGCGTGCACGACCACTACGAGGTGGATGCCGCTCGCCGCGAGCGCGCCGGGTGGACCCGCAGCGTCTTCAAGGCGCTTAGCGACGGCGTCGACCGGCTCGTGACAGTCTTCCGCTCCGACGACGAGGGCGGCCCTGTCCCGGTGCTCACCGATGTCAGGTTCTGCACCCTGGGCCGGGTCCTGCGGGACCCGCAATCCGGGTTCCTTGCCGCAGAGCTGCTCTTCGACCGTCCACTCACGACCGGGGAAACCGTGGTCATCGAGTTCCGTACGGTTTATGAGGATGAGGCACCGCTCGCTCGCAACTTCGACCGGCGTTTTGGTCACCCGGTGGGCCAATACGTGCTGCAGGTGTCTTTCGATCCGGCCATGCTTCCGGCGCGCTGCACCAGCTACACGCGCGACGCGGTGGACGCCCCCGAACGCGACCGCCGCGAGCTCTGGATCGGCGACTCCGCGAGCGTGCACCTGGTTGCCAACAACGTGACCCACGGCATCTGTGGCATCGACATCGAATGGAGTTAAACCCCTTGCTGACCTCGCTCACCGAGTTGGACAGCGCATTTCGAGCTGCCTGGGACGCGGACACCTGCGATCCCCACGACTATCCGTGGAGTGCGGATAACCCCTCGCGCGGCCAATGTGGTGTCACCACCCTGGTGTTGCACGATTTGCTCGGCGGCGAGCTGCTGCTGGGCTCGGTTACCTTGGCGGGCAAGCAAACCGGCGTCCACTGGTGGCTGCGCCTCGCCGGCGGGGTTGAGCTCGATCTGACCCGGGAGCAGTTTCACCCCGGCGAAGTCGTCAGTGAGGGTGCGGTCGTCGTGCGGCCCGATGGCCCACCCGGGCGCTGCCGGGAGCAGTACGAGTTGTTGCGCCAGCGAGTGTTCGCCGCGTTGGGCGTGGCACCATCGTGGGCGTGATGGTCTACACGGTGCGTTCGGAGTTCCCCGATGACGAAACTCGGCAGCGGTACCTCGATTGGCTCTGCGGCGGCCACGCCGAGGCACTGATCACCGAGGGCGGCGCGCTGCGTGCCGAGGTTGCCGCGCTTGATGACGGCAGCGTGGAGACGCGCTATCTCTTCCCGTCGCGTGAAGCTTTCGCCACCTACGAATCCGGTGCGGCGGTCAAGCTGCGAGCCGATGGCTTGGCCAAATTCCCGCCCGAGGCCGGAATCCGAACAACCCGGGCCACCGGCGAACTCTCAGCCGTGTACCAACGCTGACGTCTCCCCGACCTACATGCGGCCGCTGTCCATTGAAGAGCCAGGCCATTCGGCGAGGATCTTTTCGGCCCGTTCGTCGCTCAACGATTCAGCGACGTGGCGCAGTACGGCGGCGACCGCTGAGCGCTGGTCCTTTCCGAACAACTCGAGGCGCTGATGGGTCGTTCGCATGGCGCGCTGCGTCCGCAGGCCGCTGACCGTATACCAGCTGATGTCGGTGACGAGCCGTGTGTCGTCGTGTAGGCATCCACAGAGGTAGGCCGGCAGATACGACAGATAGCCGGCTGAGCTAAGTGTAAATATCGACTCTCGGTGGAAGAACAGTTCCTGTAACGACAGTTCCGTCCAGTGCCGGCCGCCGAACGCGCTGGCCATCTGCTGCGCGTCGACGTGGTGCTGATGCTGCTCCAGCACGATGCGCGCGGCTGGCAGGGCTGGGACGCCCCGGAATGCGGTCTCAATCTGAGCTTGAAGCTTCGCTCGGCTGGATCCGGTCATGTCTCAATCATGTGACGACGCCGCTAAGTCTGCCAGTAGCGTCCGCTCATGCCGCGATCATTGCGTCCCAAGAGGCAGTCATTGTCCACGTTGGACGATGAGGCTGCAGGGGTCGAAGTCCCCGCGCGCCTTCGCGCTTCTGCCGACATGGAGTGGTAAGCGGCTATCGTGACCCCACAGTCGTTGACCCTCCGAGAGGAGAGGGACGTGAACTGGAGACTCAAGCCGGCATTGGTCGCTGGTGCGGCGCTTGCCTTCCTGCCTTTGTCACAAGGATGGTGGCTGGACGCGCTTTGGGTGTTGTTAGGCGCCGCAGTCGTGATCGGCTCCTGGTCGCTGGGTGCAGGTGTCAGTTCGCGGTGGCCAGCAGTGAAGGCAACCCCACGCGAGGTAGTTGTGGCGCAGCTGGTTGACCATCTTCGAGATCGGGGTTGGGACCTCCAGTCAGGCCGCTCGTCCTACTACGCCTTCCGTGACGTGGGTGGATTCATTCACTGGACCGGACACCAGGTGTGGTTATCCACTAACCCCGATCCCCACCCAGTTCCGCCGGAGGCCGTTGCCGTGGACGTCGGCAACTAGGCGCACAGGTTGCCCGCAGCGCCTCGTGCCGAGCCGGCCCAGGCAGCGGGGATGTCCGTGCCGTGTACCAAAACTGACACCGAAAAAGTGTTGGTTAAGGGCTGACCTCTCACTCATACATCCGAATGCGCTCATCGCAGGAGCGCCTTTCGGAGGGAGCACCATGAGAACAAGCATCCTCACGCGACTGGCCCTGACCGGCCTGATCGCGCTAGCAGCAACGGCGGGTATCTCGGCGCCGGCCAGTGCAGTCCCGGGCCTGGTAAGGGTTATCGCCGTCTCTGCCTTCGACTCGGCCCCGGTCAAGGAGGCACTGGCCCAATGCCCGGCCGGCACTCGAGTCCTAGGCGGTGGTGGCTTCATCGCGGGCGGTGGTGGCAATGTCCACCTAATCCGGCTGCAGGCATTGGGCAGCAGCGACCGCTTCGCCGCGGCGGCCGCCGAAACCGGCGTGTACGCCGGAAACTGGCGGGTGACGTCCTACGCCGTCTGCGGTCAGCAACCGGCCGGCCTGACCTACCTCAGTTTCCAGACAGCCAGCGATTCAGACGGGCACAAGTTGGCCTCAATCGACTGCCCGGCCGGGATGCTGGCGATCAGCCACGGTGCCAGGGTTACCGGCGATGGCGGGAACGTTGTCATTCGGTCCTTGGGTACCATGCCCGGGTTTGACGGAACGATGTCCGGCGCGGACGAGGTCGAGGGCGGCTACGCGGGCAACTGGAGCTTGTTTGCTTACGTGGTCTGTGCCAACCCGTTGCCCGGTCAGCAGACAGTGTGGGCAGATACCCTTCCCGCAGACTCGGAGAACGACACCATCGCCGTCAACTGCCCCGCCGGCAAGCGAGTGCACGGGACGGGTAGCGTCATCTCATCCTCGTTCGGTGAGGTGTTCTACCAGGGTATTGTGCCCAACGCGGCCCTCACCGGGGTGACCGCCTGGGCGGTCGAGGACACGAACGGAGCGGCGCAGAACTGGTGGACCAGGGTCTTCGCAGTCTGTGCCTTCTAGGAGCAATTTTTGAATCAGCAAGAGGCGCAACGGATTCAGGTCGAGCTGCGCGAGCGGCTCGACCAGTGACCCAGTCGGTGTCGCCGAAAACCGTTGCCGGGCTTGATGTCTCCTATGCGGCTGGCTCATCGCGGGTGGTCGCCGCCGCTGTCGTGCTCGAGTTGGCGACGCTGGCCGTTGTGGATCAGGCGACTGCGGCGGGTACCGTGTCGTTTCCTTACGTACCAGGGCTGCTGGCCTTTCGTGAAGTGCCGCATTTGCTGGACGCGCTCGGCAAGCTGAAGGTCGCCCCCGATGTGTTGGTGTGTGACGGCTATGGGATCGCTCATCCGAGACGGTTCGGGTTGGCCTGTCATGTCGGGGTGCTCACCGGGCTGCCGTCTTTCGGGGTGGCGAAGACTCCATTCACGACCCACTACTCCACTCCAGGCCCGGATCGCGGCGACTGGTCGGAGCTGCGCGACGGGGACGAATTATTGGGGCGGGTGCTTCGCACCAGGTACCGGACAAAACCGGTCTTTGTCTCTGTCGGCCACCGCATTGGGCTGGATGAAGCGACCAGGCTGACTCTGGCCCTCACCCCGAAATACCGGCTACCAGAGACAACGCGACTGGCTGATCAGTTGTCTCGCCGCGAACTTGTTACCCCGTAAGCGGTCGACAGGCCCTATCCTGTGCCAACGGGGATTCCTACCCGTGTGCTCCTTTACTTCTCAACCCCTTGAGGAAGCATGCGACGAGTCAATTTGGCCAAATCGGCCGCCTTAATGCTGGCTGCTGTCATCGCGGCGATGAGCCTGACCGCCTCGGCGCAGGCAGCCGAGATCGGCACCATTTCCGGCACGTTCACTGACACCACCGGCGCACCATTGCAAGGCGTTTACGTGTCGGTGGAGAAGTGGGAGTGCTGCGGTGGTGGCGGATCAGGCTCCACCGATGCCGACGGTCACTATCAGATTGCGGGCGTGCCGGTGGGCGACTATCGGATCAGGTTTCACGCGCCCGGCTACCAGACCCAATATGCCTACCAGACCGCCGATTACAGCTCCGCCACGAAGATCACGGTCAGCAGTGGCGCTGTGTCCGTTGTGGACGATCACCTGATGCCCTTCGGGACCTTCACAGGCCGCTTCACCGACGCCGGTGGACTCGGTTTGGCAGACCTCGGTGTGGACTTCTCCTCTGAGCGCGGCCACGCCTTGACCAGCCGGACCGACGAGAATGGTTACTTCACTGGCCGCGTTCACCCTGGGCGATACAAGATTTCGTTCGATATCTATCCGGGTGTGCCGGGTGAGGCGCAGCGACAGTATGTGCCCGGCACGGATTCCCATCAGGAGGCTCAGGTCTTCGACCTTGCCGCGGGCGCCACGGTGACGGTGAATGACACTCTGATGGTGACCGGCTTCATTTCCGGGCGATTCACCGATGCCAATGGCACCGGCATGGCTGGGGTGATGGCGATTGGCAAGCGCGGCGAGACCGGCTGGCGATCGGCTATCACGGACGCGTCGGGCGACTATCGAATGCGGGTCAAGACCGGCGCCTACAAAGTGCTGTTCGATGGGCCGTCGTTTGACCAATACGCTTATGGCAAGGTGTCCGAAGTCGACGCCGCAGTGTTTCAGGTGACCCAGGGCCAGACCACGGTCGTCAACGATTCGCGGCTGCTGACCGGTTCCGTGCGGGTGACGGCTCGCGATGCGGCCACTGGCACGCCAATCACGGTCATCGCCGCCGGGCTGGCCGGTGGAGCCGGCACCCGTGACCCCAACGACACAGACGGGGTTGAGCTGTTCACCGAGGTGCCGATTGGCGCCTTTCAGGTCAGCCTCTACGCCTACGGATACAAGCAACAGGACAACGCGGGCACGGTGACTGTGGTTGCGGGACAACAGACCGCGATCGAGATCACCATGCAGCGAGCGACCAGGATCGACGCCACGGTGGTTGACGCGGTGACCGGCCAACCGCTGCAAGGCGTTTGCCTTCTCGCCGGGACCCGGGACCACTTCAGCACCCCGGACGGCGGCTGCTACGAGAGCGGCCCGGATGGCAAGGCCATGGTGGAGATTTGGCACA
Organism: Micromonosporaceae bacterium; assembly: GCA_003543035.1. Lineage (GTDB taxonomy): Bacteria > Actinomycetota > Actinomycetes > Mycobacteriales > Micromonosporaceae > Rhizocola. The sequence goes on along the minus strand of DPJL01000452.1, from coordinate 1,340 downwards.
ACCAGCCCGGGCAATATCAGGTGCTCGCCTTCCCGGCCAATGCTCCGGGTTATGGCGCCCAATGGGTAGGGCCCAACGGTGGCACCGGCAGCCAACTGGAAGCGCAATCCATTACGGTTCAAGTGGACCAGGCCTCGAATGCTCCGGTGGTCAAGATGGACCGGGCCGGCACCATCACCGGTCACATCACCCCCTCGGCGCCGGGAAGCCCGCTTCCCTTCACCGAGATCTCGTTGGCAGACTGGTCATTCCGGGCCGGCGGCGGTTATGGCATCGCGCATACGGATGATGAAGGAACCTACTCCATTGACTTCCTCGGCCCCTACCAATGGCCGCTGCGGTTCAGCAACAACAGCGAGGCTGTGCAGTGGAGTGGTGGCAAGGGTAACCGGCATGAGGCGCACAAGGTTCAGGTGACTGCGAATGCCACGACCACCTACGACTATCAATTCCGGGCGGGGACACCGGTCGACATCACCGTTCCGTTTGCCACTGGGTCGTGCGTCGTGGTCGCGCTCAACGCAGCTACCGGAGACCAGCAGGCGGACACCGACTTCACCTGCGGTGGCGGTCCGTTGCGGATCAACGTCGTGGACGGGCAGGAGATCAAGCTCCGGCTCTTCTACGGCGAGTCGGGCGGCAGCTATCAAAGCGCTTGGCACATGGGCAACGACTTCCGCTCCGCAGGCGCAATTCTGGTGAACGGCCCCGTGTCCTTGACCTTCGTGCCGGGCACACCGCTGCCCGTCCGGCGTCCGGCTCCGGAAACTCCAACGGTTCCAGTGCCCAGGCGTCCAGGCGTGCCACACGCGACAACCCCGCCCCCGCGCCGATAGCGAAACAACAATCCATATTGGAGGGAGGCGCTATGCGCCTCCC
>DPJL01000452.1:0-173 GCA_003543035.1 Micromonosporaceae bacterium | reverse complement strand
GGGAGGCGCTATGCGCCTCCCTCCAATTCATTATTGCCATAGGGGCAAGGGACCCTAGACGGGTGGATGAATCCGCGGAAAATATAGCGTTGATGCTATGACTTGGGGTAGTGTAGAGCTTGAACCTGAGGTCCGGGAATGGCTTGAAGGGCTGCCGGGAGCACTCTTTGCTC
>DPJL01000454.1 GCA_003543035.1 Micromonosporaceae bacterium | reverse complement strand
ATCTTTCCCGGGGGGGACCGGGGCGGCATGGTTTTCGAAGGCGAACTGGCTGGTTCCGCCGTGTCGGTCGACGAGGCGAAGGAGTTGGCCGCCAAGGGTTTGGCCGACAGGCCGCGCCCGACCAAGTCCCGCCCGGCCGGTGAGATGGTCGGCCCGAAGTACACCGGGCCGAAAATGACGGTGAAGCCGGTGGGCCGCAAACTCAGCGCCAAGGAGCGTGTGGAGCTGGCCGTCGCCGATGGCAGGATTTCCGTGGACACAGCCCGCCGCCTGCTGACCGGTGACCTGTCGATGCCGCAGACGTCGCCGTCGCAGGTTCATCGGGCTGAGGCGATCGAGATGGCCACTCAGATCAGCGACCTTGCGCGGCCTGGCGGCGAGGACAAGTTGCGGGTGTTTCTGGGGCGGCAGAACACTTCGGCGCTGAAGAAGGCGGCTCGCGTGCTCGGCCTTAAGACCGGCCAAGAGCACACTGCGGTGGTCGATGCGATCGCGGCCCACGTTATGGCGGCGGCACTTGCGGTGAAGAAGGCAGTCCCTGATCCGGCAAACCTGCCCAACTTGGAGGGTCTGTCCATCCGGGCGAAGCGGGCGCGGCTCAAGGCTTTGGGCTTCACACCCGAGCAGATCAACGAACTGGCACCGACTGCGGCCGCGGCAAGAAAGGCCGCTGCGGCGGGCGGGAAACAAGCAAGGTCGTCGGTCGGCTTCGAGCGTTACAGCGAGACTCAGCCCCGTGACCCCGGTGGTGAGGGTGGCGGCCAATGGGTGGACACGGGGAAGATCTTTGACGCTGCCGGGAAGCTACTGGGCCACACGGAGGAGGGCATCTTCCGCGACCTCGGTCTTACCGTCCACCGGGTCGACTTCGGCGACGACGACGACCTTCATGTGGGTCTGCATGAGAGCGACGAAGTCGCCCTCACCTCCGACCTGCCCTACCTCGCCGGATCAAAGCCCGAGGGACGCCAGCTTGCGTATGTCACCGACCGGGAAAACGCGAAGGATCTGGCTGGCAAGATCCGCTGGGCCGAAGAGAACTTCAGCGAACTCGACGAGGAAGAAATTGACGAGCTGGTGGAGCAGCGCGACGGCTACACCAGCTCGACGTCAACCGACGAGCTGATCGAATTCGACCGCACCGACGACGGCGTGATCGTGGGTTATGACCCGGTAGACGGGATCGTCGTCTACTTCCCGAAGGATGGGGTTGACGAGCCGCGCGAGGACCACCTTGACGAGGATTTCGAGAGTTGGGCACTCCAACCTGGCCACGCGCTCGACTTCGCTTACGCGCTCGAAGAGGTCGCGGACCTTGAACCGGAGCAGCACGACACCTACAGTGCGGGTCGCGCCTGGGACCTCACCCTGTGGACCGACTTCGACGTTTCGGTGACCGATGACGGGGGCGAAAGCTGGGCCGCGACGTTCAACAGGCGCACTGCGGAGTATCTGCTCGAGCATCTATCCGAGCTACGCGATGCGGGCGCTGGCGTTGACGGTGCTTCGGAGGTGACCCGCCAGACTGGCGTTCATACCATCGTGGCCGGATCGGACGGCACCGTGGCGGTCAGCGACCGTTGGTCGGGTGAGCCGCTGTTCACGATCCCCACCGGCGGTCTCGGCGCGATGATCGACGCGTTGGATGAGGCGACCTATGAAGCCCGGCTGGCCGGTGGATACAAATCAGAGTGGGACGCGGACAAGGAGGCGAAGCCGGAACCCTCCGCCCGGGCGGCTCGTCTGGCTGTGTCCATTGTGGACACATTGATCGGCGGCCGGTACACGGCGCAGCAGAAGCAGGCCCGCCGGGGATGGCTGGACACTATGGCCCGCTTCTGGAAGCCGGGCGACGGGGTACCGTTCAAGAAGAACGACCACGGCCAATGGGTTGACCGTTACGGCAAGTTCGCTGACCTGCCGGATCTCCTGAAGCCAGCTAAGGCGGCTGATGCCCCGAAGAAGGCACCGGCGGGCAAGGCTGCACGGAAGCCACGGGGCGATGTTCCCACAGCCATCGGGCGGCTGGAGTCGCTGCGGCAAGACCTGCCCTCAGATGCGAGGGAGCAATCCCGCCAGATCCTGGCCGGGTTGACGGGGCCACAGCTCAAGCAGGTCGCTGACCACTTTGGCGTGCCGCTGTACGGCCGCCTGATCAAAGACAAGCGGCAAAATCTAGAGCACAGCGTGGTCGGTGCCCGCTCGGACCACAAAGCCATCATGGGCGTGGACATGCGGGTAGCGGACACCATCGCTGACGGCCCAGCGCTGCGGATGACCCTCAAGGAGGCGAAGCGTCAGACCTTGCTCGACGCGGTACATGGCCACGCCGACCTCGCCGAAGCCGAGCATGGCGAGCTGTACCAGAAAATCCGCGAAGGAGTTGACAGCGGCAAATGGGGCCCGGTGCAGGGCCGCTGGGCAGCTGTGCAGGCGGAGAAACAGCTGCTCAAGCAGTCCGGCGCCGCGATCGCCCAGCAGGACGGGGAGAAAGTAGACCGGCTCTCCAAACTCGCGGGCCGGTATGCCAAGCTCGCAGAAGACATCCAGATCTCGGATTCGGTCGTCAAGACGGGCAAGTACACCAACCCACGGAGCGGCGATGAACCACTACGGCCAGATGGCCCAGGAGCACTGGCTCAGGTACCGGCCGGTGGAGTACTCCCAGATGACGCTTCGGGTGGCGTTCTTCCGGACGCTGGGCGACCAGATCGAGTCCCGGATCGACGACCGCGCCGACCAGCTGGAGCAGCTGGTGCCGGCGGATCTGCCATTCCAGGAGCGGATGGGCCGGATGATGGACGCGAGGTCGCAGGCGGAGCTGGAAGTGCTGGCGGAGATGCTGCCACGGGCGGAGGAGGACGAGACCGGCGAGTAGACGCCCCGGTCTTCCGCCCGCACGGCCAAGAAGATCTTGCCCCGGCAACGGAGAAGCAGCGTCTGGTCGCGAACCTTGAGGCGCTTCGCACGCTGCGCACGATTCAATCCGAGGACCGGCCCGCCACCGCGGAGGAGCAGGCGAAGCTTGCCCGCTGGTCTGGGTGGGGTTCGCTGCCGGGCGTGTTCAAAGAGCCGCCGGACAGCAGGTACGCCGCCGCGCAGGAGAGCTTGAAGCTGCTGCTCAGCCCGGCCGAGTTTGCGGCTGCGCGGCGCACGACCCGTAACGCCCATTACACCGACGCCGGTTATGTGCGGGCGATCTGGGACGCGATGCGCAAGCTCGGTTTCGAGGGCGGGCAGGTGTTGGAGCCGGGCTCCGGGTCGGGCACGTTCGTGGGCTTGGTGCCGGATGAGATCTCCGCCGACACGCACGTGACGGGTGTGGAGTTGGACCCGATCACCGCTGCGGTCTCGCGGGCGTTGTACCCGAATCAGGATGTGCGCACCGAGTCGTTCGCCGAGTCTAAAGTGGACGACGGGTCGTTCGACGCCGCCATCGGCAATGTGCCTTTCTCCGACACCAAGTTGTTCGACCCGGAGTACAACCCGGGCCGGCGGCACAACATGCACAACCACTTCATTCTCAAGTCGCTGCGCATGACCCGCCCGGGTGGGCTGGTGTCGGTCATCACATCGCGGTACACGATGGACTCGCTGCGCCCGGATGCGCGCGAGGATATGGCCGAGCTGGGCGACCTTGTTGGGGCCGTCCGGTTGCCGTCGGGTGCGCACGAACGTGCCGCAGGAACCGCAGTGGTCACCGACTTGCTGGTGTTCCGGCGACGCGAGCCGGGCACACCGTATGCCGGGTTGCCGTTTGAGCAGACCCGCACGGTCGCGGTTGACGGCAAGGACATTGCCGTCAACGAGCTGTTCGTTGACCAGGACGGCAACGCTACCGACATGGTGCTCGGCACCTTCGGCGCGGTCCACGGCATGCGCGGCAAGGACGACCTCACCGTCAAGGGCGCCAAGGACGCCGAGCCGACGCTGCGGGAGGCACTGGACAGGCTGGTGGCACAGGCGCAGGCGAAAGGGTTGACCCAGACCGCCGGGCGCAGTCCCCGCCCGGAGTTCGCCACGACAGGCCGGGCCCGCAAACCTGACGGATACCTGCAAGCCCGAGAGGACGGCACGTTCACCCGTCTTGTCAGGGGTGTGGAGCAGCCGCACAAGGTGCCGTCCACCCAGACCGAGGAGTTGCGGCAGCTGCTCCGGTTGCGTGACACCGCCATGGCGTTGATCGACGCCGAGGCCACCAGCGTCGACGACACCGACGAGATGAAACGGCTGCGGGAAGAACTCAACGAGATCTACGACAGCTACGTCGCCAACCCCAAGTGGGGGCCGGTCAGCCGCTTCACGGAAACCCGGGCCAAGGGGTCCGGCGAGGACGATGTCGAGGAGGAGCGGGTTACCCGCAGACGCCCACCGCAGGGCGGATTCCGCGCCGACCCGTTCTCGGCCGTGGTGCGCAGCCTCGAAATCTATGACCCGGTCACCGGTACGGCC
>DPJL01000186.1 GCA_003543035.1 Micromonosporaceae bacterium | reverse complement strand
CCGGGGCCTACACGCACCACGAGATCGACATCACCAACATTGCCCGCACCGGCGCCAATGCGGTGGCTTTCCGGGTGCAGCCCAACAACGCGAGCTCGAACCTGACGATCGGCTGGATCGACTGGGTGCAGAACCCGCCGGACCGCAACATGGGCATCTTCCGCGACGTGCTCATCCGCCGCAATGGTGGAGTCGCGCTGCGCGGCGGGCATGTGCTGGTGTCGTTGAACAGCGGGCTGACCCAGGCCACGCTGACGGCCAAAGTGGACGCTCGCAATGACACGGGCTCGGCTGTCACCCAAACCATCTCGGGCACTGTGGCCGGACTTCCGATCACGGCGAACGTGTCGCTGAACGCGGGCGAGCGCAAGACCGTCACCTTCCCGGCCGTGACTCTGAACAGCCCGCAGCTGTGGTGGCCGGCCGGTTGGGGCGGGCAACCGCTCTACGACCTGAGCCTAAGCAGCCCAACGGATTCGCTGGCTGAACGCTTCGGAGTACGGTCGCTGACCGGCACCCTGGACGCGAGCGGCCACCGCGCCTACCGCATCAACAACCGGCCCATCCTCATCAAGGGCGGCGGCTGGCAGAACGACATCTTCCTGCGCTGGAACGCCACCGAGGTGGAAGACAAGGTCAAGGCGACCCTCGATCTGGGCCTGAACACGATCCGCCTTGAGGGTCACCTCGAGCCGGACGAGTTCTTTGAGATGACCGACCGGCTTGGCGTTCTCGTGATCGCGGGCTGGGAGTGTTGCAACAAATGGGAAGCGGGCGGTTGGACCAGTGCCGACTACGCCGTCGCGAAGGGGTCGATGAGCGCCGAAGCGGAGCGGTTGCGTAACCATCCGAGTGTCATCTCCTTCCTCATCGGCAGTGATATCGCACCCCCGGCGAGCAAGGAAACGCCTTACGTGCAAGCACTTCAGGCCGCCGACTGGCCGAACCCGATCATCGCGGTCGCGTCGGCGAACTCCTCGCCGATCACCGGTCCGTCCGGCATGAAGATGCCCGGGCCCTATGAGTGGGTGCCGCCGAACTATTGGTACAACAAGCGCGAGGGCGGTGCGTTCGGCTTCAACTCGGAGACGAGTGCCGGGCCGGATGTGCCCACATTGGACACCCTGCGCCGGATGATGACCACGTCGGAGCTGAACACGTTGTGGCAGAACCCTTCCGCGACGCAGTATCACCGCTCGCCGTCGAGCACCTTCGACGATCTGACCATCTTCAACAACTCCATCATCGGCCGCTACGGCACGGCCACCTCACTCGAGGACTATGTGCGCAAGGCGCAGCTGACTCAGTACGAGAACGTGCGCGCACAATTCGAGGCCTATGGCCGCAACTTCACCGACAGTAGCAACCCTTCCACCGGCGTCATCTACTGGATGCTCAACGGCGGCTGGACTTCGCTGCACTGGCAACTCTTCGACCGGTTCATGGACCAGAACGGCGCCTACTACGGGGCCAAGAAAGCCAATGAGCCGTTGCACATCCAGTACTCGTTGGACAATCGCTCTGTGCACGTGGTCAATTCCCGCCCCACAGCAGCGAACAACCTGACCGCTCGCGTCAACGTCTACAACCTAGATGGCACCTCAAAATATTCGTTTGAGGGCGCGGTGAACGTTGCGGGATACGGTGCGAAGTCAAGCGTGGTAACGATTCCGGCGCTCACCGGGCTCTCGGCGGCCTACTTCGTGAAGCTGACCCTGACCGAGGGCGGCAATGAGGTCAGCCGCAACGTCTACTGGCTGTCCACGTCCAACGATGTCATCAACTGGTCCGGCAACACCTGGTACTACGTTCCGACTTCCAGCTATGCCAACCTGAAGTCCTTGTCCACCATGCCTACCGCTTCTCTGAACGCCACCGCTTCGACTGTTTCGCAGAGCGGAACTTCAACAACGACGGTCACGTTGACCAACAATGGCTCGGCGATGGCGTTCCAGGTGGACGCGCATGTGGTGCGCGCCAACGGAACCCCGGCCCTGCCGATCGAGTGGAACGACAACCGGGTCAGTCTCTGGCCGGGGGAGTCCACCACGTTGACGGCCACCTACCGCACGGCGGATCTGCAAGGCTCTGCGCCGAGCGTCCGCCTCAACGGGTGGAACGTGCCCACGTTTACTGTTCCCGCAGGGCCAGGCGTGCCCGACACCGAGCCGCCTTCGACGCCCGGAAACCTTCGTACCACCTCGGTTTCGTCGTCCAGCGTCAGCCTGGCGTGGGATGCGTCCACCGACAACGTCGGGGTCACCGGCTATGACGTCTTCCGCGACGGCGTGGCCCGAGGCACTGCAACCGGAGCCACGTTCACCGACTCGGTTTCGCCTGCCACGTCTTATGTCTACACGGTCCGGGCTCGGGACGCGGCCGGCAATGTTTCCGGCCAAAGCAGCGCGTTGCCGGTAACCACACCATCTGGCCCGGCGCGATTGGAGGCCGAAAACGCGACCATCTCGCAAGGAGTGGTCGAGTCCAATTGGCCCGGCTTTAGCGGCACCGGTTTCGTCAACTACAACAACATTGTTGGCTCCTATGTGGAGTTCACGGTCACCGGCCCGGCGTCGGCGGTGAACATCCGTTACGCCAATGGGACCACCACCAACCGGCCGATGACGGTTAACGGTGTCGCCGTTGACTTCCCCGGCACGGGTGCGTGGACCACCTGGACCACAAAGACGGTGCCGCTATCGCTGGGTGCCGGAACGCATACGGTCCGGCTGACCTCGACCACAGCCAACGGCGGGCCGAACCTCGACTACCTCGAGCTCGGTTCCGCGCCGCCACCGCCGACGCGGCAGGAAGCGGAAGACGCGTTGCTCAGCCAGTGCATCGTGGAATCCAACCATGCCGGCTTCTCCGGCGCCGGTTTTGTCAACTGCGACAACGTGATTGGGTCGTATGTCCAGTTTGGAGTAACGCGGGCGCAGGCGGGGAGTGCGACGCTGATCATCCGCTATGCCAACGGTACGACTGCGAACAGGCCCGCCGACATCTCGGTCAACGGGGTCGTCGTCGCCAACCAACCGTTCGGTAGCACGGGCGCCTGGAGCACATGGGCCAATGTCACGCTGACAGTCAACCTCGTTGCCGGAGTCAACACCATCCGGATCACCGGCACCACCGCTGTCGGCCCGGCCAACCTCGACTACCTGGAAGTCACCTGATAAGCCCTGCCCGGGGCCGGTTCCGCACAACCGGCCCCGGGCAGTCACCCCGGGCCGCAACTCCACAGGAGTTGCTGCTTTCAGCGGCGCGATAACAGCAACTCCTGTGGAGTTGCGGCAAAGGGGGAGGGAGGCTGTGAATCAACGCACAACTAGATCCGTATAACGCCTGGTAACGGGACCGTAACTTGGCGAGCGCAGGCTGGGCCCATGACACTCTGGCGGGTAAGGGCGACCGTGGACGATCGGCCGGGATTCCTGGCCGTGCTAACCGCAAGTCTCGCGTTGCGCTCGATCAACATCATGGCGGTCCAGGTGCACACCACCGAGAACGGAGCCGTGGACGACTTCCTTCTGGACGCCCCTGACGACCTCGACGAGGCCGACCTTGTTCAGGCGGTAGAGCGTGGCCGGGGCCGCGACGCCTGGGCGGCTCGGACCGATGCGTACGGGCTGATCGATCCGCCTACCCAGATGGCGGTGCTGGCAACGCGCGTCACCGCCGACCCGAGTCAGCTCGGCACGACGCTCAGCACCCTGCTGGGCGGTTCCCTGGTGCGGCACGAAAACGACGTGTCTCCGGCCGGGCACGGGCCTTCCGTGATGAGGCTGGCGGATCCGGCCGGCGGGATGATCGTCCTAACCCGATTGGCTCCGGCCTTCACCCCGGCCGAGTTCGCCCGGGCACAGGCGCTCGCCGAGGTGGCGCGGGCCGCCGTTTCCGGTCAGCTCTCGAACGTCGCGTTGCTGTTGTCCGACGGGGTTGAGCTTGCGCTGCGGCCCGCCGCGGTGACCGATGTGGCCGCGTTGGCTGAGATGCACACCAGATGTGGGTCGCACAGTTTGTTCCGGCGCTACTTCTCCGGTACCAGGGGGCCGACAAATGAACAGCTGCGTCGCCTGGTCAACCCTGCCCGGGGCGCGGCTCTGGTCGCACAGGATGCCGACGGCCGGCTGGTGGCCCTGGCCAACCTTATCGGCGAGGGCGAGATTGCTGAGGCAGCATTGCTGGTCGAGGATCAGTGGCAGCAACGGGGAATCGGGACAGCCCTGCTTCGGCGCCTGATCACGCTGGCCGATCCGGCCGGTTTCCGGGCTGTAGTCCTGCACACCCACGCCGACAACGAGCCCATGCTGCGGATGGTGCGACGTCTGCCGCAGCCCACACAGTTCGATGTGGACGGTGCGATCATGACCGCCACAATGTCGTTGACCAAAGGAGTGATGGTCGCCTAGCGGGACCGATCGCACACGGTGTGCGACGAGAATTGATTCATATGGGTGAACATCTCCGTCATGACGGCATCCGCCCCTCCACTCGGCTACCGTGACGCCCCACTGCCAAGGTGGACAGCAGACCAGCCGGTGGATGTCGATGAGGCGGCGGAGTTTCTCCGCAACTGCCACGCCGAGCTTCCGAAACTCGGGCCGGTGGAGCCGCGGCTGGCCGCGGTGCGCGAGCAGATCGCGGCGCTCGGCACCTACACGCACACCAAGCTGGAGTTGATGCACGGCGCCCGGATGGCTTGGCGCAACGCGAGCCGGTGTATCGGCCGGGTGTATTGGCGCAGCCTTATCGTGCTCGACCGGCGTGCACCCCGTACCTCCCAACAGATTTTTGAAGATCTTGTCACCCATTTGCGGGTGGCTACCGGCGAAGGAGACCGGCGCGGGCACCTGCGGCCAATCATTTCCATTTTCGGCCAGGCGGTACCGGGACGGCCGGTCACCCGGCTTTGGAACGACCAGCTGATCCGCTATGCGGGCCATCAGAAGGATGGCGCAGTGGTCGGCGATCCACGCTATCTGCGCTTCACCCAGACCGCTTCCGAGTTGGGCTGGCAGGGCAAGGGAAGCGCCTTCGACCTCCTGCCGCTCATCCTCCAAACAGGACAGGAGGAGCCGCATCTCTTTGAGCTGCCGGAGACCGCTGTGCTCGAGGTCCCGCTGACGCACCCGGAGCTCGCCTGGTTTGCCGAACTAGGCCTGCGCTGGCATGCGGTCCCGGCTATATCCAACATGCGGCTGTCGATCGGCGGCGTCGACTATCCCTTGGCGCCCTTCTCAGGCTGGTATATGGGCACCGAGATCGGCGCGAGAAACCTGGCCGATGCCGATCGCTATCACCAGATCCCGGTGATAGCGCAGCGGATGGGGCTCGACATGTCACGCGAATCCACGCTGTGGCGCGACCGCGCACTGCTCGAGCTGAACCGGGCGGTGCTCTGGTCATTTGAGAAGGCCGGGGTCCGGATGACCGATCACCACACGGAATCACGGCTCTTCGTGACCCATGTGGAGCGTGAGTTGCGGGCGGGACGGCCCGCCCCGGCGGACTGGACCTGGATCGTGCCGCCCGTTTCAGGCGGCCTCACGCCGGTCTTTCACCAGTACTACACCGAGGCGGATCTGAGGCCGAACTTCTATCTGGACGCCAACGCGCAGGAGATCGTGTCCGGTCCGGGTGTGTGCCCAGTGGCACATGTGGCACACACCCCCGCTCCATCACCCACTGAACTGCCAATGCTTCCGTTGCAGCGCAAGGGTTTCCGAGGAATACTAGATCGCCGGCGGGTATGAGCTGTAGTCGGGGAAGTTGCCGTAGAGGCGCTCCCCCTCCTCGCCCACGGTTACCGCGTTGACCAGCAGATCGCCACCGACGAAGGCACCCTTCCACGATGCGCCCCGCCCACCGAACGGCTCCTCGCGGTCACCACGCGAACGGGGCTTGTTGATGCCGACCTTGAACGCCTGTAGGTCCTGAGCCAGCTTGGCCGCGAGCTCCTCGTCATCACAGGCAAGGCTGGCCACCAGTGCGCCGTTGGAGGCGTTCATAGCGGCAAGCAGCTCGTCCTCGGTGTCGACCACCACGATGGTGTCCACCGGGCCGAAAGGCTCCGCGTGCATCAGACGTGACCGCCCGGGCGGCGCGAGCAGTGCGACCGGAGCCACGTAGGCACTGGTGTCTTGCCCCTCCAGGAACCGGCCGCCCTCGTTCTTGCCCCGATACAGCGGAACGGCGCCGGCCTTGATTGCCTCATCCACCTTGCGGCGCAACTCATCGGCCTTGGTCGCACTGATCAGCGGGCCGAAGTCGAGGTCGGGCAACGGGTCGCCCTGATTCTCCACGGCGAGCGGGTGTCCAAACCGGATCGACCGCACCACGGGCAGATAGACATTGAGGAATTCGTCGACAAGTTCCCTTTGGACCACGAATCGGGGGTACGCAGTGCACCGCTGCTTCCCGTACTCAAAGCCCTTTTTCAGGTGCGCCGCGAGAGTGTCCCATTGCGAGAACTCCCATACGCCCCAAGCGTTCAGGCCCTCCTGCTCGATGAAGTGCCGCTTGTCGCTGTCGAGCAATGCCGCCGCCACCTTGCCGCCGTTGGAACGCCCGCCGACGAAGGCCACCGCACCGATCTCGGGCGCTCGCACCAATACCTCGGAGAGCTCCTCACCGCCGCCGGATACGAGCGTCGCGGGCAGACCGGCCCGGTGCATCAAGGCGTGCGCCACGGTCAGGCAGACGGCGCCGCCCTGGGACGGGGTCTTGGCGATGACCGCATTGCCTGCGAGCAGCTGCACAAGCTCGGCGTGCACCAGCACGCTCATCGGGTAGTTCCAGCTTGCGATGTTGGACACCGGCCCGGCCAGCGGCTCGCGCCCGCTGACCTGGCGATCGATCTCCTGCACATACCAGCGCACGCCGTCGAGAGCGCGATCGACATCGGCACATGCCAACCGCCACGGCTTGCCGATCTCCCAAACCAGCAGCATCGCAAGCAGATCACGGTGCTCGGTGAGCAGGTCAAGCGCGGCTACGACCCGCTCCTTGCGCTCGGCAAGCGGGGTCGCGGCCCACTCACGGTGGGTGCGGGCCGCATGCTTTACGGCAGCCTGCGCCTCACTTGCGTCCAAGCGCGACAGTTTCGCGATCGTGGTGCCGTCAACGGGGGTGACCAGCGGGGAGGGGCGGCCCTGCGAGCGCCACTCGCCCTGGATCAGATTACGGAGGACGCCGCCGTCTTCAGTGACGTCGAATGCCTCCGGTGCGACCTCTGTCGCACGGTTCAATGTCGTCTGCCAGTCGGTACCGGAAGCCAGCTGCATGGGGGTACTTTGCCGTCGGCCACCTGCACAGGCAATAGAGCGTTCATATATCGGGACTCGTATACCGCTGCTGAGCTGCGGTTGTCCCATCCATCGTGACGAAGCTCTCGTGCGGACATTCAGTTTTTGCCCAGCTCCGCTATCGTCAGGGTCCGCACTGCCCTCAACCCCCTTGGAGGTCCCCCAGTGCGCATCGGGTTTGTTCTCCCCGGCCTTTTGCTTGTCCTGGTCACGGGATGCACTTCCACGAAACCTCAGCCCACCCCGGCACCATCGGCGCCGCCGTCGGTTTCGCCTTCGCCCAGCCCATCGCCGTCGGGGTCACCTTCACCGTCCACTTCGCCCAGCCGGACGACACCGCCGCCGAAGAAGCCGACAGGCGGCCCGATCACTCCGCCGCCACCCGCCAAGGGGTTCGGCCCCGGTGGCTCGGAGTTGAAGACGGGCTCCGACTCGGTGGCGCTGACCTTCGACGACGGGCCGTGGGCGGAGAACACGCCTCAGATTCTCGATCTGCTCAAGGCCCACAGCGTCAAGGCGAGTTTCTGTGTGATCGGGAAACACGCGCACATCTATCCGGACCTGATCCGCCGCATCCACGCCGACGGGCACACCTTCTGCAATCACTCGTGGGCACACGACATGGAGCTGCGAAACCGGGGCGAGGCGGCCATCCGTGATGACCTGGCGGCCACCAACCTCGCCATCCGGGAAGCCGTGCCGGGGGCACAGATCGGCTACTTTCGTGCACCTGGTGGCAACTTCGACACGTCTCTGGTCGGCATCGCCAAGAGCATGGGCATGACCTCCCTCTATTGGCATGTCGACCCACGGGATTGGGAGTTCACCAAGTACCCGCCTGGTCAGGCCATGGTCAATAACATCATCGCCCGGGTACAGGGGAACACCCGGCGAGGATCGATCGTGCTGTCCCATGACAAGTCGAAGCCCGACACTGTGACGGCGTACCAGACCCTGTTGCCCTGGCTGAAACAGCGATTCACGCTGGTTGCCTTGCCGCCCAACGGGAAACTGCCCAGTCCTTGAGGCGGTGGAGCTTCCCGGCCGTGCTGCTAGCGGGTTTGGCACTGGCCGGGTGCTCTTCTTCTGTCCCGCTTAAGACTTTCACCAGGGTGGCGCCGTCAGCCGTGCCTTCACCTTCACCTTCGGAGTCCCCGACGGCCTCACTGAGTCCGCCTCCACCACCGCCGACCTCCAAAGCGCCGGGGTTGACTTGCTCCGGCTCGGCTCCTTTCGACCGGCCGCAGGTCGCCGGCAACGGCCCGCACGGCTCCGTCATCGGCACCGGCTCCACAGCCGTGGCGCTGACCTTTGATGACGGGCCCGATCCGATCTACACGCCACGGCTGCTCGATCTGTTGCGGCAGTGCGGGGTGAAGGCGACATTCTGCGTGAACGGCATCAAGGCTCAAGCCCATCCGAGTGTCATCCGCCGCATTCACGCCGACGGGCACAGCTTTTGCAACCACACCTGGCGGCACGTCAGACAGCTTGGTAGCTATGGCCAGGCGGCCATCCGCGAAGATCTGTCGATGACCAACGACGCGATCCGGGCCATCGTGCCGGGCGTGAAGATAGGTTACTTCCGGGCGCCCGGTGGCGCCTGGACCGCCGACTACGTGACCGTTGCGCGTGAGCTGGGCATGACGCCCTTGCATTGGCACGTGGACACCCGTGACTGGGAAAGCTCGGAATTCGGCAAGGGCCAGCCGATGGTGAACCACATTGTCGGGTCGGTACAGGGCGATACAAAGCCGGGCTCGGTCGTGCTCGCACACGACTTCCAAAAGCCCGACACCATCGAGGCTTTCCGCATTGTGTTGCCGTGGCTCAAGGCACGGGTGACCCTGATCGCCTTACCGCCGGATGGCCTGACGTCTCCCTGATGGCCGTGATCAGGGAGTTCTCTCGGCGTGTCGTCGGCGGGTCGCGCGTGAAAGTCCCTGATCACGGCGATCATGCGCGGCTAGGCGAGGCCGAGCTCGTGGGCCTTGGCGAAGCCGAGCAGCACCAGCTCGAGGATGAGCGAGTCGCCATACCGGCGATCCTGGTTGAGCAGGGGAGTCTCGGCCGCGGTGATCCAGCGCCACTCGGTGTGCTTGCCCACCTCGAGCGCCGGGTTCTGCAGGTCGCCGTCGACTGAGACCAGAAAGTCGTATTCGAGCCGGGCTTTGCCGTCGTCCCCGGTCCACGCGATTGGGTCGAGCACGCCGTGAATGGTCCGGACATGCCAGCCGGTCTCCTCGATCACCTCGCGCCGCAACGTCTGCTCCGGACTCTCGCCCGGCTCGACATGACCGCCCACGATGTCCCAGCAGTTCGGAAACAGACTGCGATCAGGGGAGCGGCGCTGGACAAACAGCCGGCCCCGCGGGTCGAAGATCAAGGCACCGGCGCATTCGAGAACGGACACGTTCGCGACGATACCGGCTGACCGTTACCCGGCTGCCTCCTTGATCGGTTAGGGATCATGCGCCTTCTCATCGCGGCAGTTCTGGCCTTCGCGGCCGTGGCAACACCGACCCCGGCTCACGCGGCTACCGATGTGCTTCCCAAACTTGAGCCCGTGCGCTCTGACCTCGCGAAGTACGACATTCGCACCTCGGGTGGCAAGTCGAAGCTACGGTTCATCGGCTCGGTGGCCAACGTCGGCAAGGGCGCTCTGCACGTGATGGGCAAACGTGAGAGCAAAGACGACTCGTTGACCGCCTACCAGCGGATCGAACAGTCCGACGGCGGGTTCCGTGAGGTTCGCATCGGCAAGATCGTCTATCACGCGGCGCACGATCACTATCACCTCGACGGGGTCTCCCGGTACAAGCTGATGAATTCATCCGGTGCCGTGGTCAAGGCGGCGCCGAAGGTCACCTTCTGCCTGACCGACACCGAGCCCGTACGGGATGGGACGAGTCCGACCTACCTGCAATGCTCGCCAAACGCCAACGCCGATCTGGTGGAGATGGGCATCTCGGCCGGCTGGAAAGACGTCTACGACAAGGATCTGCCGGGCCAGTCCTTCGACGTCACCGACCTGATGGACAAGCCCGCGCAGGAATACACACTCGAGATGACGGTAAATCCGGGAGGCATCCTCATCGAAGCGAACCGCTCCGGCCCGAGAACCGCCTCGGTCAAGGTGAAACTCGGTCGATGAATCGCTTGCCAGTAGAGCGAATGTCCTCGGCCGACCATTGCAGGCCCGGCTCAAGGATCGTCACCTCGGCCATTGCCAGCCCGGTCGGCGGCTGATCCCGCCAGCCGCCGGCGAACCAGACCTTCTCCTGGTCGGCCAGGCTCAGTGTGGCTTGCTCCAACGCCTCTGCCGGATGCGGCAACCACAGCTGGAACTGATGGGTGTGAGGTGGGTTCGGGTGGACTCTGGCGCCGGGCAACTCGGCCAGGGCGGCAGCCACGACCCGTGCGTGAGCCACATATGCTTCAAGCTTTGGCAGTACCGTGTCCAATCCGGACAGTGCGGAAAGCGCGGCGGGCCATTGCTGGAATACGTTGCCGCCGTAGCGGTGCCGCCACGCCCGAGCCTCGGCGACAAAATCGGCCGGCCCGGCGAGCGCGGCACCCGAGATGCCGCCCAGAGTCTTGTAGAAGGAGACGTAAACGCTGTCGGCCAAGCCGGCGACAGTAGGTAGATCCTGACCAAAGGCGACAGCCGACTCCCACAGGCGGGCGCCATCGAAGTGCACCTTGGCGCCGCGAGTGCGGGCGGCTTCGACGAGCGCCGTCAGCTCGTCGAAGGTGGGCAGCACGAACCCGGCTTCGCGCAAGGGGAGCTCCAAAGTGAGCGTGCCAAAGGGCTCGTCGATCCCGCTCACCTCGGCAGCGGTGGGTTGCCGGGGCTCGCGGGTCACCCAGAGCGGGCGCAGACCGGAGAGCGTCACGTACGCCTCTCGCTCGTGCACCTCGAGGTGGCACAAGGGATGCGCTGCCACAACATTGTTGCCACTGCGGGCGGCCCAGATCCGCAAAGCGACCTGTTGTGCCATAGTGCCCGTCGGAAAGAACACCGCCTCGGGCTTGCCCAGCAGCTCGGCGACCCGCTTCTCCAACGCGGCCACCGGCCCGCCGGTGTAGAAGTCGGGACGCGACTGCAGATCGTAGGGCGCCTGCGGCAGTTTGGCGATCAGACCGGCAATGCTCAGCGGCGGCAAGCCGCTCAGGATGCGTTCACACGCCTGCATCGCCGCCCATCTGCGCTGGATCGGGTCGTCAGCCATGCAGCACGCCGTGCTCGACGCACGTGGCCGTCCACCCGGTCGGGACGACCTGGACCTTCATCCGGCGGCGACAGCGCGGGCAGAACCGTGGTGGCTCAAGGGCTCGCGCCGCCTCGCATGGCGGGTGAGTGCCCGGCTGGCCACACCGATCGCAGTACTTCACAACGTCGCCGAGAGCGCCTTGACCGGCATCTTCAACTCCTGCAACAGCTCGAGGTCGGCGGTTGCCGGGCGGCCCAGGGTGGTCAGGTAGTTCCCGACGATCACCGCGTTGATCCCACCGAGCAGGCCGTCGCGGGTGCCCAGGTCGC
>DPJL01000185.1:9741-16950 GCA_003543035.1 Micromonosporaceae bacterium | reverse complement strand
TGGCCGACGCGGTGCGCGAGGCAGCCCGGCCGGTGCAACGAAGCGACCTCACCCCGCCCACGGCTCGCCGCGGCCACCTGCGCTCGGTCCCACCGCCCGCCTGACCGACCCCTTCCCCGCGTTGATCATGAACTTAAGTTCCTGATGGACGGCGTGTCGGCACTCCTTTCGTCATGATCGACGGGTCACAGGAGCCGGCCCGCTTCGGTGAGGACTGAGCGCAGGATTTGCTCGATCTCGTCGAATTCTTTCTGGGTGCAGATCAAGGCTGGGGAGAGCTGCACCACAGGATCGCCTCGGTCGTCCGCGCGGCAGTAAAGGCCGGCGTCGAAGAGGGCATGGGACAGGAAGCCGCGGATGAGTCGCTCGGACTCCTCGGCGTTGCAGGTCTCCCGCGTGGCCTTGTCCTTGACCAGCTCGATGCCGTAGAAGAAGCCATCGCCGCGCACGTCGCCGACGATCGGCAGATCGTAGAGACGCTCCAAAGTGGACCGGAAGGCGCTCGCGTTGGCTTGCACATGATCGATCAGACCCTCGCGCTCGAAGATGTCGATGTTGGCCAGCGCCACCGCACAGCTGACGGGATGCCCGCCGAAGGTGACCCCGTGGGCGAACATCTGACCGTCGGCGAGGAAGGGCTCCATCAACCGATCGCTGGCGATCATCGCGCCGAGTGGCGAGTAGCCCGAGGTCAGCGCCTTTGCCGTGGTGATGATGTCGGGTTGGTAGCCGTAGCGCTGAGCGCCGAAATACTCACCGAGCCGGCCCCAGGAGCAGATCACCTCGTCGGAGACGAGCAGAACGCCGTACCGGTCGCAGATCTCCCGCGCGCGTTGGAAGTAACCGGGCGGCGCCGGGAAGCAGCCACCCGCGTTCTGAACGGGCTCAAGGAACACCGCTACGACGGTCTCCGGCCCCTCCCGCTCGATCGCGGCGGCGATCTCGTCGGCGGCCCAGATCCCGAAATCCTCCAAAGAGGAGCGTAGATGCATTGGCGCGCGATAGAAATTCGTGTTCGGCACCTTGATCCCGCCCGGCACGAGCGGCTCGAAGTCGGTGCGAAAAGCCGGTACCCCGGTGATCGAAAAGCGCACCCATCGAGGTGCCGTGATAGGCGAGAAAACGGCTGACCACCTTGTGCCGCAACGGTTGCCCGGCCCGCTTGAAGTAGGCGCGGGCGAGTTTCCAGGCGCTCTCCACCGCCTCGGAGCCGCCGCTGGTGAAGAAGACCTGGTTGAGATCGCCCGGGGTCAGACCGGCGATCCGGTCGGCCAGCTCGATCGCTTTGGGGTGGGCGTAGGACCAGAGCGGGAAGAAGGCGAGCTCATGCGCCTGTTTGGCAGCCGCCTCGGCGAGGTCGGTGCGGCCGTGCCCGGCGTTGACGGTGAACAGACCGGCCAGGCCATCCAGGTAGCGCTTGCCGTTGCTGTCCCAGATGTAGGCGCCCTCCCCTCGCACGATCGTGGGGACGTTGCCCTTGCGGGCCGCGCCCATGCGAGTGAAGTGCATCCAAAGATGATCGGTCGGGGAACTCACGCCTACGGTTATCGCAGAACATTTGCCAAAGCGCAACGGATTCCGTTGTGAAAAGTTACGCGCCCCATGAATAGGTCTGTTTGCGTAGGGACAGGTACACGAAGACCTCTGCCTCGTTGACCCCACGCACGTTTCGCACCTCTTGCAGGATCTCGAGCAGGTGAGCGTCGTTCTTGCAGACCGCCTCGACAAAGATGTCGTAGGAACCGGCGGTGATGACGACGTAGTCGACCTCTTCGATCTTCGCCAGCTGATCCGCGATCGCCTCCAGGTCGCCGCTGGTCCGCACCCCGATCATGGCCTGACGGCCCAGCCCCAGCTGGAGCGGGTCGGTGACCGCCACGATCTGCATGACGCCCGCCTCGATCAGCCGTTGCACCCGCTGCCTTACCGCTGCCTCGCTCAGACCGACCGCTCGGCCGATCGTGGCGTACGGGCGACGCCCGTCCTCCTGAAGCTGCTTGATGATCAGCTTGGCCGTCTCATCGAGCAGGGCATGATTGGCGTGCTCGAGCTGAAGGTGTTGGCGGGTACCCCGGGGTGCGTCAGTCATGTTGCCCTCACGTAACGAAATTCGTGGTCTCCGCAGAGTTTAGCCACGGAATCCCTTCGGGTGAGCGTTTCGCGGTCACCAACCCGGCAACGGGTGCGGTCGTGCGCGAGTTCGAGCTGGCCGGCCCGGAGACGTGCACAATGCCGTAGCCGCCGCTCGTGGTGCCTTCCCAGAGTGGTCTGGAAGTACGCCGGGGAGCGCTCAGCGGCGTTGACCCGGCTCACGGCGATCCTGACCGAGTGGGCCGATGATTTCGCCAAGGCCGAGGTGGCTCAGACGGGCAAACCGATCCGGTTGGCGACCGAATTCGACGTGCTGGGCACCCATCGACAACACCTCCTTCTTCGCGGGTGCGGCTCGCAATCTCGAGGGCAAAGCGGCGGGGGCGAGTCCACCTCGAGCTAGGCGGCAAGGCACCGTTCGTGGTCTTCGACGATGCCGACCTGGAAGCGGCCGCTCATGGCGCGGTGGCCGGTGCGCTGATCAACACTGGGCAGGACTGCACGGCTGCTACTCGGGCCTACATGCAGCGCCCGCTCTTCGACGCGTTTGTCGGCCGGGTGGCAAACCTATTCCAGAAGGTGCGGCTGGGGGATCCGATGGATCCGGCCACCGACCTCGGCCCGCTGGTGACCATGCTGCAATGCGAGCGCGTGGCGGGTTTCGTGGACCGGGCCCGGGAAGCTGGAGCTCAAGTGATCACCGGTGGCAAACGCAACGGCGCCCACTACGAGCCGACTCTGATCATCGGCGCGATTCAGAGCAACGAGATCGTGCAGTCCGAGGTATTCGGGCCGGTACTGGTGGTGTTGCCGTTCGAATCCGACGCCGAAGGCCTAGGACTCGCCAATGACACCCCCTAAGGTCTGGCCGCGAGTGTTTGGACCGCTAATGTGCATCGATCGCTATGGGCAACGAAAGAACTGCGCGCCGGCTGTGTCTGGGTGAACGACCACATCCCGATCATCGGCCGAAATGCGGCGGACATGTCGAGCTACTCGTTCGACGAATACACGCAGATCAAGCATGTGATGTACGACCGGACGGCTGTGGCCGAGAAGCCGTGGCACCGAACGATATTTAATAGCGGCTAGCTTGAAGGGCTCCTCACATGAAGACACCCCTCTCCCCCGAAGCTCGTGCCCTCGCGCGTCTGCTGTCCACCAGGCGTTCTGTGCTGGGCGCCGGTGCGCTGGTGTTGGCCGGTGGCGCCCTGGCCGCCTGCGGCACCAAAGGAACCTCCACCAATCCGTCCGGCTCGGCCGGGCCGAAGTGCACCCCGGCGGCCGATGTCTCCGCATCGGAACGCAGGGTCGTCTTCTCCAACTGGACCGGATATCTGGACGAGGACGAGAAGAATGTCGAGGAGCACCCGACGCTCAAGGCGTTCACCACCAAGACCGGTATCGAGGTCAAATACACCGCCGATATCAATGACAACAACGAGTTCTACGGCAAGATCCGGGCTCAGCTGGCGGCGTGCCAGACCATCGATCGCGACATCGTCGTCTTCACCGACTGGATGGCGGCTCGCTTCATTCGCAACGGGTGGGCGCAGAAGCTGAGCCTGGACAAGGCGCCGAATTTCGTCAAGAACCTCGCGCCCTCCATGAAGGGCCGCGACTTCGATCCGAAGCAGGAATATGCCATGCCGTGGCAGGCGGGCATGACCGGGATCGCGGTCAACACCAACGTGACCAAAGAGGTTCGCACCATCGACGAGCTGCTGACCCGGCCCGATCTCAAGGGCAAGGTGACCTGCCTGACCGAGATGCACGACACGATGGGTCTGCTGCTGCTGTCGATGGACAAGGATCCGGCCAACTTCACAGCCGCCGATTTCGATGCGGCGCTTGAGAAACTGAAGAAGGCTGTCGCAAGTGGACAGATCCGCCGCTTCACCGGCAACGACTACAAGGAGGAGTTGCCCAAGGGGGATATCGCCGCATGCATCGCCTGGTCCGGTGACGTGATCCAGTTGGCCACGGAGGACGAGAAGATCAAGTTCATCACGCCCGACGAGGGCATGCTGATCTGGAGTGACAACGCCCTGATCCCGCAATCGGCGACCCACGCGGCAAACGCGCAAGCGGTGCTGGACCACTACTACGACCCGAAGGTCGCAGCCGAGCTTGCCGCATTCGTGAATTACGTGTGCCCAGTGGTGGGGGCGCAGGAGGCGATGAAGGATGTCGACCCGGACCTGGTCGAGAATCCGCTCATCTTCCCCGACGCCGAGATGCAGAAGAAGCTGAAGGTCTTCAAGTCGCTGAGCGACACGGATGAGCGGGACTATCAGCGCAAGTTCCAGGCAGCGATCGGGGCGTAGGTGGCAGCGCAGGACCTCCACATCGAAGGCGTGACCAAACTGTTCGGCGACGTCACGGCGGTAGACGATCTCAGTTTGACGATTCCGAGTGGGTCGTTCTTCGCCCTGCTGGGTGCGTCGGGCTGCGGGAAGACCACCACCCTGCGGATGGTGGCCGGGCTGGAAGAGCCGACGGCAGGGCGCATCATGCTGGGTGGCAACGATGTCACCCGGCTGCGTCCCTATAAGCGGCCGGTCAACACGGTCTTCCAGAGCTATGCCCTCTTCCCGCACATGTCGGTCGCCGACAACGTCGCGTTTGGCTTGCGCCGCAAGGGCGTTTCCCGCGCGGCGGCGAAGGTGAAGGTCGACCAGATGCTCGGCCTGGTCCAGCTCGACGGCTTCGGCCCGCGCCGGCCGGCGCAGCTTTCCGGTGGCCAGCAACAGCGAGTAGCGCTGGCCCGGGCACTGATCAACCAGCCGGAGGTGCTGCTGCTCGACGAGCCGCTCGGGGCGCTCGATCTGAAGCTGCGCCGGCAGATGCAAGTGGAGCTCAAGCGCATTCAAACCGAGGTGGGCGTTACTTTCGTCCATGTCACCCACGACCAGGAAGAGGCCATGACCATGGCCGATACGGTCGCGGTGATGAATGCGGGGAAGTTGGAACAGCTTGGGCCGCCGGCGCAGATGTACGAGTATCCGGCAACCGCATTCGTGGCCAACTTCCTCGGCCAGTCGAATCTGATCGAGAGCACGGTCACCGGCATGTCCGGCGACCACGTAACCGTTGAGGGGTATGGCAATCGGCTCGCGGTGCCGACAGCTCGATGCCGGGTGACCGACGGCGCCGCGCTGCTCGGGATCAGGCCGGAGAAGCTTCATCTGGCGCAAGGGCTGACCGAGGTTCCGGCCGGCCACATCGGCATACCCGTAGTCATCACCGATGCCTCATTCACTGGACTTTCTACGCAGTACCTGGTCCGAGCGCCCTGGGGGCAAGAGCTTTCCGTCTTCGAGCCCAATGCCACGTTGAACGATCCCTTGCGCGCGGGCGCCGAGGTGGCCGTGCACTGGCAGTCCGGGCACGCATTCCTCCTCGGGCGGGAGTGATGGGCCGGTTACGCAAATGGGTCCCGTATGCATTGCTGCTGCCGGGCTTGCTTTGGCTGGCGGTGTTCTTTGTGCTCCCGGTGGCGCGACTGTTCGAGTTCAGCGTGTACGAAGGCTCCTTCGAGCAGGGCTACCATCCGATCGCTCCACTTTGGACCAACTATCTCGATGGCTGGCGGCATTACAGCGCACAGGTTTGGCGCTCGCTCTGGTATGCGTTGCTTGCCACGCTCGCTTGTCTGCTCATCGGGTACCCGCTGGCATATGCCATTGCTCTTAAAGGCGGGCGATGGAAGGCACTGATGCTGATCGGGGTGATAGCCCCGTTTTTCACGAGCTTTCTGGTGCGAACCTATGCGTGGAAGGCGATCCTGGGCGACAGCGGGCCGCTCGTCGGTTTCCTGAAGGCAGTCCATCTGATGGATCCGGACGGAAGGTTGCTGGCAACCGAGTTCGCGGTGATCGCCGGGCTCACCTACAACTTCATCCCGTTCATGGTGCTGCCGCTTTATGCGAGCCTGGAGAAGGTGGACACGCGCTTGCTCGAGGCGTCGGCCGACCTCTTCCACGGGCCGGTGCGCACGTTTTTCCGGGTTACGCTGCCGCTGTCGATGCCGGGCGTTGTTGCGGGCACGCTGCTGACGTTTATCCCCGCGGCGGGCGACTACGTGAACGCTGAGCTGCTGGGCAACCCGAATACGCAGATGATTGGCAAGGTCATTCAATCCAAATTCCTTGTCACCAACGAGTACCCGGTCGGAGCGGCCCTGTCCTTCCTGCTGATGGCGATCATTCTGGTCATGGTCGTCAGCTACGTACGCCGAGCCGGCACGGACGAGGTGGTGTGAGGTGTTCCGCGTCGGGCGCTGGATCGCGCGGCACTGGGTGATGGCGATCGGCCTGCTCGTGCTGCTCTACCTGTTCATCCCAGTCGGGGTGATCATGCTGTTGTCCTTCAACAAGCCGGGCAGCCGGGCCACCACCTACGTGCTCGATCTCGATCGCTTCACGTTCACCTGGGACAACTGGACCGACATCTTCGGCGCGTCGGGTCTGCGGGAGTCACTGACGCTGAGTATTCAGATCGGTTTCCTGGCGACCGTGATCTCCACGATCCTGGGTACGTTGATCTCCTTCGCGTTGGTGCGGCATCGTTTCTTCGGCCGTCCGGCGGTGAATACCCTGATCTTCCTGCCGATGGCCACGCCCGAGATCGTGATGGGCACGTCTCTGCTGACCTTGTTTCTGGCGATGGGTCTGCAGCCCGGCTTCTTGACGATCCTCATCGCACATGTCATGTTCTGCATATCATTTGTGGTAGTCACCGTTAAGGCGCGGCTGACGGGCATGGATCCGAAGTTGCAGGAGGCGGCGATGGACCTCTACGCAACGCCGTTGCAGGCGTTCCGTTTGGTCACCTTGCCCTTGGTGCTGCCCGGCATCGTCGCGGCCGCACTGCTCTGTTTCTCGCTGAGCTTCGATGACTTCATCATCACCAACTTCACGTCGGGGCAGACGGTCACCTTTCCCATGTTCATTTGGGGATCCAACCAGCGCGGCATTCCACCGCAGATCAATGCGGTCGCCAGCGCGATGTTCCTGATTTCTCTCGCTTTCGTGGTCCTGGGCCAGCTGCGCACCCGTCGCCGCTCGGCTCGTCGCGCCGCGACTTCCTGACTCAACCCGGAACCGCTAGCTGACT
>DPJL01000185.1:0-9423 GCA_003543035.1 Micromonosporaceae bacterium | reverse complement strand
GTGGCCGTGAGCGGCCCCGAGATAGAAGGAGGAGATCGGCCCATGCGGGCTAAAGGATCAAAACTGTGGGCGTCGGCCCTGGCGGAAGCCGCACCGACGCCGTATTGGACCGACCGGCCGGAAAAGCCGGCCCCGTTGCCACCGCTGACCAGCGTGACCACCACGCAGCTGGCGATCATCGGGGGTGGATACAGCGGTCTGTGGACCGCGTTACTGGCCAAGGAGCGCGACCCGTCGATGGACGTGGTGCTCCTGGAGTCCGGGGTGTGCGGGCATGCCGCCTCGGGCCGTAATGGCGGGTTCTGCTCGGCGAGCCTGACCCATGGGCTAGCGAACGGGCTCGACAGATTCCCGGACGAGATGACCGAGCTGGAACGGCTCGGCCGGGAGAACCTTGATGATATCGAGCGCGCGACGATCCGCTACGGGATCGACTGCGATTTCGAGCGAACCGGCGAGCTTTCCGTTGCCACGTCTGAACATCAGCTGGCGTGGCTGGCGGAGGAGAGCGAGCTGACCCGGTCCCTCGGTTACCGGTCGGATCTGCTGGACCGCGAACAGGTACAGGCCGAGGTGCATTCACCGACCTATCTCGGCGGGAGTTGGGATCGCGATCGAGTGGCGATGGTCGACCCGGCCAAGCTGGCCTGGGGGTTGCGCCAGGCCTGTCTATCGTTGGGGGTGCGGATATTCGAAGGCACACCGGTGCTTTCCATCTCCCGCGGGCTCACCCTGCATACACCGCACGGTGAGGTCAGGGCGGCCAAGGTTGCTTTGGCGACAAGCGCTTTCGGGCCGCTGGTGCGGCACCTCAAGCGCTATGTGATCCCGGTCTACGACTATGCCCTGATGACCGAACCGCTTACCCCGCAACAGTTGTCGCTGATCGGCTGGCGCAACCGGCAGGGCCTGGGCGACTCGGCAAACCAGTTCCACTACTACCGGCTCACCGGCGACAACCGCATCCTCTTCGGCGGTTATGACGCCATCTACCACTACGGCAACCGCATCGCGCCGACGCTGGAGCAGCGCGAGGCCACCTTCGAGACCCTGGCGAGGAACTTCTTCACCACCTTCCCGCAGCTGGACGGATTGCGGTTCACCCACCGCTGGGGTGGGGTGATCGACACCTGCACCCGATTTTGCGCGTTCTTCGGTACCGCTTACGGCGGGAAGCTGGCCTACGCGGCCGGCTACACCGGGTTGGGCGTTGGTGCGACCCGATTCGGAGCACAGGTCATGCTCGACCGATTGTCCAATCTGGACACTGAGCGGACCAGGCTCAGATTCGCGCGGTCCCGGCCGTGGCCACTGCCACCGGAACCGTTGCGCTCCTTGGGCATCAACCTCACCCGCTGGTCGCTGGCCCGTGCCGATCGGCGGCAGGGCAGGCGCAATCTGTGGCTCCGCACGCTGGACACAGCCGGTCTCGGTTTCGACTCGTAAGCTCGTCTCGCCAGGAAGAGGACTTCCCATGAACATCCTGCTGGTCGGCGCTGGTGGCGTCGGCAGCGCAGCAGCAGCCATCGCCGCACGCCGTGACTTCTTCCAGCTCATGGTGGTAGCGGACTACTCCTTCGACAGAGCCCGGCAAGCCGTCTCCACTTTGGACAATCGATTCGTCGCAGCACAGGTTGACGCGTCGTCCTTTGACGAAGTGGCCGACCTTTGCCGCCGGTACCAGATAACGCATGTTCTCAATGCTGTTGACCCTCGCTTCGTGATGCCCATCTTCAACGGTGCCTTCGCCGCCGGCGCGGACTATCTCGACATGGCGATGTCGCTGTCGGATTGGCAGCGTGGCGTCATGTTGGGCGACGAGCAGTTTGCTCAAGCCGTGCAGTGGGAGGCGGCGGGCAGGCTCGCATTGGTCGGGATGGGCGTGGAGCCCGGGCTGTCCGACGTCTTCGCCCGCTATGCGGCCGACCATCTCTTCGCTGAAATCGACGAGATCGGTGTCCGGGACGGGTCGAACATCACGATAGACGGCTTCGAATTCGCTCCGTCGTTTTCCATCTGGACCACCATCGAGGAGTGCCTGAACCGGCCGCTCATCTGGGAAAGGGATCGGGGCTGGTTCACCACCGAGCCGTTCAGCGAGCCGGAGATCTTCGACTTCCCCGAAGGCATCGGCAAAGTGGAGTGTGTCAACGTGGAGCACGAAGAGGTGCTTCTCATTCCGCGCTGGGTGGAGGCGAAGCGTGTCACCTTCAAGTACGGCCTCGGCTCCGATTTCATCGAGGTGCTCAAGACCGTCCACAAACTCGGGCTCGACTCCACCAAACCGATCCGGGTCAACGGTGGGGCCACCAGTGTCATGGTTTCGCCACGTGATGTTCTTGCGGCCCAACTGCCCGACCCGGCAACGCTCGGAACGCGGATGCGCGGCAAAACCTGTGCCGGGACATGGGTTCGCGGGCGCGGGCTCGATGGGCGGCCGCGTGAGGTGTACCTGTACCACGTGGTCGACAACGAGTGGTCGATGGCCGAATACGGGCACCAGGCCGTCGTGTGGCAGACCGCGGTGAACCCGGTGGTGGCACTGGAGTTGCTGAGTTGCGGAGAGTGGAAGGGTGAAGGAGTCCTAGGGCCGGAGGCCTTCGACTCGGAGCCGTTCCTTGATCTGCTCTGCGCCTATGGCACCCCTTGGAGCCTGCGGGAATAACGATTGGCATGCCCTAACCGGTTAGATTGCTAACCGGTTAGGGCACTTCGGCTGTACGGTGGCGAGATGGCGGAACGTGAGCACGTCATCCCGATCTCGCTCAAGCCTGTCCACGATTTTCTCAACAGCGCCGACCGGACGGACAGCCCGTCTGCGCTAGGTGCCTGGCTGTTGAGTAACGGCCTGCTCTCGAAGCCTGCTCGAGTGTCGCAGGTGGAATATCAGCTCGCGCTCGAGCTCCGAGCCGGGTTCCGGGAGCTCGCGTTGGCAAACAACGGCTACGAGCCCGAGCCGCATCTGGTGGCCGAGCTGCGCTGGCTATTGCGACAGTTCCCGTTGACCGTGCAACCGTTGGCCGCAGCCGAAAACATGTTGGCGCCCAACGAAACCCGGCCGGTGATGGCCGCCTTCGGGCACATCGTCACCGGGTACGCCCTGGCTGTGGCCACCGGCGAGTGGCAACGGCTGCGACGCTGCCCGGCCGAGGACTGCGGCAAGGTCTTCTGGGACTCTTCGGCGAAGGCAGCGCGCCGGTGGTGCGACATGCGCACGTGCGGTAATCGCGCCAAAGCGCGTGCCTTCGCCGATCGTAAGCGCGGCTAGTACCTATTCGGCCCAGGGCGGGGTGAACGGTTCGCCACCAGGCATCGCGGCTTGACCGCCAACCGGGAACACGGTGACCGCCTCAAACGGGTCGCTGTGCGGGTTGGCAATGCTGAACGGCTTGCCCGCGGGGACGACGAGCGCATCACCGGCCGCGATTGCGTGGCTTTCGCCGTCCACCGTGGCCACCGCGGCACCCGACACCGCAACGAAAATCTCTTCGCGGGTCAGTGAATGCTCCATCGGCTCAGCACCGGGGGAGAGAACTACGCGCCACACACTCGTCTCCGACGAACCACGACTGGGCGAGGCAAGGCCGGTGAAGGTGGCGTGCGGCAGGGTGAAAGTCGGCGCGGTGGAACCTTGGACGAGGGGCATTTGGATCCTTCCGATATACAACTGAGGTATACAACCTAGGTTGACAACCTAAGTTGTATACCGTGGAATGGCAGAGTGTCAAACATGGACTTCGGCATCCTGCTCGGGCTGGCCTATCAGCACTTCGTCATAGAGCTCAATGCTCACCTGGCCGCGAAGGGCTTTAGCGCGATCAAGCCCACGTACGGCTATGTGTTCCGGGCTCTCGGGTCGGAGCGGCTGACTACGGCACAGCTCGCGGCCAGCCTGCACATCACCAATCAGGGCATGGCGAAGATGGTCGACGAGATGGTGGCCTCCGGGTACGTCGAGCGCCACGCCGATCCCGCCGACGCGCGGGTCAAGCTACTGGACCTGAGCGCCCACGGCAAGGCCGCCCTCGCGGCGGCCCGCAAGTTCCACGCGGACTTCGAATCACGTCTTTCAGTGCAACTCGGCGAACGTAAAGTCGCCACGACCCGAGCCGTGCTCACCGAGCTGGTCGGCGGCGCCTCCGAGGATCTGACCCGAACCTTGCGACCTTTCTAAAGCGCGAACGACCTAGCGGCCGGTCGTGCCATCGATCTGCTCCCGAAGGATGTCCGCGTGTCCTGCGTGGCGGGCGGTTTCGCTCGTCATGTGGGCTAGAACCCAGCGGACCGTGAGGTGTTTGCCGTCGATCGGATTGACTACGGGCGCCTCAGGGTCGCCGACGGCCAGGATCGCGATGTCGCTCGCCTCGATCGCCAACTGGTAATCGATCAGGACCTGCTCGGCGCTGCGATCCGCTGGCACATCCATGCCGAAATCCCACGGCTCGGCCGATTCCAGGCCGGCCATGTGGTACCCGAACCAGTAGCGCTCGGCCGTGGTCAGGTGATGGATAAGCCCGAGCAGCGTCGTACCCGAGCCGACCAGGACGCGACGGAGCTGTTCGTCGGTCAGTCCCTCGGTCTTCTTCAGCACCGATTCGCGCGCGAAGGTCAGAAAGGCCATCGCGGTGTCCAGCTCACCCGTATCGTTGCGCGGCACCGGCCGGCGTTGTGTCTCAGCCACGCGGCAACAATACCTACGGCCCTTCTAACGTTTGGGCCAGTGCCACAAGGGCTCATCGAGCGGGCGCTGACCGACGATTTGGGTTTCCCCCAACTCCTTTGCCAGCCGAATGGTATGCACTTCGTCGGCGGCCTTCTGCAGTGCTTTCACCAGCGGCTGGGCATGGGTGACCGCCACGACCTGAGTGTGTGCCGAGGCCGTGACGATGAGGTCGGCAAGAGCTGGCAACAGATCGGGGTGCAGGCTGGTCTCAGGTTCGTTGAGCACCAGCAACGATGGCGGTCGCGGGCTCAGTAGCGCGGCCACCCAGAGCAGAAAACGAAGCGTGCCATCGGATAGCTCGGCCGCCCCGAGCGGGCGCAGCATTCCCTTCTGGTGCAAGGCAAGCTCGAATCGGCCGTCCTGGCTGAGGATCTCTACCCGGCTACCGGGGAAGGCCAGGTCGACCGACTTCGCCAAGGCCGCCTGGTCGCCGATCTCGCGGATGGTCTGTAGAGCGGCAGCCAAGTCCGAACCGTCATGACTCAGCACCGGCGTGCGAGTGCCGATCTGCGGCATGCGAGCGGGTGCTTGGGCATCCGTACGGACGTGGTCGTAGAAGCGCCACGAACGGATCCGCTCGCGCATCTGCATAAGCTCCGGTGCCCGCGTCGGGTCGGCCAGCTCGCTCAGCATGCTATCGAAGGGCCGCAACGCTTCCCGCACGATCTGCCACGAACCGCCCACCTCGCGGATCTTCGCGGTCGGGCCACCGCGTTCGGCAATCACCCCGGACGGCCGCAGCACGGGCCCGGCCCAGAGGCTCTCCACCTTGACTTCCGGATCGAGTGAGAAGGCCGAGTCCGACGGAATCGGGATGCCGAGGTCGATGGCGTAACCGAAGTCGTCCCCGGCGAAGCCGAGTTTGAGGCTCACCGGGCCGGTACTTACCGTGCCCTGCACCGGATACCGGCCCTGTTTCACCGCGCTGCCGATGACCGCCGGACCCGCCCACACCGTCGATTGCAGGCCGCCCTCGCGAGCCAGCGCCGCCACGGCACCGTTGCGCGCCGAGTCGGCCAGCAGTCGCAGTGCGCGGTAGAGGCTGGACTTCCCGCTGCCGTTGGCTCCGGTCACCACATTCAGCCTGCTCAGCGGCAGCACGAGCCGCCGCAATGACCGGTAGTTCTCCACTGCCAGGGTGTTCAGCATCCGGCAATGGTAGGACTATGTGCATGGGCATCATCTCGCCCGGCTTCCACGGCCGGCCTCGATCCGAGGGGCCCGCCCTGCCGCCCGGGCAGTACCTGACCGAAGACTTCCCGGTCCTCTCAGCCGGCCCGACTCCGCGGATCCCGCTGGACAGCTGGGAGTTCGTCATCTCCACCGAGGCGGGGAAGAAGTACACCTGGACCTGGCCGGAGCTGCTAGCGCTGCCGAGCGAAACACCGACGGTCGATCTGCACTGTGTCACCAAGTGGTCCAAGCTCGGCACCACCTGGCGCGGCGTTTCCCTGGACGTGTTGATCGCCGACGTGGAAACTGCCGCCGATTATGCGCTGGCTCATTCGTACGGCGGCTATACGACCAACCTGCCGCTAGAGGACCTGCTCGACAGCAAGGCATGGATCGTTTACGAGTACGACGGTGCGCCGGTGAGCCCGGAGCACGGCGGCCCGGCCCGGCTTCTGGTGCCGCATCTGTACCTATGGAAGTCGGCGAAGTGGGTGCGCGGCATCCAACTGCTGCTCGAGGATGAACCGGGCTTCTGGGAGACCGCCGGCTACCACGAATACGGTGATCCGTGGCGCGAGCAGCGGTACCAGGGCGACTGAGCGGCCGGCTCGCCTGGCGGGTGGCGCGGCTGGCCGAGATCCGGGACGAAACACCGACCGCCCGGACGCTGGTGTTCGACGTCCCCGACTGGCCCGGACACCTGCCAGGGCAGCATGTCGACGTGCGGTTGACCGCCGAAGACGGCTACAGCACCCAGCGCAGCTATTCGATTGCGTCCACCGCCGACGGTGACCGGGTCGAGCTGACCGTCCAGCGGGTGCCGGAAGGCGAGGTCTCGCCCTATCTGGCCGACGTGCTTACGGTCGGGGATCCGGTGGAGCTGCGGGGCCCGGTCGGTGGCTACTTCGTCTGGCGCCCAACGGATACCGCGCCTGTGCTGTTGGTTGCGGGTGGATCCGGGATCGTGCCGCTGATGGCGATGATCCGGGCTCGCCGCCAGGCGGGCAGCCGAGTGCCGTTCCGCTTGATCTACTCCGCCCGTTCGCCGGAAGAGGTCTACTACGCGGACGAATTGAGAAGACACGATGGCGGTCTGGATGTGAGCTATGTGTTCACCCGGATCCCGCCTGCCCGGCGGGTGGGGGTCTACGACATCAACACCAACGGCTGGCCGGCCGACTTCGAACCGGACTGCTTCGTTTGCGGCCCAACGGGTTTCGTCGAGACGGTGGCCGACATCCTGGTCGCCCTCGGCCACCAGCCACGCAAAGTGAAGACCGAGCGATTCGGCCCGACGGGAGCAAGCAGATGACCGACGACTACGTGGATGGCAACGCACTCGCTGGACCGTTGCGCGAGATCTTCGCTGTGGACGTGACAGTGGCGACCAGCCGCTGTGTCTCATGTGGACAGACTGACCCGGTGGCCGCACTGCGCGTTTACACACATGCGCCTGGGCTGGTCGCGCGTTGCCCGGGTTGCGAAGAGGTGGTGCTGCGCCTCGTGCGGGGACCCTCCGGAGCCTGGCTCGATCTGCGGGGCTCGTTCAGCCTGCGGATTCCGTTGTAAAGGCTTCCTCCAGGATGTCCAGACCGCGGTTCAGCTCATCGTCGGTGATGACAAGTGGAGGGAGGAAACGGAAAACATTGCCGTAAGTCCCGCAAGTGAGGGTCAGCAGACCGCGTTCGTGGCAGGCCTTGTTCAGGGCGGCGGTGCGAGCCGCATCCGGCAACTCGACGGCCATCATCGCGCCCCGGCCCCGCACCTCAAGAATCCCCGGCAGTTTGGCGAGTCGTTCCGATAGCACCGACCCGATATGGCGGGCGCGGGTGGCGAGATCCAAGGTGCGCATCGTCTCGATCGCGCCAAGTGCTGCGGCGCAAGCGATCGGGTTGCCGCCGTATGTCCCGCCGAGGCCGCCGACGTGCACACTGTCCATAATGGACGCTCGTCCGGTCACTCCGGCGAGCGGCAGCCCACCGGCGAGCCCTTTCGCCGTCGTCACAAGGTCTGGCTCGATGCCTTCAAACGTGGAGGCGAACCAGTCTCCGGTGCGGCAGAAGCCGGTTTGAATCTCATCCGCGATGAAGACAATGCCATGCTGCGAACAGAAATCGGCCAGCAGTGCTAGGAAACCCGGTGCGGGAACGATGAATCCGCCCTCGCCCTGGATTGGCTCGATGACGACCGCCGCCACATTCGCCGTGCCGACTTGGGTGCGGATCACGTCGGCCGCCCGTAAGAATGCGGCTTCGCCGGAGAGATGGTCGTGCAGCGGATACGACATCGGGGCGCGGTAGATCTCCGGTGCGAACGGACCAAAGCCGTCCTTGTAGGGCATGTTCTTCGCGGTCAACGCCATCGTCAGGTTGGTCCGGCCGTGGTATCCGTGTTCGAAGACCACGATCGCGGGCCGTTTGGTGTAGTAGCGGGCGATCTTCACGGCGTTCTCGACTGCTTCCGCGCCGGAGTTGAAGAGCGCAGAGCGCCTTTCGTGGGTACCAGGAGATAGCTCATTCAATTCTTCACACACAGCGACATACGACTCGTAGGGCGCGACCATGAAGCAGGTGTGCGTGAACTTCTCCACCTGAGCCTTCACCGCCTCGACCACAAGGGGTGCACTGTTTCCCACGTTGGTCACAGCGATCCCGGAGGCGAAGTCGATCCATTCCCGCCCGTCCGTGTCGACGAGGATGCCACCTCGAGCGAAGTCCACATAGGACTGTAGGACCGAGCCGACCCCGCGGGCGACGGCGTTGCCGCGTCTGGTGTGCAGATCCATCCTCATTCGCCGATACTGTGCATGACGTGCTTGATCCGGGTGTAGTCCTCGAGCCCGTAAGCGGACAGATCCTTGCCATAGCCGGAGTGTTTGAACCCGCCGTGCGGCATCTCGGCCACCAGTGGGATATGCGTGTTCACCCACACGCAGCCGAAGTCGAGCCGCTTGCTCAAACGCATGGCGCGACCGTGGTTCGTGGTCCAGACACTTGAGGCCAGGCCGTACTTGCAGTCGTTCGCATTCGCGAGCGCCTCGGCTTCATCGCGCACCTTCTGCACAGTGATAACCGGCCCGAACACCTCGTCCGTGACAATCTCGTCCCCCTGACGCAGGTCGGCCACGACGGTGGGCTCGAAGAAGTAGCCCCGCTCGCCTTGCTGCGAACCGCCTGTGGTGATGCGAGCGTGGGTGGGAAGGCGATCGATGAATCCCTTGACCCGGGCGAGCTGATCGGCGTTGTTGAGCGGCCCGAACTCTTGTGCCGCAACCTGTTGCGTCAGCGCCTCGACGAACGAGTCGTAGATCCCCTCGGTCACGAGCACTCGGGTGGCCGCGGTGCAGTCCTGGCCCGCGTTGAAGGTGCCCGCGATGGCGATGCCCTCTGCGGCACTACTCAGGTCGGCGTCGTCGAAGACCAGTACTGGTGCCTTGCCGCCCAGTTCGAGGTGGGTGCGCTTGAGGTCCTTCGCGGTGGAGCCGGCGACCTCGGAGCCGGCCCGGGTGGAGCCGGTGATGGAGACGA
>DPJL01000476.1 GCA_003543035.1 Micromonosporaceae bacterium | reverse complement strand
AGAACGGGCAGCCGACCGCGATGGTCTTGGCGCCGGTCGCGAGAGCCTCCTCGGTGCGCTCCACGTTGATCCGCTTGCCGATCGTCTCTTCCATATACATACGCGCGCCGCCCGCACCACAGCAGAACGAGCGCTCCTCGCGCCTGCCCATCTCGGTGATGCCACCGGCGGCCGCGCTGTTCAGGACCTCGCGCGGTGGGGTGAAGACCCGGTTGTGCCGGCCCAGGTAGCAGGGGTCGTGATAGGTCAACCCGCCCTCGATCGGCTGCACCGGGGTGAGCTTGCCGCTCTTCACCAGGTGCGCCAGCAGCTCGGTGTGGTGAACCACCTCGACATCGAGGCCGAGCTCCTTGTATTCGTTGCCGATGGTGTTGAAGCAGTGCGGGCAGGTCGCCACGATCTTCAGCGCGCCGGACTCTTTGAGGGTCTCGACGTTCTGCATCGCCAACATCTGATAAACGAACTCGTTGCCGATACGGCGAGCCGGATCTCCGGTGCACGTCTCGTTGTTGCCCAGGATGGCGAAGGTGACCCCGGCCTCGTTCAGCAGTGTCGCGACCGCGCGGGTGGTCTTCTTTGCCTTGTCCTCAAAGGCGCCGGCGCAGCCGACCCAGAAGAGGTACTCGAACTCTTCGACCTCGCCGACGCGGGGAACCGGGAACTCGAGCCCCTTGGTCCAGTCTTCGCGGGTGTTGGGCGGGGCACCCCACGGATTCCCTTTGCTCTCCAGGTTTCGCAGCATCGCGCCCGCCTCGGACGGGAACGAGGACTCGATCATTACCTGGTAGCGGCGCATGTCGACGATGTGATCTACGTGCTCGATGTCGACCGGGCACTGCTCGACGCAGGCCCCACACGTCGTACATGCCCACAACGCATCCGGGTCGATGACGCCGAGCTCGTCGGCTCCCCCGATCAAGGGGCGCTCGGTCTCGGTACCCCCCTGAAGCTTGGCATAGGCATGATCGCGCAAAGAGAGCACGATCAGCTTGGGGGACAACGGTTTTCCGGTGTTCCACGCGGGACATTGCGATTGACAGCGGCCACATTCGGTGCAGGTGGAAAAGTCGAGCAGACCCTTCCAGGAGAAGTCTTCGATCTTCGAAACGCCGAACGTATCCTTGTCCGGGTCGGCTTCCTCGAGGTCGATCGGCTTGCCGCCGGACATCATCGGCTTGAGCGCACCGAGTGCGGCTTTCCCGTCGGCGTTGCGCTTGAAGAAGATGTTGGGGAAGGCCAGGAAACGGTGCCAGGCCACGCCCATGGTCACGTTGAGCCCGATGGTGATCGCCCAGGCCATGGAGACCAGGATCTTCAACAGCGCGACGATCGTGATCGCATTCTCGTTCGCCGGCATGATCTCGCCGAGCACGTGCGAAACCGGGGTCGCCCACACCGGATAGTCGAAGTGATCGACCGCCACCCGCAGGCCACGGATGATGAAGCCCAGCACCAGGACGACCAGGATCACGTATTCGACGAAGTAGCCCTGCCACGCGGTCGATCCGGCAAAACGCGACCACCTGCGCTTGTGTGGCCGGTTGAGCAGACGGATCACGATCAGGGTGAGGATCGCGGGGATGCCCAGGATGCCGACCCACTCGGTAACCAGGCCGAAGACCACCCAGCCGTCGAGCAACGGCAGCCCGGCGAGCGGGTCGACCACCTCGAAGTAGGCGCCCAGCACCAGCGAGCTCAGCAGGACGAAGCCGATCATCACGAACCAATGCGCGGCACCGACAACCGTCCACTTGAGCATGCGAGTGTGTCCCACGGTTTCCCGCAGCATGGTCAGCGTGCGCTTGCCCTTGTCGTTGGAGCGCGTCGGATCGGGCTGGCCCTGGCGCACCACGGCGAACATCTGGCGCACCGCGCGCACGAAGAAGTACACAGCCGCGGCAGTCACCGCCGCCGCGATGACCGTGCTGACGATCTGAACGCCGCCCATGCGCGAGCCTCCCTGCGTAGTTACTCGCTAGTAATATAAGCGTCTAATAACACCTTAGGTCAATCGGCCAGTGGTGAGGCCGTGGTGACTCCCAATACACTGCGCGAACCCTCACACGTACCAAAGAGACCACGGGGAGATCCACCTCATGCGACCACGCCATCGCGCGGCCGGGATACTTGCTGTCCTGGGCGCCGGAACACTGCTGCTGAGCGCGGCTGTGCCGTCGGGTGCACCAGCGCTGTTCAACACGCCGGCCGGTTTCGACTCGGCCAAGACCCCAGACGGCCAGCCGATCGTCCAGACCTCCACTGAACCGCCGCCCGGGGCAGTCGCCCCCAAGACCGCCATTCAAGAGCTGCGCACGATGGGCTCTCTTCAGTTGGACTCAAGCGGCACGGTTCGTTCCATTACTGCGGCTCCCGGCGAAAGCCTTGGCACCAACGGTGACGCATTCGTGAAGCGGTATGCGGGCGCCTTCGGCCTGACCAAGTCGCACAGCCTGGTGCGGTCGCAGGCGGTCGGACTGCCGGGCGGAGACCAGGTCGTCCGTTATCAGCAAACGGCCGGAGGCATTCCGGTACTTGGCGGCGAGGTTGTTCTCACCACCACCTCCAACGGCTCGGTGCGAGGCGCCATCACCGACACTACGCCGCTGGCTCCCTCCGGTGGCGCAGCCAAGCTCGACCCAGCCGCCGCCCAGAGCAAAGCACTGACCGCGGCGACCGCGACCTATGAGATCGACCCGGCGACCGTATCCGCTTCATCAGCTCTGTGGCTCTACAGCGCACCTGGCAAGGCGCAGCTACGCCCGACCTACTGGGTCAAGCTTGCCGAGCACCAGCACGAGATCGCCTCGGTTCTGGTCGACGCCATCGACGGCAGCATCAAGCTGGTGGCCAGCGAACACCAGGCCGCCAAGAAGCGCGCCGTGTGCGACGCGGCCAACGTCCCGGCCAACCTCAACAGCCGCCTGGCCTACGTCTGCAACGAGTACTCCGCATTGGGCGGACACGCCGCTACTCGGCTTGAGGGCGAACCCGTCTCCTCGAGCGCCGAGGTCAACATGACCTATGACCGGCTCGGCGTGGCCTATGACTACTTCAAGAACAATTTCGGTCGTGACTCCTACGACGGTCGCGGGGAACAGATCCGGGCCACCGTGCGTGCCTGCCACATTTCGTGCCCTTTCCACAACGCATTCTGGGAGGGGTACCAGTTCGTCTTCGGACAGGGTTGGGCCACCGACGACGTGGTGGCGCACGAATACACCCATGCGGTGACCGAGCACGCCTCGAGCCTCTACTACTGGCACCAGTCCGGCGCCATCAACGAGGCGCTCTCCGACATCTTCGGTGAGTTCATCGATCTGTCCACCTCCGGCGACGGGACGGACGACACCGCGAAACGTTGGCAAATGGGCGAGGATCTGCCAGCCGATCTCCCGAACCGCCCGGCCGGAGCGATCCGCAACCTGATGGACCCGCATCAGCACGGCGACCCGGCGTACTACCGGGAGTATCCATATTGGAGCGAGACCTACGACAACTGGGACAACGGCGGCGTACACACCAACTCCGGCCCGGCGAACCGGATGGCGGCGCTGATCGCCGACGGCTCCGCGGCCGACGGCATCACCGGGATCGGGCTGAGCAAGTCGGCGCAGCTCTGGTACCGGATCATGCACATGCTGTCCTCAGGCGCCAACTATGAACAGCTCGTCGTGACCGCGAAGGCCGCCTGCCGTCAGCTGATCAACAAGGGTATGACGGTGGCCGACTGCGACACCGTCACCAAGGCGACAACGAAGATCTTCCCCAACTACCAGCCGAGCGAAGACAACCTGTGCGACGACTCCCCCAGCTCCAACCTGGGCCAGCGCCCGTTCAGCGTGCTCTTCTCCGACGACATGGAACAGGGCGGGGCCAAGTGGAACCGCTCGGACAGCTACTTCTGGCAGTTCATCCCGAACACCCAGATCGACTACACCTATGCCGCGCACGGCCGGGGCTCGCTCAACGGCTGGACCGCTCCTGGGACAGGGCAACGCGGGCACGGCACCTCTGCTGAGCTGGCCGACTGGGTCAACATTCCGAGTGGGCCGGGTCTGACGCCGTGGGTCAGCTTCAACTACAGCGCGATCCAGAACGGTGTACCCAACGGCAACCTCGGCGTCGAGGCGTTCATCAACAACGGCTCGGGCTGGGCGCCGCTTTCCCTTGAGGGAATGGGCAACCGGATGAGTTCGTCGACGGGGTATTGGTACAAGCGCGCGAATCTCTCGGCCTACGCCGGGCAGAGCGTGAAGGTTAAGTTCCAGGTGGTCAGCCCTAGCAACACCCTGGTCGACTGGTACCTGGACGACTTCACGATCTTCAATTGCCAATATGCCCGGCCGGGTGCTCCCCAGGATGCGTTCGCTTACCTCGACGGCACCGATCTGAAGATCACCTGGGCCACGTACCTCTATAACGCGGACCCACGTAACCCGCAGAATCACCACTTCGAGTTCACCTACAGTCCGGCGATCCCGGGTGCTCCGGAGACCT
>DPJL01000171.1:5699-19580 GCA_003543035.1 Micromonosporaceae bacterium | reverse complement strand
GTTCGAATCCCTTACCCTCTGCGGTTGATCAGCGGTAACGCAGGTCAGGGTCGGTCTCGGGAAACCATGAGACCGACCCTTTCTTGTACGGCTGTCCGCGTGGATACGGCCAGAAACGGCGTTCTACGGCCAGTCGCGGGGAATACGCGGGGAACTTCTGCCCATGATCTAGGTGTTTTCTCCCTGCTCGGGCTGCTTCAGGGCCTCCGTGGACGGCTCTTTGATTGTCAGCTCTAGTTCGCGCGTGACCGCCTCGGTGAAGCCGATGACTTGGTCTTCGCTGAGGATTGAGCCTCGAAGCGATGTGGTGACACCGATGGTTTTGGAGAGGTCGTTGCCGCGAAGGTCTGTGCCGCGCATGTCGCATGCGGTGAAGGTGGGTGCGTTGAGCTTGCAGCTGTCGACGACGAGAGCATTCAGCTTGCAGCGGTCGAACACGGTTTCGGTGAGCGAGGAGCCGAGAATTGCCACGGGACCGGTGGTGCGCACGGTGGTGAAGGTGGCGTAATCGAGCCGGCAGTTCTCGAAGATCACGTTCTTGAGTGCTGATTCGGTGAGGTGTGCCCCAATGAGGGAGCAGCCGCGAAACACACATCGGTCGAAGGTGACTTCGGTGAAGTCGATGGATGCCAGGTCGGCGTTGACCAGCCAGCAGCGGGTGATGGTGCAGCCGGTGAGTTTCACTCTTGTCCACGCCTCGCCACTAATGAGCCGCCCGGCGACTGTGGTCTTGTCTTTGGGGATGCCGTCGATCGGGTCGAGGTCGTCGGGCTCGTCTCCGGGTAGCAGTATGGCCAGCTCACGAACCTTACGGGTGTCCACCATTGCGACCCTTCCATGGTTGCGGGGAGGGCGCCAGGCCAACGCGCTGAGGCGGCGTCCTCCCCGTTCTGTGTTACCTGTTGTTCCAGTCGTCCCAGGTGGGCCGGTTGTCGAAGTGGTTTGGCCCGGTGTTCGTGCGGTCGAAGGCCGCCGTGCACCGCCTCGTTCAGGTCACTTTGGATGGGCTGCGCCCACCTGGCTGACGCCGGGCGCTGCCGTGGCACCGGGCCTGGTGGTGGGATCTCCTGCGCGGCAAGGATTGCAGGCATTGCCGCGACACCTGGCCCGCGACGCGCCCGTGGGCGTTTGGATGGTTTGCCGCAGCATCAGCCACGGCACACCACCACCGTCTTGCCGTCGTCATTGGACGATGGAGCGGAACCCGCGCAGACGCAGGCTGTTCGAGACCACGAACACCGACGACAGCGCCATGGCCAGCCCTGCGATCATCGGGCTGAGTACCCCGATCGCCGCCAAGGGAATCGCGGCGATGTTGTAGGCGAACGCCCAGAACAGATTTCCCTTGATGGTGCCTAATGTGTTGCGGGACAGGCGGATCGCGTCGACAGCGGCCATCAAGTCACCGCGCACGAGCGTCAGATCCGAGGCTTCGATGGCAACATCGGTGCCCGTGCCCATCGCCAAGCCAAGGTCGGCCTGCGCGAGGGCGGCAGCATCGTTGACGCCATCCCCGGCCATCGCCACCACTTTGCCTTCGGCTTGCAGGCGTTTGACGACCTCCATTTTGTCCTGCGGCAAGACCTCAGCGATGACCTCATCGATACCCACCTCGGCGGCAATGGCGCGGGCGACTGTGGTGTTGTCACCGGTCAGCAAAACTGGTGTCAGGCCTAGCTTGCGTAGCGCGGCGATGGCCGCCTTACTGGTCGGCTTGACCGCGTCGGCGACAGAAAGCAC
Source organism: Micromonosporaceae bacterium (assembly GCA_003543035.1). Lineage (GTDB taxonomy): Bacteria > Actinomycetota > Actinomycetes > Mycobacteriales > Micromonosporaceae > Rhizocola. The sequence continues at coordinate 17,840 of DPJL01000171.1, read as the reverse complement.
GGCCCGCACTTCGCCGTCCCAGCCGGCCAGGATTGCCGTATGTCCTTTGGCTTGCGCGTTCTGCAGGGCATCGGCCAGCGCCGGCGGCAGAGCGAGGCCGTGCTCTTCGAGCAGGCGTGGCCGCCCAGCGACCACCTTGGTCCCGTCAATGATGCCCACCACTCCCAGGCCCTCCACATTGGAGAAACCATCCACCGGCGGCAGCGTCCCCGCCGATGCCGCAGCGGTCGCGATCGCCTGAGCGATCGGGTGTTCCGACGCCGCCTCCAGGGCTCCGGCAAGGCGCAGCACCTTGTCGCGGTCTTCGCCATCGGCGGTGAAGACATCGACCAGGGCCATCTGCCCGGTGGTGACGGTGCCGGTCTTGTCCAGCACAATCGTGTCGATAGAGCGAGTCGATTCGAGCACCTCAGGGCCTTTGATCAGAATGCCCATCTGGGCTCCACGGCCGGTGCCGACCAGAAGCGCGGTCGGGGTCGCCAGCCCGAGCGCGCACGGGCAAGCGATGATCAGCACCGCCACCGCTGCGGTGAACGCCGCGGCGACCCCGTTGCTGGTACCCAGCCAAAAGCCAAGTGTGGCAACGGAAAGTGCGATAACGATCGGCACGAACACGGCGGAGATCTTGTCCGCTAGCCGCTGCACCGCGGCCTTGCCGGTCTGCGCCTGCTCCACGAGCTTGGCCATCTGGGCTAGCTGGGTGTCGGCACCAACCCGCTCAGCGCGGACGACAAGCCGCCCGCTGACGTTGACGGTGGCACCCACCACCCGGTCACCGGCCTTGACATCGACCGGCACGGACTCGCCGGTGACCATCGAATTGTCCACAGCCGACGTACCAACATCGATGATGCCGTCGGTGGCGATCTTCTCGCCGGGCCGCACGACGAACATGTCGCCGACCACGAGCTGGCCGACCGGGATCCGGGTCTCCACGCCGTTTCGCAGCACCGCGACGTCTTTGGCGCCCAGTTCCAGCAGGGCACGCAGGGCGGCTCCGGCGCGGCGTTTTGAACGCGCCTCGAAGAACCGTCCCGCCAGGATGAACATGGTGACCCCGGCGGCAACCTCGAGATATATGTTGCCGGCGCCGTCGCTGCGTTCGATGGCGAAGCTGAACGGGTGCGTCATACCCGGTGTCCCGGCGGTGCCGAAGAACAGTGCCCACAGCGACCAGCCGAAGGCGGCCAGGGTACCCACCGAAATGAGGGTGTCCATCGTGGCCGCGCCGTGGCGCAGGTTGGCCCACGCAGCTTTGTGGAACGGCCACCCACCGTAGACCACCACCGGCGCGGCGAGGGTGAGCGAGAGCCACTGCCAGTTAGTGAACTGCAGTGCGGGGATCATCGCCAGCACGATGACCGGGACGGCGAGCGCAACCGACACGACGAGCCGCGCCCGCAAGGAAACAAGCTCATCAACCGGAGCCGCCTGCCCGGAAGTCTCCACCGGGGCAGGCAGCGCGGCGGTATACCCGGTGGCCTCCACCGTGGACACCAGATCGGCCGGTGTCACCGACTCGGGAAACCTGACCGTCGCTTTCTCGGTGGCGTAGTTGACGCTCGCGGTCACACCGTCGAGCTTGTTGAGCTTCTTTTCGATCCGCGCAGCGCAGGAGGCACAGGTCATTCCGCCGATCGCCAGCTCGATCTGCTGCGTGGCCATCTTCAATGGCTCGGTAGCGGTTGCCATGGTGTCCTCCTTCTAATGGCCGTGGCCGGCCGACGAGGCGCTCGCTGCCGGAGCAGGTGCGGCAACGCCGTGTGTGGCAGCGGTGAAGTGTGCGGTGCGCACGGTGCCGCTGTGCTGGAAGTCCAGGAACAGGCCGTACGTTCCAGCGCTGGGCACTTCGGCGTAGAAGACGATCCGCGGCCCGGCCGTTGTGCTCTCTTCCGGGTGCACGTGCAGGTACGCCAGATCGCCGTTGCGTAATGCGACCAAGTGCCCGAATGCCCCGAGATAGGGCTCGAGGTCGGTGACCGGTGCCCCGGCCTTAGATACCGTCAGCGTGAGCTTCGATGAGGTGCCTGGGGTCAGATCACCATCGAGGGTGACTGTGTATTCGCCGGCAGTCGTTGTCCGGCTGGGGGCTTCCGGGGGCTGGGGCTGGTAGTCGCCGGGTGCGGCCACATCAGCGCCCAGGATCAACCCTGTGTCGCGTGCCGCGGGCTGGAAATCAGCGAACACCCGGTACTGCCCGGGCTGCTGCACCCGAAGCGGCACCGACCACACCCCGTCACCGCCAAGGACTGGGTGCACGTGCTGGAACTCGGTCAGGTCCCGGCGCACCAGCACCAAATGCAGATCCTTCTCGTGTGCACGGGTATAGGCGGTGACCGGTTTACCGTCCGGGCCGATCACCCTGAACGTGAACGGCTGACTGTCCACAGTGGACAGCTGCGTAGAAACCAGCGCAAGCTGGTACCCGTCCTGGGCGATCTGCAGCCCGCCCGGCACCTTCGCCGCCGCGTTGGCCTGTGGTGAGCCGTGCTCTTGGCTATGTCCTGCGGTGTCCACGCTGTCACTCCCAAGGTTGAAGGGGCCGGCCAGTGAGCCGGCACCCCATGCCACGGCGAAGACCACTACCAGGCTCAATGTGAAGAGGCTGAGTTTGACCGGTGTCTTCACGACGGTGTCACCACCTGATAGCCGGCCTCATCGACGGCAGCCGCCACCGCGGCGCTGTCAAGGGGCTGTTCGCTGTCGACGGTGACCGCACCGGTGGCGAGGTCAACCTTGACGTCACGGACACCGGTGAGCTTGCCGATCTCGGAACTCACCGAGTTGACGCAGTGCCCGCAGGTCATCCCGGAAACGGCGTAGGTCGTGGTGGTCATGATGAACTCCTTCTACGGGGGTTATGAGCGGACCAGGCGGGCGATCGCGTCGGAAGCTTCCTTGACTTTGGTCTCTGCCTCCTCGCCACCTTTAGCGGCGGCGTCAACGACACAGGTCGCCATGTGCTCGTGCAGCAGCTCCAGTGCAAACGCCTGCAAAGCTTTCGTCGCCGCCGAAACCTGGGTCAGCACATCGATGCAGTAGGTGTCGGCTTCGACCATCCGCTGCAGGCCGCGGACCTGTCCTTCGATGCGGCGCAGCCGGGCCAGATTGTCGGCCTTCTTATCTCCGCCGCTGTACTTGCCAGTCATGGGTGAACCTCCTTCGCCGCCCTCACCATACCACTACCCCCCAGGGGTACCCGTGCGTTCGAAATGTGACGCGCCGCATACCCGATGGGGGTACGCGGTGTATCAACTGGCCTTAGGCCGTGTGTGGCTGCTGGTGCCGTGTGCTTGGGGGTGAGGCGGCGCAGCAGCAGCGCGTTGAAGGTGACGATGATGGTGGAGGCGGACACGCCGCTGCCAGCAGCGGTGACGGCCGCAGTCGTGGTCATCGAGTCGTGGAAGGAGTCGCTGGCTTGGTTAGCGGCACCGTGAGACGCCGCCGTTGCCGTGCCGGGAGGGCTGAAATGGCCCAGCGTGTGCATCGTGATTAACCCGGCGGTGACCAGCAGCAGCATGACCAGGGCAGGCCAGGCCGCGCTGGGCGTGCTGAGTTCGCCTCCCGCATGGTCACCGCCCTCATGTTACCCGAGGGGGGTATAAGCGTGCAGATGGTTGCCCGGCCGTGCGCTGCTGGACGTATCCTGGCCGGTATGCGGCAGACCAGGCGAATGCGAACAGCGGCTTGGCCGCTGCGTGTGGTGGTCGTGCTGCTGCTGTCCGGCCTCGGGTTATGGCAGGCATGGCAGTGCAGCAATGGCATGGCGGCGTCCCCGGTCGCCGGGATGCCCGCGATGACTCACCACACCCCGCTGATGGACGTGACGCTGCTAGCCGCCCAGCCGCCCGCCCAGGATGAGCCGATGCCCGCTGGTTTGGCCGGTGTGTGTATCACGGTGCTGGCCAGTGTCGCCGCCGCGTTCGTGCTGCTGAAGAGCCCGCTGCGGCTGCTCGCGCTGCTGCGCCGCCTGCTTGCCGCGATGGTGCAGCCGGTGGCGTTTGCCCGCCCGCAGCTGAGCCTGACGCAGATGTGCGTGTCGCGCACATAGGAGAAAGCCGCCCTCACTAATCCATATCCATGGATGTCTTGTGCTGGTTTTCTTCCTGCGAAAGGGTCTTCTTCATCGTGTCAACAAGTCTTGTTTCTGTTTTGCTGCTGGGCCTGCTGGCCGGTGGCGTGTCGTGCGCCGCTGTGCAAGGCGGCCTGCTGGCAGGGCTGGTCGCCCGCCAGCAAACCGGTTCACCGACGCCGGCTGGGCGCCGCCGTTCCCGTACTGCCGTAGTGCCGAAGGCCACGGCCGCCGACGATCTCACCCCGGTCGGCGGGTTTCTTGTCGGGAAACTGGTGTCCCACACGATTTTGGGCGCGTTGCTTGGCGTTTTGGGCACCGCCGTACAGCTGACGCCCCATGTGCGGGCCATGGTCCAGCTCGCCGCCGGAGTACTGATCATCGCCATGGGCTTAGGGCAGCTCGGGGTACGGGGGTTCACCGGCCTGGTGTTCACCCCGCCTGCGTCGTGGACCCGGCTGGTGCGCGGGCGCGCCAGGTCACAGTCGGCGCTGGCCCCGGCCGTGCTGGGCATGTCCAGCATCCTGATTCCGTGTGGGGTCACGCTGTCGGTGATGGCTTTGGCGGTGGCGTCCGGGTCGGCGTGGCAGGGTGCGCTCATCTTGGCCGTATTCGTTATCGGCACCGCACCGTTGTTCACCGTCCTCGGCTACGCCGCAGCCCGGGCCCGCCGCGCACACGGCAGCGCGCGTAAGGGCCTGGCCGTCGCAACTGGCCTAGTGGTGCTCGCACTCGGGGTCTTCACCTTCAACGGAGGGCTCGAGCTGACCGGCTCGCCTCTGGCCGCCTCCAGCCTGGCCTCCACATTGGGCTTCACCGGCGGCGAGGCTGCCGCGGCGCCGGACACGCCGGCCAGCGAACGCGTCACCGTGGACGGTGGCCGGCAGACCGTCATCATCACCGCCACCGAGGGCGCCTACACACCTGGCAACCTCGACGTCACCGCCGGGCTGCCCACCACGCTGATCGTCAGATCGGACAGGGCGCAAGGATGTGTGCGCTCGTTTGTCATCCCCAGCCTCGGTAAGGAAGAGATCCTGCCGGTCAACGGCGACACCAGCATCGACCTTGGTGTCCTCAAACCCGGCAAGCTCGCCTACTCGTGTGGCATGGGCATGTACACCGGCAAACTCACTGTCAAGGCGGCATCATGACCACCTTCACCTTCGCGGTGGCCGGTATGCATTGTGCCAGCTGTGCCATCCTCATCGACGAAACCCTCGAAGACGATGTGGCAGGTGTGCAGCGGTCCGAAACCTCGCTGCGCACCGGCCGCACCACCGTGCATGCAGGCGATTCCGTTACCCCGCAAGCAATCGCCGATGCTATCGCCGGCGCTGGGTACAGTGCCGTGCTAGAGGGCACCTCATGACCCAGTCGGCCTCGGCACGCATTCCGCTGCTGTACCGGATCGGGCCAGCCGGGATCTGGCTGCTGCTCGCCGCGGCTGCCGCCTGGGTGCTGACCTTCAACCCGACCGATCGCATCGCTGATCCGACTGGGCCGTGCCTGTGGCATGCGTTGACCGGAATCAACGGCCCCACCTGCGGCGGCACCCGAATGTTCTTCTACCTGATCCACGGCAACCTCATCGAGGCCGCCCGCCACCATCTGGCCGCCCTGGCCGGATTGCTGTACGGCCTGTACAGCCTGGTGGTGTGGACCGTGCACGCCTACACCGGGCGGGCTCTGCCGTGGTGGAAGCCTGGCACCAAAACCATAGCTGTCTACATTGGACTTTTTCTGCTGTATGCGGTGGTGCTGCGCAACCTGCCCTGGCCCCCGTTTGCCTGGTTCAACATTTCCAATCTCACCTGAATCCAGATAGGAGGACCCATCATGATGTGGCACTCGGGCAGCATGCTGATGATGATGGCCTCGATGACCGTGCTCGCCCTGTTGGTGCTCGGCGCCGTGGTCTTTCTCGTGGTATGGGCGACCCGCACCGCCACCAGCGGGCATGCGTCTTCTGGCGTCGATGATGCTGAACAGGTCCTGCGGCGCCGCTATGCCGCAGGTGAAGTCGACGACGAGGAATACCAGCGCAAGCTGGCCACATTGCGTGGCCCGGCGCCGCCGCTGTGATCTGGCCCGGCAACAGAATGCAAGGCTCGAATCGGGCCCTTCGTAGTACTGCTATTTGGCGAGGGGGATCACGATGAGGCGGGCCATCGGGGTGTCGCCGCTCTTGGGCCCGGCGAGCGCGATGTTCGCCCCGACCTTCAACTGACTCGGCTGGATCGTGGCGCGCTTCTCCACCACCCGCAGGTTCTCGTGGAATTTCCAGGTCAACGTGAAGCCATCGCTCGACTTCACCGTCACCGAATCGCCGGTGATCGCGGTGACTTCACCGCGCTGGACGACGACGGTGATGGTGCCTTCCTTCGTCTGCACGACGGCCTCACCGTGCAGCACATTCCGGTGCAGGCCGACCTTGGCCGGGTGGCGCCTTTGCCAGGCCTCCAGCCGCTTGCCATCGCCCTTCTCTCCGTCCTTCCTCGGTTTGGCGGAAGGCGAGGCCGGGTCGAGGCCGGCTTCGGCGGGGACGATGTCGGCTGGCTCAATGCCCATGGCGGCAAGGGCTTCAGCCTCGGCCGAGGCGATCAGGCCGCCGGTGGCCGCGGCCGGGCCGCAGGCGGTGGCGCCGAAGAGGGCAACGGTTCCAAGGAACAGACTCAGGGCTATCTTTCTCATGCCCCCAGCCTGCCGATCTCCTACTAACCGCAGGTCAGTTGCGGGTTTGGGGTAGGTAAACCGTGAACCGGGCGCCGCCTTCGGGAGCGTGCCCCGCCTCGATCGTGCCGCCCAGTCGTTTGACCAAACCGGCGGCAAGCGCAAGGCCGAGGCCGCTGCCGACTTTGCGAACTCCTTGGTACCGCTGGTGAAGCGCCCCCCGCTCGAAGGCCACAGCGAGGTCGTCGTCGGTCAGGCCCGGCCCGCCATCGCGCACCTCGACGATCGCACGGCCCGCGTCCGAGCCCACGGCGAGCACGATGGGCTTCCCTGGCGGGACTATTCGTAGCGCGTTCTCCATCAGGCCATCGACGATTTGCCGCAGCCGCACCGGATCGGTGCTGACGATGACCGGCGTAGCGGGTCGCTCGATGCGCAGCCGCACCCCATGCTGGGTGCAGCGCGGGGTAAAGGCAACTTCGGCTGAGGCGATGAGCTCCCCGAGGTCCACATTGGTGAGTTCGATCGCGAAGTCGGCCGCTTCAAGTCTGGCAAGCGAAAGCAGATCGGCGACCAGCCGGTCGAGCCGCTCGGCTTCGGTGAGGATGGTTCGGCCGGCACCCGCGGCTGATTCCGAGTCCACCACTCCGTCTGACAATGCTTCGGCGTACCCCCGAATAGTGGTTAAAGGCGTTCGGAGCTCATGCGAAATCGAGAGCAGGAATTCTCGTTGTCGCCCTTCACTATTGGCGAGCGCGCTAGCCAGGTCATTGATGGATTCGGCGAGACGGCCAACCTCCGCGGGCGGCTCGATGGCCAATCGCACGCCTCGGTCGCCTGAGCTCAACCGGGCGGCGGCGATGGCCGCATTGCGGATCGGGCGGGCCAGCCTACGTCCAAGTAGGACACCGGCCAGCACACCGGCGCCAAGCCCGGCAAACAGTGGCAGCCACAAGCTGCGCAGCACCTGCTTGCCCAGTCCCGTGGCGGCCTCGCGGGCGAGGACGATCCCGGTGCCTTCGCCGATCGGGCGCCCCTCGACCATGTGCAGTCTGCCGTCGAGCAGGATGAACCGCTCGCTGACCCGGTTGCCGGAAATCACTTGCTGCACAAGCCGATCCGGCAGGCCGACCGGGTCTGACTTGCCATCCATGACGAGGTAGGCGTCGATGTTCTGTTTGCGCAGCTGCTCGATGATGGGCAGCGAATCGGGCACCCGCTTGGGATTGCGAATCTTAAGCACGGTTGCGACCGCGTTAGCTTGCGTAGCAAGGGATTCACGCGCGGACTTCTCGGCCGACTGCACCGCGAGCGGGATCGCGATAAGGGCAGTCACGAAGACGGAGATAAGCGCGACAATGCAACCGGTGACGACCGCCCGGACGGTGACGCTGGAACCTTTGACCGTCGATTTTGGAGAGTTGAGCACCCGGATCGGGACGGTGAGGTCGGAACGGTCAGGCATCGGCGGTATACCCGACTCCGCGAACTGTCCGGATGATCGAGGCTGCGTCGCCGAGTTTGGCCCGGACCTGGGCCACGTGCACGTCGACTGTCCGGGTGCCGCCGTGAGCGGCGTATCCCCAGACCGCGCTGAGTAACTCGTCGCGGGTGTAGACGCGGCCGGGGCGGCTCATCAGGTGCATCAACAGGTCGAATTCGGTACTGGTGAGGTGGACTGGGGCGCTTTCCACACTCACGCTACGGCTGGCCGGGTCGATCCGCACTGTTCCGACGGTACGGGCACGATCCGGCTCAGGTGTGCCCGAGGAGCGCCGAAGCACCGCACGGACTCGTGCGACCAACTCACGCGGGCTGAAGGGCTTGGTGAGGTAATCGTCGGCGCCAAGCTCCAGCCCCACGATCCGGTCGACTTCGTCGTCGCGAGCGGTCAGGAAGATGATCGGGGTCCAGATGTCGTCTGCTCGTAGCCGCCGGCAGATCTCGGTACCCTCCATACCTGGCAGGGCGATATCGAGAATGCAGGCGGCTGGGCGCAGCCGCCGGGCGGCAGCCAGCCCGGCGACCCCGTCCGACTCGAGCTCGACGCCGTAGCCGTCGCGCTGCAGGTACATGCGCACGAGCTCGGCTATCGGCCGCTCGTCCTCGACTACGAGGATCAGACCCTTCTCCACCGGCCAATGATGTCTGAACGGTGTAAGAGTCAGGTAAGCAGGAGGTTAGACACGCACTAGGTGGTCGGCGAAGCCGACGTACGGAGCGGGCTCTCCGATACGCGGCGAGACGACTCTGGGCCGGAAGATGTGACTGAAGAGCGCGTCCAGATGCCAGACCTGTTTCGGGTGCCCGGCGTGGATCCAGAAGCGCTCGCGGATCCCATCCACCGCGGTGGCGGCCAACTCGATCGCGGCCAGCCGAGGATCCGGATGCCACGTGATGTTGGCCAGGTGCCGCAACTCCGTGTTCAGGTGCAGGCGAAGCCGCTTGAACAGCCTGCTCTCCTGAGTCACGACGAGGCGGCGATAGGTGAGTAGGAGCATGAATTCGCCACCGAGCGGCCGGTCCGGGCGGTTGGCCCGGGTGACCAGGACGGTGGCGTCATCGGATTCGACACAGCGGCGGAAGATCGGCATGTGCCGGCTTACGGTCGGCATCGGAATGCCGGCTTCGCTGGTGGCGGGAAGGAACGTACGGGAAAACACGTCCATGCAATATGCAACGATGCCCCTCGACCTGCGTCACGTCCGATTCACTCACGTGGTCAGACAATCGGTCCGCTTTAGACGCTCCGCAGGCAGCAACCGGTGCAAATCTTTGGCTCTGGCAGGGTAAAGGCCAGGCAGCAGGTCTTGCGCAGCACGCCGGGCTCATCCCTCGCGCCGGGGATAAGGTCCACGAGGTCGTCGAGGCTGAGCGCCTGCAACAGGGTGTTCACCGTCGCGGTGGTCGAGCCGGGAAGCACGTCGCCAGCCCGGATAACCGCGTAGGCGATGCCGGAAGCGACCGAACCCAGCAGAGTCCGCGGGCCCACCTTGACGTCCTGGCGGATGCGTTCCGAGAGCGGGTCGAGGTGGTGCTCGAGCAGGCCCACTCGCAGCGTCTTGAGCAGGATTTCTTCGTCCGCGGCGACAGAGACGCCGGGCAGCCCGCTGTGGGCGAGCGGATCGTCTGGCAGCACCACCACCGAGCTGGTGCGCAGGCCAATCTTGAGCAGAGGTGAGCCTGAACCGAAGCGCACCAACACATTCTCGGCATCCATCACCGGCACGCGGCGGGCCACGGCCCAGCTGAGCACGGCCGGCATGGCCAGCCAGTAGCTATAGGACTTCCATGCGAGGGTGGCAGCGGCGTGGGGGGCGGCACTCCAGCGCTTCCGGGCGTCCTCGAGGAGATCGGGCAGTCGCGATCCGTTCACAAGATCGGTCGCTGGAGTCCAGCCGGAGCGATCGACCACGATAAGGGGATCTGCGAGACCCTGCAGAGGCGAAAGAGCACTCAGCGTAACCGTAAGGGGGCGCAGCGCATCGGAGGTGTAGGGAAATGCCACTGTGTTCACCTTGCGATGCCACCTCCTCTCGGGACCGCCACACTGTATCCAATTAAGGCTAGCCTAACCAGACCTGCCAGGAAGAAAATTACGGACCGTCACCCATCCGACCTGTCAAGGCTTTCGTCAGGAAAACTGCACTTCTCAGCAGTTGATCCCTTTGCCACGAAGAATGAACACATGAGTGTCTCGCCGGTGGAGCGGGCAGCCGAAGCCTTTGCCAATGAGCTGGCCCGATGGCGGGTCGACAGGGGGATGACGAAGAAGCAACTTGCCGCCCGGATGGGATTCGATCCGTCTTACATCAGTCACATCGAAGGTCGTCGACATAGGCCGACTGAGGACTTTGCCCGCAGAGCCGAAGCTGTCCTCAGTGCGAGTGGAGCCATCTGGCGGCGCTTTCAGGAATACGACGAAGCACGTCAGGCACGTGGGCCGGTGACCCTGCTGACGCGGGAGCCGGTCATCCCCAGCCAATGGCTGCCGCCGGGAGCTGGATTGGTGGTGGAGCTGGAAGAGGCTCAACTCACCTTCCAGGACGGCAGCTACGAGCTCGTGGTGCGGCGGGCTCTCTACAACGCCGGCGGCGATCCAGTGACGCGCTATGTGATCCGGGTGGCCGTCGACCGGTACCCGGGACAGCCTCAACGTTCCAATGCCCACCACCGCCTGTATCCGTTGATCCTCGACAAGTTAGGTCTCGCCGCGCAGTGCGGTGCGCCGGGTGCCACCGAGCCGATGCATTGGCGCGCGAAGGTGGACCGGGATGCGTTCAAGGAGATCTGGCTGCTGTTCGAGAACGACGACGGTCGCTTCCCGCTCTATCCGGGAGAGAGGACCACCATCGAGTACCGCTATCGAGTCAGCGACGAACAATGGGGCTCCTGGTTCGAGCGGGCAGTGCGCTTGCCGACCCGACGCCTGGTGGTGCAGATGCGTTTCCCGATCGAGCTCGACCCGCAGGTGTGGGGCGTCGAGACCTCGATGGCAGCGGAGGAAGCCCCGCTGCGTACCCCGATCATCCGGGAGCGCGAAGGCGATCAGGAGATTTTCACTTGGCGCACAGAGGATCCGGCCCTGAACGCCCGTTTCCAGTTGCAGTGGCGGTTCAGATTGCCTAGTGGTCGCTGAAGGCGTCGTAGCGGATCCGGGTGTGCGGCACCTGAAGCTGGCCAAGGGCTCTCAGCGTGCTGCGCACCATCGCCGGTGAGCCGGAGACGAAGAAGTCGTGTTCCCGCCAGGGTCCGAAACGTGATAGTGCCTCGGCGACAGTGCCCTCCTCGCCACCCCAGCCTTGGTCGTTGCTGCAGATCGGAACGACCGACAGCCACGGGTAGGAGGTCGCAAGGTTCTGCAGATGCGCAAGGTCATACAGGTCTTGCCGATCGCGGGCACCGAAGAAAAGATGTACCCAGCGGGTGCGGTTGAAACTGGTCAACTCGTCGAGCAGCGCCCGGATCGGGGCGAGACCGGTGCCACCGGCCAGGAACACAATGTCGCGAGTGGACCGTCGGTCGAGCACCATCGAGCCCATCGGCGCGGCCAGCCGCACCATGTCGCCCGGCTTGACTCGGCGCACCAGAGCACCCGAGAGCCAACCCGCGCCCAGGGCACGGACGTGGAAATCCATGGTGCCGTTGGCTCTTGGCGCGTTCGCCACCGAATATGTGCGCCACACGCGGGGGTGGTGTGCGGGGGACTCGATGGAAACGTATTGGCCGGCCCGGTACTCAAGTTGCTGAAGGGGTTTAAGGGTTAACACCGCTATGTCGCGCGCTCGCCGTTCGTGCGCAATGACTTCGGCATGCCACCAGGCGGGATTGCAGTCAGCTTCAGCCCCGGCCAGCATCTTGCGGGCGATCACGTCGTAGGCGTCGCGCCACGCCTG
>DPJL01000171.1:0-5303 GCA_003543035.1 Micromonosporaceae bacterium | reverse complement strand
CTGCCCGACCACCTCGTAGTGCTCTGGCACGACTTGAAATTTGCGGTGATCGCGACCCAGCGCGCGCAGATATTCGTCGAAGCGCTCGGGATCGTCGACGGTCTGGACCGCGGTGACGAGGGCCCCCAGCAGCCGCGCCCGCTGAACGTCCATGGTCATCGGGAACATGTCACGAATCCCGGGGTGCTTAAGGAAAATCCGGGCATAGAAGTAGCCCGCCACCTTCTCCTGTTGCTCCTCGACCAGTGTCCAGCTTTCTTTCAAGAGGCGCTGAAGGTCGCTCACATTCAGGATTTTCCTTCACTCTCCGCGTTTGCATGTCGCACAGTGTGTGCGACGCTTCCTTCTCGTGGAAGAAGTTAAGGTTCGGCACAGGAACGAGACGCTGCTGGTCTTGGGCGTCTCGTTGGGTAAGTCAGCCGTCTACGCAGTTGTAGCGCTTGCAGCCATGTTGACGGCGACGACTCCCTTGAGTCAGCAGTCAGCCCGACTCAACCCTTCACTCACGCCGCGGCCGTATCTGGATCTCACCTACCAACTACTTGGGATCTTCTTCGCACTCGTGCCGGTGTTGCTCGCGATCCACTTTCTGAACCGGGATCCTGGCAACGCGCGGGACCTGCTTGGGCTGAACACCCGCCGGTGGAAGTTCGACATCGGCTCGGGCGTGGCGCTCGCCACCATCATCGGCATCCCCGGGCTGGGCCTGTACCTGGGGGCAAAAGCGTTGGGGGTCAACGCTAATGTGGTACCAGCCGGATTGCCTGATCTATGGTGGGCGGTGCCGGTGCTGATCCTCGCAGCCGTGGAAAACGCGGTCCTGGAAGAGGTTGTGGCGGTCGGCTATCTCGTCACCCGCTTGAAGCAGTGGGATTGGCGATTGCCGACGGTAATCGCGGTGAGCGCTCTGCTGCGCGGTTCCTATCACCTTTATCAGGGATTCGGCGCATTCGTCGGCAATGCCATCATGGGCGTGATCTTCGCGTTGTTCTTCTTGCGCTACAAGCGAATTGGGCCATTGATAATCGCTCATACCTTGCTGGATGTGGTGGCCTTCGTCGGGTACACCCTGCTGGCAGACCGTCTAAATTGGATCTGATAACGGAATCGTTATGAAGTGAAGGTCAATGTCACAGCGGGTGAGTCCTAGGCTCCGCCTTCATGGGTCGCGATCAACATGCGCCCATTCGGGAGGAGGAGCACCCCTTGAAGCTCAATCGATTGGTCGGGGCCTTGGGCCTCTCACTTGGCGGCTCCGCGGTGTTGGCGGGCCGCCGGGTGAGGCCCTTGGCCTCAGGGCGTCCGGCCGCGATGGCGCTGTCCATCGTCGCGACGGCCGCACTCGCGGCTTCCGCGACCGGCGGCGCCCTAGCGGCTCCATCGGGAGCATCCGAAAGCGCGCTCTACCTGGTGCAAACCACCAGTGAGCCGCTGGCAAAGAACGAGGCCACCAAGGCCCCGGTGGGGGAAAAGGTCAACGCGCACAGCGCTGCCGCCAAAGCATGGCTGCAGAAGCTGCAAAGCGAGCACGATGCCGCACTGCGGTCATCGCGCGTCAGCACCGCCAAGAAGGTCTACGACTATGGCGTGGTCTTCAACGGAATGGCTGTCCGGCTCACCCCTGCCGAGGCGGTCCGGCTGAAGTACACGAGCGGCGTGGTCAACGTGTGGAAGAACGAAACCTTCCACGCCGACACCACCTCGACCCGTGACTTCCTCGGCCTCACCGGCGACAAAGGCGTGTGGCAGAAGCAGTTTCAGGGCAACGAGCATGCGGGCGAAGGCATCATCGTCGGGGTCATCGACTCCGGCATCTGGCCGGAGAACCCGTCGTTCGCGGCGCTGAGCGAGCCTCGTCCGGACGCCGCCGCGATCGCGGCGAAGTGGAAGGGCACCTGCGACTCGGGGACAGAGCAGCCGGTTGCCTGTAACAACAAGCTCATTGGCGCGCGGTACTTCAACGCGGGCTATGGCGAGATCTGGGAAGGGGAGTTCCAGTCGCCGCGTGACTACGGCGGCCACGGCTCTCACACCGCTTCCACGGCGGCCGGAAACTTCGGCGTGCCGGCTTCCATCAACGGTTTCGACCTCGGCACCACCTCCGGTGTCGCCCCGGCCGCTCGCATCGCCATGTACAAGGCGCTGTGGGAGGACGAGGCCGGCAACGGGACCGGTACCACGGTCGACCTCGTGGCAGCCATCAACCAGGCTGTCGCCGACGGCGTGGACGTGATCAACTATTCCATCTCGGGCTCCAGCACGTTTGTGGTGACCCCGGATGAGATCGCGTTCCTCAACGCCGCACACGCGGGCGTGTTCGTGTCGACGTCGGCCGGAAACTCGGGCGACACCATCGGCAAGAGCAGCGTCGCGCACAACTCGCCGTGGACCACCACGGTCGCGGCGAGCACCCACAACCGTGGTGGCAGCAAGACCGTCACCCTTGGCAATGGCACCAAGCACACCGGTGTCGGCGTCGTTCCCACCGCGGTGGCTTCGTCGCCGCTAGTGGCCTCCACCGCGGTGGCTGCCGCTGGCGCGAACGCGGCTGAGGTCGCGCTCTGCCTACCCGGCACGCTCGACTCGGCACTGGCAGGCGGAAAGGTCGTCATCTGCGACCGGGGAGTCAACGCCCGCAACGAAAAGAGCAAGGTCGTCAAGGAAGCCGGCGGCGTCGGCATGATCCTCGCCAACACGAGCGACGCACAGTCGATCAACGGTGACCTCCACTACGTGCCGACCGTGCACTTCAACGCCACCGTGGGCAACGCGATCAAGGCTTACGCCGCGAACGCGGGCGCCACGGCGGCAATGTCGGTTGTGGACACCAGCCCGGTGACCGCCCCGGCGATGGCAGGATTCTCGTCCTACGGACCGGCCAAGGCCGGTGCGGGCGACCTGCTCAAGCCGGATATCACCGGACCCGGTGTGGATGTCATCGCGGCGGTTGCCCCGCCCGGCAATGACGGCAAGGACTTCGACGCCTACTCGGGCACCTCGATGTCGGCGCCGCACGTCGCTGGAATCGCGGCGCTGCTGAAGGCGAAGCACCCGACGTGGTCGCCGATGGCCATCAAGTCGGCGATGATGACAACAGCGTCCACAAAGGACAGTGCTGGCAAGACGATTCAGTGGTCGCAGGGTGACGCCACCCCGCTCAACTACGGATCAGGTCACGTTCAGGTGGCCAGCGCCTTCGACCCGGGTCTGGTCTACGACTCGGGACAGAAGGAGTGGTACCAGTACGCGTGTGGCCTCGGCCAGCTCCAGCTGATTGGTGGAGCGGGCGTCTGTGACCAGATCGGTTCGGTGGACCCGAGCGACCTGAACTACGCCTCGATCGCCGTCGGCGATCTGGCCGGAGTTCAGACCGTCACCCGGACAGTCACCAACGTCACCAAGAAGATCGGCCTCTACCTGCCGATCGTCAAAGCACCGGCCGGATTCAAGGTCAAGGTTTCCAAGCCGCTGCTGGTGGTGAAGCCGGGCGAGACCGCCACCTTCAAGGTGACGATCACCCGGACGAACGCCGCGCTGGGTCAGTGGGCCTTCGGCTCGCTGAGCCTGACCGAGTTCGTCACCGGTCGCCACGTGGTGACCAGCCCGATCGCGGTTCGCCCGGTCGGCGTTGCGGCACCGGGTGAGATCGTCGGCAATGGCCCGAGCGGCTCCGCCGCCGTGTCGTTGACCTCCGGTTTCAGCGGCACCCTGAACACCAGCCCGGCCGGCCTGGTCGCGTCGAACGTGACCGACCTGACCTTCGGGGCTGCCGACACCACCTTCGACCCCGCCCTCCCGGCGGAGTCGAATGGCGCCAAGAAGATCACGGTGACGGTTCCGGCCGGTACCCAGTTGGCTCGGGTGGGCACCTTCGCGGGTGACCTTCCAGCCGACACCGACGTCGACGTGTTCGCCTACAAGGCCGGCACCAAGACGCTGGCCGGCCAGAGCGCCACCGGCAGCTCCGACGAGTCCATCACGCTCGGGGAGGGCAGCTACGACATCTACGTGGTGCTCTACTCGTTCCAGGGCTCGATTCCGGCTGTCAAGCACCACACTTTCTTGGTACCGGGTAGCAGCGCGGGCAACCTCACTGTGACCCCGGCCGCCCCAGCCGTCACCACCGGTGGCAACACCTCGGTGACCTTCAACTGGGCCGGTCTCACCACGGGAGTGCGTTATCTGGGCTTCGTCGCCTACAGCGACGGGACCTCCACCGTCGGCCGGACGATCGTCTCGATCACCGGCTGATCGGCGCTCAAGTTGTGGGGCACGGCCACCTCGGCCGTGCCCCACATTGCGTGAAACCGATAGTCGCTTTGCTCTACCTCATCCGGGCACGGTATCCTCGTGCGGCGGATGGTCATACGCCGTCCATGGAGGCTTCGCCTAGCCTGGTCTATGGCGCCGCACTGCTAATGCGGTTGGGGTCCAAAGCCCCTCCCGGGTTCGAATCCCGGAGCCTCCGCGCAAAACCTGTTGTGTATGCTGGCTGAGCACTTGCGCCCGTAGCTCAATGGATAGAGCATCTGACTACGGATCAGAAGGTTGGGGGTTCGAGTCCCTTCGGGCGCGCAACATCATCAGGAGTATGACCTGCGGAAACGCAGGCTACGCTACATCCAAGATCTGTCTATTGTGGACCTGTGGTGCTCCTACGGTGCTCGTCAGTTTCGGAGGGGCTCCGTCCGGACCTTGAGGCGCTCGTCCGGTACGGCGTTGTTCCGTCCCGATCTTAAGCGCCGTGACTACACACAGTGATGGCCTTCGGCAACGGCATCCGTCAATATCCGTCTCGGCTCGCTTTGCCGTGGCGTGGTGCCGGTGGAAGGTAGCGGCCGGTAGCGCGGTCGTGGAGACCCCCGCCGGTGTTGAACAGCACGTCTTCGGGGACTTGTGGGACCGTCGGGCGGATCAGGCGTTTGGCTGGACCGGGTGGGTGGTTGATCGACGCGACGACCTGGTGTGGGTGGTTCTTCGCCGGGACCTTGACTCGGTGGTGTCGAGGCATTGGTAACCGCGCCGCCGGCCCGCGCAGCGGAGCGCATTCCTCGACATCGACGCTCGCTCGACACGCGAGGTCATCTGGGGCTGGCGACACCGGCGCTTCGATCGGTTCCCATGCCGGTCGCCCTGGGGCCCACGACAGCGCCGCAGCGCGCAGCGAGACCGCCCAGAGCACGGTCTTCAAACCGTTGCTCGGCGCGCCGAAGGGGTCGACATCGGCTCCATCGACATGGGCATCAAGCGGGCGAGTCGGACGGTGAGTGGAGCAACGGTTTCCTAAGCCGTGAATATGATCT
>DPJL01000491.1 GCA_003543035.1 Micromonosporaceae bacterium | reverse complement strand
TCCTCTAGGCCCGATGCCGCCGCCGGTCGCCCGCGGCGCAGCGCACACGACCGACAGCGGATCCTTATCTGGCGACGTGACTGGCCACGACCTCCGCGCGGGCCTCGCGTCGCACATAGACGATCGAAGTCACGGTCAGGGCAAGGCTCGTCAGCAGGGCGAGCACGTGCAGCACCGGGTCGGGGATGGGCACGAAGGCCAGCACCCCAGCCGGGATTTGGACCAGTGCGATGAGCCCGACGAGCCACGCGGATCGGCGGCCACGCGTCCAGTTGAAGGCTGTCCAAACTGGAGCGGTCAGCACCGCGAGGGTGACGATGTCGAGCGCGGCGTGCAGATAGGGGTTGGTGACCCGGTCATGCGCGTAGGCATAGGCCGGGGTGGAGACGGCGACAAGACCAATGGCCGTACCGAGGACGAGGGCAACGCGTCGCATGGTTTCCTCCTGGGACAGATGGGGCATTCCTCCCTGTTCCGAAGCCTACGACCGGGTGTCCGGACCCCGGTACCCCCTCACGCGTGAATGAGTAAGGTGCCAGGTGGCACTGCGCTACAGGTCATACGCGGTCTGGTGGAACGCTTGGTATAGACCAACTTGACCGCCGCCGGGCAGCCGGATGGTCGTCTCCACGCCATAGTCGCGTTTGGACACCGGGCTGGCGATCTCGACTCCCTTGGCCGTCAGCTCGGCGAGGGTTGCCTCAAGGTCGTCGCACATGAAGTACATGTCGGTGCGGCCGCCCGCGTCTGCCGGGTGCACTCCGAGCTCCGCCGGTGGCAGTTTGAAGATGAGCCAGTCGTCGCCGGTGTCCACATACGGGTAGCCGAGGACGTCGCGCAGAAAGGCGCGATCAGCCGAAGGATTCTCGCTGTACATGAGCATATGAACCGCGTTAATCATGCCCTCAAGATTAGAGGTTCTGGTCGGCGATTTCCTTTGCCCTGTCCCGAGCCGCCTCCAGCGCGGCGAGGAAAGCCGCTCGCACACCGTGATTTTCGAGCTCACGAATGGCCGAGATCGTTGTCCCCGCTGGGGAGGTAACCGCTTCGCGCAGCTTCACCGGATGCTCACCCGAGTCGCGCAACATGATCGCGGAGCCGATGGCGGTCTGCACGATCAGGTCGTGCGCCACCTGACGCGGCAACCCGAGCAGGATTCCCGCATCCGTCATCGCCTCGACGAGGAAGTAGAAGTAGGCCGGGCCGGACCCGGAGAGCGCTGTTACCGCGTCCTGCTGGCTTTCCGGTACTCGGATGGTGCGCCCTAATGGCGAGAAGAGCTCCTCGGCCAATGCGAGATGTTCGGCTGTCGCATGTGGACCGGCCGAGATCGCCGTCATGGCCTCATCCACGAGCGCCGGGGTATTGGTCATGACCCGGATGATGGGCGTCCCCTCGGCGAGCCACTTGGTGAAGAAGCTCGTGGGCAACCCGGCGCACAGCGAGATGAGCAGCTTCTCCCGCGGGATGTGCGGGCCCAGCTCGGCCATGAGTGCCGCGGCATCCTGTGGCTTGACGGCGATGGCAAGCACCTCCGCCTGCGCCGCCGCGTCAGCGTTGCCCAGGACCCGGACACCGTAGCGCTCCTCGAGCAGGGCCGCGCGCTCCGGCCGGCGGGCCGTGGCGATGAGCCTGTCTGCCGGCCAGCCGGCCTTCAGGAGGCCGGAAAGGAGCACCTCGCCAATCTTCCCGGCCCCGATAACCGCAATGGTGTGCATGTAGTCCTCAGTCGAAGAAGGCTTCGGCTTCACCGTACCGGTGCGGGGGCACCGTCTTGAGCTCCTTGGTGGCTTCGATCAGCGGGACCCGCACGATCTCGGTGCCCTGCAGCGCGACCATCTTGCCGAAGTCGCCCTCGTGCGCCGCGTCGATCGCCTGCAGGCCGAAGCGGGTCGCGAGCACCCGGTCGAAAGCGGTGGGGGTGCCGCCGCGCTGGACGTGTCCAAGGACAACGCAGCGCGCCTCCTTGCCGGTCTGCTTCTCGATCTGGTCGGCCAGCCAGTTGCCGATGCCGCCCAGCCGCACATGGCCGAACGCGTCAAGCTCGCCGGTGAGCGTGATCAGGTCGCCGTCGGCGGGCATGGCACCCTCGGAGATCACGATGATCGGCGAGTAGTCGATCTCGAAGCGCTTCTGCACGTGCCCGACGACCTCGTCGAGATCAAACTTCTGCTCCGGGATCAGGACCACGTTGGCACCGCCGGCCAGGCCGGCGTGCAGGGCGATCCAGCCCGCGTGGCGGCCCATGACCTCGACCACGACCGCGCGGTGGTGCGACTCGGCGGTGGTGTGCAGCCGGTCGATCGCCTCCATCGCGATGTTGACCGCGGTGTCGAAGCCGAAGGTGAAGTCGGTGGCGCCCAGATCGTTGTCGATGGTCTTGGGAACTCCGATGACCTTGACGCCGAGGTCGGTCAGCTTGGTGGCCACCCCGAGGGTGTCCTCGCCGCCGATCGCGATCAGGGCGTCGACGCCGAGCGCCGCGAGATTGGCCTTGATCTGCTCGACGCCGCCGTCAATCTTGAACGGGTTGGTCCGCGACGAACGAAGGATTGTCCCGCCCCTGGGCAGGATGCCGCGCACCTCCTTGATTCCGAGCGGCATCGTCTTGCCCTCGAGCGGGCCCTTCCAGCCGTCCCGGAAACCCACGAATTCGTGGCCATAGGTGCCAACGCCCTTGCGGACAACGGCGCGGATGACCGCGTTGAGACCGGGGCAGTCGCCGCCGCCGGTGAGTACGCCGATACGCATGGAGATAATCCTTCCCAAAATGGGGGATGGTTGCTCGGCGCCATTGCCGTTGGGCACTATACCCAAACAACACTGCCACCTGCTGAGTCCCCATTGCCGCAGGCCACAGGTCTGTGCGCCTGCTGCGTCGGTGGCGCCTTGCTTTGCGGCGCCGCCGACCGGCAGCTCAGCTGTTGAGTGCCCGCCAGCGGGCAAGGTTATGTCTGGCGTCCACCAGGGCGTCATGGCGGGCGCTGGCCGCGCCGGGCAGTGGCGGCTTGCCATGCTCCTCCCACAGCTGGCGCAGCTCCTTGGTGAAGCGTGGGATGGCCCTGGGCAGCGCCGGCATGGCGCCCCATAGCTGACAGAGCGAGACGTGATCGTAGGCGCCGTACCAGGCCCACAGGTCTATCGTCTCCTGTGGACGGCCCTTGAGCGGCTCAGTGAGGAACTCAAGCAGGTCGTCCCGGATGCGAGCACGCGAACGCCACGCCTTGTCCGCGGGAGAAGGCAACAGATTCAACACGTTGTCGCGCACCCATGGAATGGCTTTGGCCGGGTCGAATTCGGTGGAGACCGCATAGAACTCACGCCCGTATTCATCCACCACACCGATCGAGACCAGATCGATGGTCAATCCATCTTCAATAAATTCACAGTCATAAAAATATGGGTATGCCACGAAAATCCAACTTCTATTAACGTAGGCGAACATGACGTTCTCGATAGTCGCGCGTTCCGCTGACGGCACCGCACACGGGGTCGCCGTGGCGAGCAAGTTCCTGGCCGTGGGTGCGGCGGTGTCGGCGGCTTCGGCCGGGGTGGGAGCACTCGCGACGCAGTCCTACGCCAATCTCGCCTACAAAATCCAAGGGCTGACTCTGCTGAGTACCGGGTGCACGCCCGCGGATGCGGTGGCAGGTCTGGTCGCGGCGGATCCGGAGCGGGCACAGCGTCAGGTGGGCATCGTGGGGCGCACCGGGGACGGCGCCACGTACACCGGGGACGGATGTCATGCGTGGGCCGGTGGCGTGGCCGGGGACGGCTATGCCATTCAGGGCAACATCCTGACCGGGCCCGAGGTGGTCGAGGCGATTCGCGATGCCTGGCTTCGTTCGTCAGAGTCGGCGCCACTCGCGTCGCGGCTGCTGGCAGCGCTGCGGGCCGGTGACGAGGCGGGCGGGGATCGTCGGGGAAGGCAGAGCGCGGCCCTGCTCGTGGTGGCCCCGGGCCAGGG
>DPJL01000343.1 GCA_003543035.1 Micromonosporaceae bacterium | reverse complement strand
GGCGGATGGTGGTGCACCACATAGCTGTAGACCGTCCCTGCTCCTTCAGCCACCACGTATGACGGTTTGGCAGCCCCGCATGACGGGCACATCGGGCCGGGCGGGTGCCGGAGGACTCCGCACGAGGAGCACTGCTGGATCCGCAACTCCCCCAATGCTGTCCCGTCCCAGAAGTACGAGGTGTCCCGGTTGACGACAGGCCGGATGGGGGCGCCCGGAACAAGTGGCGGTGAAGATGGCGCCGGCTTGTACTTCAGTACTCGAAAAAGCATGGTTGCCACAGCCTCATCACCCACGAACCATGTGCTTTCAGTGGTGACAAACCACCCCTCACCTAGGGCAGTCTTCTTGGGACCCACCACCTCCGATAGCCGGCTGCGGACGGTCAGCTCCTCGCCGACCCGCAGATACCGGTGATAGGTCTGCTCGCAGTTGGTGGCCACCACCGAGGTGAACCCGGCTTCGTCCAGCACGGTCACCATGGCCTGCAACGGGTCGTCCGGAGTCGACACCGGATGCAGCCCTCGCATCGTCCACACCTGCGCCATGGCAGGCGGCGCCGCACCTTCGGCCGCATAGCGAGGATTGCTATCCCCCATCGCTTCCAGCCAATTGTTGATCATCGGCAGGTTCACCGGATCGCGCCCGGATCGTGGAGCACACAGCCCGGCCGCCATCAATCGAGCAGCAGTTTCGAGGATCATCTGGGCACCCTCGGCAATCCGAGCCCGGCAGTCGCGATCAGCTCACGTTGAATCTCGTTGACGCCGCCGCCGAACGTCAACACCAGGTTGCGCTTGGTCTGAATATCGAGCCACCGCACCAGATCCGGCGGCCCTCCGTGCCGTCCCACCACGTCTTCGAGCATGTCGCCCAAACGCTGCAGCCGCTCGGACGAGAACACCTTCGTGGCCGACGCATCCGCGATGTCCACCGTTGCGGCTGTTGCCACCTGCCAGTTGAGAAGCTCGTTCACCCGCATCGCCACTTTGGTCTGATACAGCGCCCGGCGTACGTCGGCTTCCCCGAGCACACCTCGGGCCGAAGCCCACCCGTACACGCGATCGTAGAGCGCCGCCATCCGGCCGGCCGGGCCAAGCATCACGCGTTCATGATTGAGCTGAGTCGTTACCAACCGCCAGCCCGCGTTCTCTTCGCCGACTCGCATCGTCACCGGAACGCGCACGTCCGAGTAGTAGGTGGCGTTGACGTGGTGCGCCCCGTCGCAGGTGATGATCGGCGTCCACGAGTAGCCAGGATCCTTTGTGTCCACGATGAGGATGGAGATGCCTTTGTGCTTGGCCACTTCGGTATTGGTGCGACAGGCCAGCCAGATGTAGTCGGCATCGTGCCCGCCGGTGGTGAAGGTCTTCTGTCCATTCACGACATACGTGTCACCATCGCGGACCGCTCGTGTCTTAAGCGACGCCAGATCCGTGCCCGCGTCCGGCTCGGTGTAGCCGATCGCGAAGTGTAGGTCCCCGGCAAGGATCCGGGGCAGGAAGAAGTCCTTCTGCTCCGGCGTTCCGTGCGCCTGCAGCGTCGGGCCGACCGTTTGCAGAGTAACTGCGGGCAGGGGGACGTCTGCGCGAGCTGCTTCGTCAACGAAGATCTGCTGCTCAATTTGGCCGAAGCCCCGCCCGCCATACTCCACCGGCCATCCCACACCCAGCCAGCCGTCATGGCCCATTCGTTTGATGACGCCGCGATACACCGGGCCATGCCGCTCGGTGAGCATCACTTCGCGCTCTTCGGCAGTGAGCAGCGAGGAGAAGTACTCCCGCAGCTCGGCTTTGAGCGCCTGCTGCTCGTCAGTCAGGTCGAGGAACATACCGAACCAGATCCTTCATCAGCGACGTGTACCGGTGAAGCGGGTAGGTGACGTCCAGGCCGACCCCGCCGTGCAGGTGATGACAGGTGCGCAACGCGGTCATGGCCTCTTGCGCTAGCCAGGTCGCGGCAACGTCCACATCGGACGCCGCGTCGCGCCCGGTGCCAAGTCGCCACGCGGCTGAGATTGACGCCAGATGCAACGTTCGCGAGGCGATATAGACGTCCGCGATCTGCCCTGCCACTGCCTGGAACGTGGCCAGCGGCTTGCCAAACTGTTCGCGCGTCCCAATGTGTTTTGTGGTCAGATCAAGCGCTCCGGCCAGCAGCCCATCGCCCATCGCGCAGGCACCCACGATCGCGAGCTGATAGAGCTCCCCGATATCGGCCTGCCAGAAGGCACTCACCGGGGTTTCGTCGAACGTGACGGTGAATTCCGGTGTGCCACTTGAGGTCGGGGTGCGCTCCAGCTTGGCCAGTGCTGGATCGACCACCGCAATCCCTTCAGTCACCGGGACGAGAATCCGGTAAGCCGTATCCGCGTATGGAACTCCCACCTTCTCGCCATTGAGGACGCCACCGTCGAACGTGGTACGCGGCCAGGCCGGCATGGGAGTGGAGCGTTCGTTGAGGGCTGCCGACAGTAGGTGGTCTCCTGTGAATAGGTCTGGTGTTCCCCATCTCGCCGCGGGCAGGACCCCGGTCGCAAGATGGGACAGCGCCGGAATCATGGCCGCGTGCCTGCCCACCTCGCGTAGCAGGACAGCTATCTCCAGTGCGCCAAGCCCTTCCCCGCCGAGGGTGGCCGGCACTGCCAGAGTCAGCATTCCGGCCTGTCCCAATGCCTTCCAAGCTCCCTCGGGACTCGCGGATTCGAGCACCTCAGCGGCGACCCTGGCGATGACTTGCTGTGTCTCGTCGAGCGTGAAGTCCATCAGGGCTCCCTGGGCAGACCGAGGACGCGCTCGCCCACCAGGGAGAGCAGGATTTGGGTGGTACCGCCCGCGATGCTCAGGCAGCGGGTAAGGAGGAACTGATGAATCGGCTCGGCCGTCCTCTCGTCGACAGCGGCACCGTCAGCGCCACACAGCTCGAGGGCAGCTTCAGCGACAGCTTGCCGATGGCTGACCCCGACCAGCTTTCGCACCGCCGACTCGGCACCGGCATCCTGACCGGCCAGTTGTCGCAGCGTGGATCGCAGATCCAGCAACGACACCGCGAGCCCCTCTGCCACAAGCGATCCGAGCAGCTCGCTGGGCTCGCCCACCCGGTCGAGCATAGCCTCCACGGCGTCACCGAGCGACGAGCCACGTCCCATCGCCACTCGCTCGCTCGCGAGGGTGCTGCGAGCCAGTCGCCAGCCATCGCCCGGTGCTCCCACCACACAATCGTCCGGGACGAAGACATCGTCGAGGAAGACCTCGTTGAAGACCGAGTCACCGGTGATCTCACGAAGCGGCCGGATCTCTATGCCCGGGCTGTCCATCTTGACGAGGAAATACGTGATGCCCATGTGCTTCGGGACCGTCGCATCTGTGCGGGCCAGGCAGATGGCCCAATCTGCTTGGTGCGCAAGGGAAGTCCAGACCTTCTGCCCGGTCAGCCGCCATCCACCTTCGGCCCGATCGGCCCGAGTCCGCAAGGCAGCCAGATCGGACCCGGCTCCGGGCTCGCTGAAGAGCTGGCACCACGTGATCTCGCCGGTCAGGGTGGGCCGGGTGAATCGCTCCTTCTGCTCAGCCGAGCCGTGCTGCATGATCGTCGGCGCGGCCCAGCCGCCAATCACCAGGTCGGGCTTTACGATGCCGGCTCGCGCCAACTCCTCGTCCACGGCCAGTTGTTCTTGCGCGGAGCCAAGCGGAGTGAGGTAGCCGGCATCGGCCAAGGCCGCCCGCTGCTTCTCAATAGGCAGGCCGGCAATTCTCTCCACCGTGGAACGGATAGCGCTGGTGTCGCCCAGATCGATCTTCAGCCGGCGACGCTTTCCGGCGAGCGCCAACTCGGCTGCTTTGAGCTTCCACACCGCGCTGCCGCCCAGGAGTTGCCGTAGCGACAAAGCCCGGCGGAGGTGGCGATGTGCTGGGTGCTCCCATGTGAAGCCAATGCCACCAAGCACTTGGATGCAGTCCTTGGCGTTTTCCACCGCCGCGTCAAGCGCGATGGCCGCGGCGACGGCGGCTGCGAGCGGGTGCTCGTCAACCGCTTCGTCGGCTGACCGCGCCGCATCCCACGCGACCGCCGCCGCACGGTCATAACGGCAACGCATCGTGGCACAGATGTGCTTCACGGCTTGAAAAGAGCCGATCGGACGCCCGAACTGTTCCCGCATCTTGGCGTACTCGGTCGCTGTCCGTTCACACCACCCAGCCACCCCTGCGGCCTCCGCAGCGAACAGCGTCGCCGCCAAGTCTTGCACCGGTGCAACGACTGGCACTACTTCTACATTGGACAGTCGTACGTCGCCCAGTCCCCGCGATAGGTCGAGCGGCTCACGCGGCACAATCTGCGCGTCGTCGGATGAGACAAGGAACCATTCGCCCGTCTGGGCGGTAAGCAACAGATGTGATGTTTCGCCCGCGCCAAGCACCAGCCGCGTTTCGCCGCTTGCCCTGTCACCGGAAAGAGTGATTGTCCCCGGGTTCAAACCCAGCGCCACGGTCCGCTTGGCGTCGTCCGTCGGAGCGACGAGGCCCGCTATGAGAGTCGACATGATCGGACCGGCGGGGAGAGCATCGGTGACCTGCTCCAGCGCGGCAGCCAGGTCGGTGATCGTTCCTCCGGCGCCGCCCAGCTCGACCGGGACGGCAATGGAGAAGAGGCCGAGGTCGGTTAGATCTTGCCAGGACAAGCCGCCGGCAAGGGCAGCCGCGCGGATCGAATCCTGCACGGCCAGCTGCTCATCGGTGATGGCGATCGTCACGACAAAATTAGAACACGTTACAATCCAGCTAGGCTAGCGTGCCCGTTTCCGGTCTTGAAACATTTGCTTGCTAGGCTGGCCACTAGGACATCCTTCACCGAGAGGGTCTCGATGGCAGCGCCAAGAACGCGTACCAGCAACAGCACCGTTGCCCTTAGTGCACCGACCGACGCCGAGCTCGGCTCGGCCGCCCAGCGTGACCGTCGCAAAAGGATTCTGGACGCCACACTCGCGTTGGCATCCAAGGGCGGATACGACGCGGTGCAGATGAGGTCCGTCGCCGAGAAGGCAGATGTGGCGCTGGGGACTCTCTACCGGTACTTCCCGTCAAAGATTCATTTGCTTGTTTCCGGCCTGGCTCGGGAGTTCGAGCGCACTCAGGAGCGCATGGACCGCACCACAATCCCTGGTGACACGGCCTACGACCGGATGCTTTTCGTGCTGGGCCGGATCACCCGGGCGATGCAGCGCGATCCCCAACTCACCGAGGCAATGACGAGAGCCTTCATGTTCGCGGATCCGTCAGCCGCCGCCGAGGTCAACACTGTCGCCCGGATGATGGAACAGCTGTTCACGAAGGCGATGCATGATGGTGAGCCATCCGAGGACGACAAGGCGATCGCGCGGGTCATCGGAGATGTCTGGCTGTCCAATCTGGTCGCCTGGGTCACCCGGCGAGCGTCAGCCAATGATGTCGTCAACCACCTCGAGCTGGCCGCAAGACTGCTCTTGAAATAAACAGGAACAAGCTGCCTCACCCCGCACCACCGACGTGGTGCGAGGTGATCTCCGCCAGTGGCCAGCTCGAGGTGATGAGGTGCTTTGGGTTCAGCCCAGCAACGCCTTGAACTTGGCCAGTGAAGCCTCGGCGGCCACACCCGCATTCTTTTCCGCCATCGCGGCCATCGGCCCGTTGAGGGCGGGGCCGTTGAATTCCATCTCAAAGGTGATGTTGCTGCCCTCGTCGGACGGCTCGATCATGAATCGGTTGATCGCTTTGATTCCCATCGGGCCATCGCCGGCGAGCTCCAGCTTGCCGGGTGCCTCGGCGGCCACCACACGCCAGGCGATGTCCGCCGGCATGCCCATCATCTTCACCCGCTGC
>DPJL01000389.1 GCA_003543035.1 Micromonosporaceae bacterium | reverse complement strand
ATCATCGCCGGGATGGAGTGGGCAGCAGCCCGTGCCAAGGTGGTCAACATGAGCCTTGGCGGCTGGGAGCCTAGCGACGGCACCGATCCGATGTCCCTTGCGGTCAACACACTGACCGCGCAGCACGGCACGCTATTCGTTGTCGCCGCGGGTAATGACGGGCCGGAGGACAACTGGATCACCTCACCTGCCGCTGCCGCCGACGCACTGACCGTCGGCGCGGTGGACCGTGACGACAAGGTGGCCGACTTCTCCAGCCGCGGGCCGGTTATCAACACCCGTGCCGCCAAGCCGGAGCTGGTCGCACCGGGCGTGGAGATTGTCGCCGCTCGCGCCGCAGGCACCTCGATGGGGCGAGTCATCGACTCTCGTTATACGGCCGCATCTGGTACCTCCATGGCAAGTCCCCATGCCGCAGGAGGCGCCGCAATCCTGGCGCAGCGCTATCCTAATTGGACATCGGCACAGCTGAAGAACGCTCTGGTAGGTGCGGTCGATCCGTTGCGTGGTGCCGACACCTACGTCTCAGGATCGGGGCGGCTCAACGTCGCGCGAGCCTTGAGCGGCGCGGTCAGCGGTCAGCCGATTGTTCATCTGGGCATCTTTGCCTACCCGCAGTCCGGGACGGCAGAGACCAAACTCTCCTGGCCCAACGGATCGGCCAGGCTCAGGTTTGATGTCACCACCGCCGATCGCAGCGGCACTCCCGCTCCGGCCGGCTCAGTGACTCTGAACAACGGCAAGCTCTCCATTGACCGTGCTCGGTTTGCCGAAAGGCCGGGTTTCTTCAGCGCGGTCGTGACGGCGCGCACGGCCTGGGGCGAGTTGGTGTCCACCACACCGGTGACGTTCTATGTCGAGCCACCCACGTTCGACCTGACTTTGACCGCAACGCCACCACCGAACACACCCGTTGGCTCGGATCCTTTTGGCTACGTCAGAGTCGTCAATCTGGACGACCCGGCTGTCTTCACGGCGGGCAGCAACGTTGAGACGAATGGCGATCCGGTCACTTTGCGGGTGCCGGCGGGCCGATACAGCGTGATGTCAACGATCTACAACTTCCCTGCGGGGATGGCGGCGATGGTCGGCGACCCAGATATAGCCGTCAACGGCGATACCGCACTGGTCCTTGATGCCGCACAAGCGAAGTCAGCGAAAGCGGCTGTGGAAGGCGTCGGTACCGTCGCCAATCAGAAGGGGCTCACCTACGTGCAGACGGCCAAACGCGGGCCGCTGTGGTTCGATTGGGCCTTCGCCTGGGGTGAGGATGCTCGCCGCGACAGTGTGTTCGCCGGGCCCGTACGTGGAGTGGGTATCGGGAAGTTTGAATTCTTCTCGTCCTACAGCCTTGTGGCACCCGGCGATCAGCCGAGCCCGTTCCTCTACGACCTGACCAAGGCTCACGGCAACGGGATCCCCGAGGACATGTCGATCACCTTCGACAAGGCCGAGCAGGCGCAGTTCTCCCGCATCGACCAGAAGTTCCACGTTCTGGATATGCCAGGCTCCAATACCCTTCACAAGCGGTACGCGGTAAGCCCATCGGGCATATTCGTTCTGGAGAACAGCACCGACAATCCACCGGCTCAGCGAGTCGACTACCTATCACCTGGCTTCAGCTACGTGGACGAAGCGTTCTTCGGCTTCGGCGGCCCCTTCGACTCCATCGGCGTGATCGAGGCAAGGCGGGTGTATCAACCGGGCAGCCGACAGGAGTTGGTCTGGGTCCGCCAGCCCATGCGGCCGGATTGGTATGACGATCCGGAGACCTCGACAAGCGGATGTGTTCCGAGGCCCATCACGCGCACCAGAGGGCAACTTGTTGTCGAGCTAGTGGAGCTGGCCGATCAACACCAGCGGTTCAACTGCTTGGGGTTGGGTCCCGCGACGCGGAACCTGGCTCTATACCGCAACGGAGAGCTGGTGGGCGAGTTCATGAGCACGTTAGGACAGTTCGACATCCCGCCATCGGCTGCCACCTATCGGTTGACCTACGACCTGGACGCAAGCGCCATTCTCCCTGTCTCCACCAGGGTCAGCACTGCGTGGACGTTCCGTTCCGCGGCGCCGAAGGGCACCGGCAGCGCTCCGGTCGCACTGTTGTCAGTGGACTACGCCCTGGCATTGGACGCGGCCAACCACCCGAGGGATGGGAGGGCAAGTTTCACGGTCAGGCAGGCGCATGGCGTGGCACGGCAACACATCACGTCATTCGTGCTGTTCACATCCGTCGACGATGGAGCGAGGTGGCAACCGGTCACGGTGCGACGGGACGGCAATGACACATTCAGTGCCGAGCTGCCGCGGCCTGCTGAGGGCCAGGCAATTTCGTTGCGGCTGAAGGCCGACGCCAGCGCCGGCAGCGCGATCGAACAAACCATCATCCGCGCCTACAAGTAAGCAGACGAAGCGCTCGGCGACATGTTCGCCGAGCGCTTCTTCGTGTCCTCAGTGCCGGTGATGGTTGTCGGGCTGAGCTGGGTCGCCTGGGTGTTCGAGACCGGGCATGAGGCGCAACCGGTGCGCCCGGGCGTGGTCGAGCCAACGCACAAAGGCGAGGCGGCGGCCGGATTCACCTTGGACGGGCGCCTGTGATGACCCATGCCGGATGCCAAGCACGGTAACCGAGTAGCCGTCTGCCGTGACGGTCTCGCCGACTTGGGCGGTCTCCACGGCACGAGCGAGCCCAACCGGCAGAGACGACAGGGCGGCGTGGAAGTCACCGTCGCTTGTGGACAGATGCCAATGCGGTTCAGTGCTTTGTGTGGCATGGGAAGGTGAGTCCGGCGGGACCGATTCAGTGACGGCGTGAAACACGGCTCTTACGGCCGGGCAACCTTCGAAGGCGGCGGCGGTGATGGAGCCGAGCTCGACTGCGGCACGCTGGTCCAGCCGGACCACTGGAAAGTTGGCCTGGTTAAGGCCGCGCGACGTCGCTTCGGCCGTGCAGAGGGCTTCGGTCAGTAGGACCTGCGCCACCCAGCGGGTCAGCTGACGACCCTCGGCCGAGCCGGGTGAAGGCAACGCGGAGGATCGTGGCCCATTGCGCAAGGCCGCCAACCGCCGGTCAAGCTCGGTGCGAGCGAGGGGTTGCCCATCCAGCCAACCCAGAATGGTGGCGGTCATGGAGCGATCACCACCTCAACCGTTGGCGCATACTGGCACCGGCCAAACCACATCACCTTGGCTAGTGCCCAGTACGAGCCTGGATCGGCATCCTGGGGCACAGTCACCTCAAAGCCAACAGTTGCCGAGACGCCCGCGCTCAGGGCGAAGCCCTGAATCGGTGCTGCCACGCAATCCCATGTGCCCCAAGGCGACACGAGCTGTAGCTCACCCCGGATCTCACCGTGCGTTCGGTTGGTCAAGGCAACGCCGAGCGTCGCCGCGGTGCCGGGCAGCAACCGTAGCAAGGTCTGCGTGACATCGACATCCAGCCCGGTGTCGCGAGCGGTCGTGCTCTTGGTGCCCTGAGCCGCCGCCCAATCCTCGGGTGCATCACCGGCGATCGGCAGATGCGATGGCAGGTCGCCGATGGCAATGGTGGCAACATCTTCCATCGTCTGTCCATCATGGACTGTCCGAGCTGCCACGAAGTAGAGCCCGGGCGGCACCGAATCCGGCGGTGTCACAGCGGCAGCCAAGGTTAGGTGTCCTTGGGGATCGAGCCGATAGGGACGGGTGCCGGGGTTCACGCTCCAGCCCTGCGGCGCAATCAGAGTCAGCACACCCTCGACCGCCTCGTCGGTGAGATGAGAGGAGAGCACCACCGATAGGCTCGCAGGCGCCTCCGTTATCAGGCCGGGTGAGACGGCTACAGAAACCGGCAGGTAGCCAATCGGTGCCGGGCCGCGATTGTGCAACCAATAGCGGGCGTGGATCGGTTGCGCCACTTCAGCTGTGGGCCCGAGCGGCTCCGCGCCAGCGAGAGCCGTTGCCGCTGGCGTCGCGATGATGGTGGCGACCTGCGAACCGGTCAGTGTCAGGGATTGCTCCACCGGCGACAAGGGCCTCTCCAGCAGATCGGCTAGCTGCAGATCGGTTAGCGCGAGCGCCCCGCCAATCCTGACTTCACCGCCCAGACCGGTTGCCTCGGCCAACCTGATGGTGACACCGGCAGCCGGGTCGGCCTGAGCATTGCTGCCGTGCGCGATCGGATTCCCGGCCGGCTTAAGGGTATTGAGCAGGACGCGGCGAGGCGGATCCACCCGCAGATAGGAATGCGTCGGAGGAAGCGATCCATCTTGCGCGGTCACAGCGCGCGCGTAGAGCGGATGATTGAACTCCTGCCCCCGCGAAGGCAAGGCAAGCGAACGCCAATCGCCTTCTCCTGACACAAGGGCGTAGCGGAACTCGTGCGTCCAATGTTGCAACTGGAATGACGCACCATCGGGAAGAGTGCGCTTGGGCGGGTCGATCCAGACTCCCGACGGCCAGCCAGTACATGAGCGCATCAGCGACAGATGCATTGCGCCGGTTGGGTCAATCGCGAAGCCCGGCAGACCATACGTCAGCAGCGCCACGGTGTGATCGGTCAACCGCTCGCTCGGTTGAGGCGACACGGCACAGGCCGCATTGATCATGGCATCGTCGAGGTCGGCCGTCAACGCCGCGACGTCAAGCACCACAAGGGCCGGCAAGGAGCGCAGGTCCCTGAGGTCGGCATTGGGTTGCCAGACTTCATTTAGCGACTTTTCGGCGGGTACCCAGACACGCCTGTGCCGCTTCAGAAGCGAGCTACAGTCCTCGCCCGCCCGCTCCAGCAACTCGCGAGTGGCGTCGTTGACCTCCGGTCCACCAACCAGGATCCGGAAGTCGGGCAGGTTCGAATCCACGTCGAGCCAGCCGTAACGGGACCAGCCTGCGGCCGCCGTTGTGGCCGTTACTCCGACCTGAGCGAGCGCTACCACCAGATCGCGGACTTCGGCGGCGTCATCCAGAGTCGGCACGACCACCTCCGCCACACCCAATGCCCGCGCGCCCAGCGACGCCCCTTGTGGGTCAACGAGATCCACCCTTGCGGTCGAGCTGAGCCCGAACCAGGTGTTGGCAGGGTTGTCCAAAGTCCAGGGCGCCTCCGCTGCGTCAACGTCAGGGAGCGCGAAACCGCGCCCGACAACCGCCGACGCCACCTCTGACACTGGTAACGCGCCCGGCAGGTCGGCCGGGAATCGAACCCGGATAAGGCGATCGGCACCGGAGTAACGCAGGATGCGGGTCCGGCAGTCGACCCGATCGACGCCGTGCCAAAGCGTCACCGTCTGCTCGTATCCGATGGAGTCAACCTCCCCGGTGATGACCAGCCGCTGTCCTAGCGCGCTCTTCTCAGCGCTTACGATCGCGGGCCGCTCCGATGCCCCCACTACCGGGCCCTTCGGCACCAGATGCCACGGGCCCTCGCCGAAGTCGGGGTGTGTGGGGTACTCCTCATACACCCGAAGCTCGTTGCCCACCTGGCCCTCGCGCAGCAGCGAGCGCGCGGCTGCTTTGTCGTACACCAGGGACAGACCGCCGCCACGACTTGGGTCAGCGGCCACCTCGAAGTGCTCGTTCTCGATGCTCCAGCCCTCGTGAGCCTCCCAAACCGGCTCAACCGCTGGATCGCCCGGCACCAGGCGCCAGCTCCGCCAGCCGAGCGGTGGCACACGATCGGCTTGAAACCGCAGCACTCCCCTATCCACCAGACTCGGCACCTCGGCCCCGGAGTCGTCCACCAACCGGCCACCGGCCACGTGAGCCGGGAGGCGTACCGCCACGATGGCCGACCGCTCGAACGAAAGCGTGTTGGTGACGACGATCGGTGTCCCATCACCGCTCGTGTCGATCTGACCGGCAAACGCGTCGAGCGACGCGTCAATGACTGCCGCGGCCAAGTCGTATGCCTCACGCCACCCGGCGAGCAGGTCGATGTAAACCTGGTCCGACTCCGACCCGGTGATGGCGTCGTGGTGGGCGCCGTAGGCCAACTGCCGCCAAACTTTGTCCAACGCGGCCTGCGGGTAACTGCCGAGCCCGGCCAACGTCGCCAGGGTAGCCAGCTTCTCGGCATCGACGGCGGCAGACTCACCCGCTCGCTGCGCTTGCTTGGTGTCTATATAGGACACATCCTTGCCCGTATAAATCGGGTTCATATCACGGGTCTGCGGGCTGGGCCGTCGCTGCGACGTCGCGAGCTCAGCCCTGACCGCATCGAGGAAGTCCCTAGGCGTGCCGCACACGAATCTGGGCCAGACGTACTTCTCCGCCCACGAGCGGTGAATCGCGGTCACCCACTTGTTCGGCGGCGTGTAGTCAGTCCCGACAGGGAGGAGAAGATTCTTGGTGGCAGCTACTGGTTTGAGCTTGCGGTAGAGCTCGTAGACGGCCTGCTCCGCCGCGGCCAGATCGGGCGCGGAGTCCATCCACCACCCGGCCGAATAGTGGTGCGGCATGAAATGGGTGAGAACACCTTGCCCCGACGGGGAAATCCACTCGAACTCGCTTGGGAACTGCATGACCGTGGCATCACTGCGAGCTTCGCGGAAGTTCTTCTGGATCGGGCCCCACTGATGGAAGGGCCCACGAGCCCAGGCGCTGCCGGTCAGCCCGGCCGACGCCAGATAACCGGGAAACTGCGGATCGTGACCGAAAGCGTCCAACTGCCAAGCTGTTTGCGGCTCGCCGCCGAGAATGTCGCGCTGATAGCCGATGCCGTAGACGATGTTGCGGATCGTGGTCTCAGCACCGGTGAGGTTGGTGTTGGGCTCGTTATAGGTGCCACCGACCAACTCGACCTGTCCCCGGCGCATCAGCTGCCGCAAATCGTCTCTTCGATGTGGATGCAGGTCGAAGAACGGCTTGAGATAGTCGATTTCGGCCAGTACGAATTTGTAGACCGGATCGCGCAGGGCGAGATCCAGGTGTGCCTCGACCAAGGCGAACCCGTTGCGCTCCCAAAGCGGGCGGGTCGTCGCGTCGCCGGAGAGCAACTCCCAGGGCGAGGTGTAGGCCGCTTGCGTGTTCCACCACACCGGGTCGTAGTGGAAGTG
>DPJL01000131.1:24352-27278 GCA_003543035.1 Micromonosporaceae bacterium | reverse complement strand
AGGCCGCGCTCGCGGCGGGCCGCCATGGCCATGCCGACAGCGTTGCCGAACCCCTGACCGAGCGGTCCGGTCGTCGTCTCGACCCCACGGGTGTGGCCGTGCTCCGGGTGACCCGGCGTGAGCGAGCCCCATTGCCGCAACGCTTTCAGGTCACCCAACTGCAGGCCGTAGCCCGAGTAGTAGAGCTGGATGTAAAGGGTGAGACTCGTGTGCCCGCACGACAGCACGAAGCGGTCGCGGCCGGGCCACTCGGGGTCGGCCGGGTCATGCCGCATGATCCGCTGAAAGAGCAGATATGCGGCCGGGGCGAGGCTCATCGCGGTGCCGGGATGGCCGTTGCCGGCGCTCTCCACGGAGTCCATTGCGAGGACGCGAACAGTGTCTACGGCACGGCGGTCGAGATCGGACCAGTTGAGTTGCTCCACGCTGGTTGACCCTACCCACCCACCGCACGACCCATGTGTGAACCCGCCCCTAAACCGCGAGCGCGTTGGCCTGCCGTAGCCTGATGCAGGTGAGCACGGCCCTCGCCACAGAAACCCCTGCAATCACAGTCGCCGGGCAACGGTTCCCGCGCGTCCGCGCCTACGTGTCGCTGACCAAACCGCGCATCGTCGAGCTGCTGCTCGTGACCACCCTCCCGGCGATGATGCTCGCCCAGGGCGGCCTTCCCCCGCTGTGGTTGATGGCGGTCGTTCTCGTCGGCGGCTCACTCGCGGCCGGTGGCTCCAGCGCGATCAACTGCTACCTCGATCGCGACATTGATCCCTTGATGGGACGGACTTCCCGCCGCCCGCTCGTCACGCACACGATCGCCCCGCGCAACGCTTTGATCTTCGGGCTGATCCTCGCGGTGGTGGCGACCGCACTCATGGCCGCCTTCACCAACCCGCTCGCGACCGGGCTCACCGTGGGCGCCATCGTCTACTACGACCTCGTCTACACCGCCTGGCTCAAACGGACCACGAAGCACAACACCTTCTGGGGCGGGGTTTGCGGGGCTATGCCGGTACTCATCGGATGGGCTTCGGTCTCTGGGTCTTTGAGCCCGCTCGCCTGGTTGCTCTTTGGCGTCGTGTTCTTCTGGCAGATGCCGCACTTTTACGCGCTGGCGATCAAGTTCAAGGACGATTACGCCCGTGCCGGGATCCCGATGCTGCCGGTGGTGGCCACGCCGATGCACGTCGCACGCGACGCTGTCGTCTACTCCTGGCTCACGGTCGCGGTCTCGCTCGCCGCGTGGCCGTTCGGAATGTCGACCATCTACGGGGTACCGGCTTTGATCTGTGGCGGCATGTTCATCCTTGAGGCGCATGGACTTTACGGCCGGACGAAGCGTGCTGAGGACCTCAGCGAGCGGCCTGGCGCCGAGGCAGACAGCCACTCGCGCTCGGTTGAAGCAGTCCGGCCGATGCGGTTGTTCCACTGGTCTACGGCATATCTCACCATCGTGTTCGTAGCGGCGGCAGTAGACGTATTTATTTAGACGCGCCCGGTTTGTCCACAGCCCTCAATTTTCACTTAACTTGGCTCCCAATAAGTCCGGATTTAATCGGGCAAAGGTGCGCTGGAAGGCGTTAGCGGTATCACAATTCGCATCGAGCGCCCGTCAATCGGCCAGTCGGTGTGGCTAGGGTGCTTCGTATGGCAGATGGTTCTGATACGACGGTGACACTCGACCACCCGAACGGCAGTCTCATTGATGGCCTTCGGGAGTTCGCCGGCGCACACGGGGGTGCAAAGGCAGTCATCGAGTACGTAGGTAGGCGCGGTGCTCGCATCGTGCTGGTGGGCAACGATGGTGAGTGGGGCGATCAGTTCGCCGACTCCACCAAAGAGGCTCGTCAGGCCTGCGAAAGAGCTGGCGTCACCGTAGAGAATGAGTGGGAGCGGGAGCTCATGGAGCTCATGCGCCCAACCAACGACCTGTGGCGGTCGATGTCCAAGCGGACAATGTCGCGCTGATCCGCGGTTGGTTTTGATAGCGTGATCTTGTGAATACCCCTTCCCATTCTCCGGCCCGGGCAGATGCTGCCCGGGTCGCTCTCGTTACCTGCGCTGAGCTGCCCGACCTCTACGACGATGATCAGCTCGTGATCCCGGCGCTGGAAAAGCTTGGGGTGACAGCCGAGCCGGTGGTCTGGGACGCACCTGGCGTGGACTGGTCGGCCTTCGACCTCGTAGTGCTACGGTCCCCGTGGGACTATTCGCCGCGCCGCGATGAGTTCGTGGCGTGGGCTAAAACCATTGCGCGCCTTGCCAATCGGGCCGACGTCGTCGAGTGGAACACCGACAAGCGTTATCTGGCCGAGCTCGCCGCCGCGGGCATACCCGTTATACCCACCACTTTCGTTGCCCCCACTGACATGTGGCTCCCGCCGACCGCCGAGGGCGAATACGTCATCAAGCCGGCGATCAGCGCGGGCAGCCGCGACACCGGTCGCTACGGGCCTGCTGATACCGAGCTGGCGATCGCCCATCTGGGGCGGCTGCAACGCGATGGGCGGGTCGTGATGGTGCAGCCTTATCTGCCCGCGGTGGACACCTATGGCGAGACTGCTCTGCTCTACTTCGCCGATCCGGGCAGCGGCCGGCTCATCTTCAGCCACGCCATCCGCAAAGGCCCGATGCTGGATGGCCCGGATGGCGAGGTGATCCTCTTCAAGCCGGAAAAGATCACCCCGCGGGTGCCGTCGGAGGCTGAGCTCGCCGTGGGAGATGCGGTTCTCTCAGTCCTGCCAACAGGTTTGCTGTATGCGCGGGTCGACCTGATCCCCGATCCAGAGGGCAATCCGCTACTCGTTGAGGTGGAGCTCACCGAGCCCTCGCTCTTCTTCCAGGAGGGCCCGGGGTCGGCCGACAGGTTCGCCGCGTCCATCGCCGCTGCCCTCTGACGTCGATCTTGGACTTGTGGTGGGGACGACAC
>DPJL01000131.1:18858-23968 GCA_003543035.1 Micromonosporaceae bacterium | reverse complement strand
CATAACTCCAAGATCGACGCGAAACGGGGTCAGCGGGCGAGGAAGGTGCGCAGGCCCGCTCCCGGCGGATCGTCAGGGTGGGCGGCAAGACCGCGTCGCGCCCACTCCTGCGCCGAGGCCTTTTCGCCGACTTCGGCCAAAGCCCTTGCCAGGCGCCCATATTGGGCCGCGTAACGCAGGTCGCCACCGATCACTTCGATGAGCGTCATGGTGTCCCGCTCCCATCGCGCGAGCCTTTCGACCGCGTCGCGCGCGCTTAGGTCGCCGGGATCCGCGGCCCACCGCCTGCGAATCCCGGCGCGATAAAGATCAAGCTCGACCTTGCCCAGAGCCGGGCCGTATTCCGAGATGTCGATCGGGCACCAGCGCCCGGCGTCAAACTGCACCTTGAGCAGCCAGTCGCTCAACTTCGGCGGGCGCGCCTGCCGGCAAGCCTCGGCGTGCACCGCGAGCAGCCGGTTGAGCAGATCGTCGAGTACGCCGGAGGTGTCGTCGGCAGTGTCCAATGTGGTCAGTAGCAGGTCGATCGCCTTGGCGAGCGGCTCGGCCACACGCGATGCGTGCCCGGTGCACACGAAGGTGGCCAACTCCTCGGCCAATGGCGCGGCCGTCTCGGCATGCCGCACGGTCGACCAATAGTCCAGCGGGCCTTTCGTCGTGAAGACGTGGCTCACCGCGCCGGCAAGGGCGTCGGCAGGGCGCGCGGGAGGCACGCGGCGCAGTGAGGAGGACACCTGCACATCATGGCGCTGACAAAGGCTTCAACCATGATGTGGGTACCGGATCGGAATGCGCCGGTTATCAGACGGTGACCATCGCGGGTGCATCCTCCGGCGCCCGGCCGGCGGGAATCTCCGTTCGGCCCATGACGGCTGCACCAGTGGACCTTAGAAGCCCCAGAGTGGCCAGCCACACCGCACACGCCCCGGCCAGATGGAATCCCACCAGGATCCAGGGGAGCCCGGTGAAATATTGCACGAAGCCGATCAGACCCTGGCTCAGCAACACTCCAAACAGGACAGTCGTCGCCCGGGTGACACCGCCGGCTCCCAACGCTCTGGCGGCGAACCAGGTGGCGATGGTCAGACCCAGCAAGAGGAACACGGCGTCCACGTGCACCTGCGAGATCACCTCGGGGTCGAGCCCGGTGCGGATGGCTTTCTCGTCGCCCGAGTGCGGCCCGCTGCCGGTGACAACCACGCCGATAACGATGACGACCGCGCTGACAACGGTGACCGCCCAAGCCAACGGGCGCAGCCGGGGCTCGGTCGGGGCTGCAATGGGATTTGTGCGCCGCCAGAGTTGGTACGACAGCGCGATAAGCACCATCGAGAAGAGGAAGTGCGGGCCCACGAGATAGGGGCTCAGATCGAAGCGAACGGTCAACCCGCCGACCATGCCCTGGAAGAGCACGCCCGCAAGGATCCAGCGCGCCAGCAGCCGCTGAGGGTGCTTCCAGAGGGCGATGACCGTGGCGACAGCGATTGCCCCCACGATGATGGAGAGCAGCCGATTGCCGAACTCGATCGCGCCGTTGACGCCCAACGCCTGCGTCGCCGAGTAGGAGTCGTCGGTGCACTTGGGCCAGGTCGGGCAGCCGAGCCCGGAGCCGGTCAGCCGCACCGCACCGCCGGTTATGACGATGCCTACATTCGCGGCCAAATTGGCCAAGGTCAGACTGCGTATGAGCACTCAGCGAGCATAACGGGAGCAAGAATGTCGGCCTAACCCCGTACGCTGTACGGCGTGACGGAATCGATCGAAGTTCGCGGCGCCCGGGAAAACAACCTCAAGAACGTTTCACTCGACATCCCCAAGAAGAAGATCACCGTCTTCACCGGAGTCTCCGGATCAGGGAAGTCCTCGCTGGTGTTCGACACCATCGCAGCCGAGTCACAGCGGCTGATCAACGAGACCTACACCACCTTCATCCAGTCCATCATGCCGAGCTTCGCTCAGCCCGACGCCGACTCGCTGGCCAATCTCTCGGCCGCGATCGTGGTCGACCAGAAGCGGCTCGGCGGCAACTCGCGCTCGACCGTGGGCACCGTCACCGACTCGTTCACCATGCTGCGCCTGATCTATGCCCGCCTCGGCGAGGCTGCCGTGGACCACTCCGGCTTGCTCTCCTTCAACGACCCCCGGGGCATGTGCCCCGACTGTGAAGGGCTCGGCCTGGTTTCGAAGATCAATGTCGACGCCCTGGTGGACCGGACGAAGTCGCTCAACGAAGGGCCGATCAACTTCCCGGTCTGGGCGGTCAACTCGTTCGACTGGGACATCTTCGCCCGGTCCGGCTTCTTCGACCTGGACAAGAAACTGGCCGACTACACCGAGGCCGAGTGGGACAAGTTCCTCAACCTGCCCGAAGCCAAGGTCAAGTTCGGCAAGTACAACATCACTTATGAGGGTCTGCTGTGGAAGTTCAAGCGGCGCTACCTGTCCAAGGAAAGCGACCAGATGCAGCCGCACCTGCGGGTCGTCTTTGATCGGATCGTCAGCCGCGAGCCGTGCGAGTCCTGCGGTGGCACGAGGCTCGGCCGTCCCGCGCTGGAGTGCCGGATCAACGGCAAGAACATCGCCGACTGCGCCGCGATGGAGGTGGCCGACCTCGCCGACTTCATCCGCAAGATCGATGACCCGAAGCTTGCCCCGATGGTCGCCTCATTGACCGCCCGCCTGGACAACCTCACGCACATAGGGCTTGGCTACCTGAGCCTCGGCCGGGAGAGCTCAAGCCTTTCCGGCGGTGAGTCGCAACGGGTGAAGATGGTGCGCCACCTGGGCTCCAGCCTCACCGACATGACCTATGTCTTCGACGAGCCGAGCGTCGGCCTACACCCGCACGACGTGCACCGGCTCAACGAGCTACTGCAACGCTTGCGGGACAAGGGAAACACGGTCCTCGTCGTCGAGCACAAGCCCGATGTCATCGCCATCGCCGATCACATCGTCGACATGGGCCCGCTCGCCGGCCGTGACGGCGGTCAGATCGTCTTCGAAGGTGACCTGGCCGGTCTCAAGGCCTCGGGCACCCTGACCGGCGAGCACTTCGGTCGCTACCAGCCGATCAAAACCAAGGTGCGCAAGCCTTCCGGCGAGCTGGTCATCGAAGACGCCAGCCTGCACAACCTGAAGAACGTCTCCACCCGCATCCCGCAAGGCGTGCTCACCGTGGTCACCGGCGTGGCGGGAGCGGGTAAGAGCTGTCTGATTCAAGGGTCGCTTCCTTCCCGGTACCCGGAAACGGTGCTTGTTGATCAGAATCTGCCCCGCGGTTCGAAGCGATCCAGCCCAGCGACCTACACCGGTGCCCTGGATCCGAT
Source organism: Micromonosporaceae bacterium (assembly GCA_003543035.1). Lineage (GTDB taxonomy): Bacteria > Actinomycetota > Actinomycetes > Mycobacteriales > Micromonosporaceae > Rhizocola. Next base: position 20,642 of record DPJL01000131.1, on the reverse strand, counting down.
CCGGAAGGTCTTCGCCAAGGCCAACGGGGTCAACGCGGCCCTGTTCAGTGCCAACTCCAAGGGCGCCTGTCCCGATTGCCAAGGCCTCGGTGTCATCTACACCGACCTGGCGTTCATGGATCCGATCGCCAATGTCTGTGAGGCCTGCGACGGTCAGCGATTCACCGCCGAGGTGCTCGGCTATCTGTTGCGCGGCAAGAACATCAGTGACGTGCTGGGCATGTCGAGCCTTGAGGCCAGCGAGTTCTTCACCGAGAAGGCGATCCAGCCGATCATGAAGGCGCTGGTCGACGTCGGTCTGGGCTACATCAGCCTCGGCCAGTCCTTGGACACCCTGTCCGGTGGCGAGCGCCAGCGGCTCAAGCTGGCCACCGAGCTCGGCAACACCGGCCAGATCTACGTTCTGGACGAGCCGACCACGGGTCTGCACATGAACGACGTCGACAATCTGATCCGGTTGCTGGATCGCTTGGTGGACAACGGAAGCACGGTCGTGGTCATCGAGCACAACCTCGACGTCATCTCCCGTTCCGACTGGGTCATCGACCTGGGACCCGGAGCCGGGCACGACGGCGGCGAGATCATGTTCGAGGGGACTCCGGCAGATCTGCTGAAGGACTCGCGTTCGTTGACTGCCAAGCATTTGCGAGAGCGCGGCGCCTGACTCGCCGGACTATCCGGTAGACGATCAGTCCAATGACGACGGTGGCTGCGGCGACGATCAGCTGCAGCCACAACGGCCACGGGCCTCGTAGCGGGTCCTGGGCCGACTTGACCGTCATTGAGCTGAGCAGACCCGTGGCGACCTGCACTTCTTCCAACTGGCATGGCTGAGTTCCGAGCTCACAGGTGTGGGCCTTCTTGAACGTGCTGAGCAGCCGCCTGCGGCCGTCATCGAGGGATACCTCGCTGATTGTCCAGTCCTTATAGTCAAGCGCCACAATGCTTCTCGGCGTCCGCCAGCCCAAGACGTGCCCGGCGGTGACAGGCTCGGGCGCGGAACGGCCGGCCCCGGTGGCGTCGACGAACCTGACGGTCGTGAAGCGCTGGGTGGTCCACAGGCCGTTCATCGGCTGCAGCACCTTGGTGCCGTTGGTCTGCCATTCGATTAAGGCGAGCCACCGGCCATCGGGCGACCATGCCACTCGCGGCGTGATGCCCGGCCCTTCCATAGGCAGCGTGATCTGGCGAGCCCGGCTTCCATCGACGTTGACCACCCAGATCTCCGAGCCGCGCTGGACGGCCAGCTGCTCGCTTCCGGGAGCGAAGGAGGCCGCCGCGGCCGGGGTTATCTCGGGCAGATCAGTGGTCTTCCACGTGGTCAAGTCGAGCACGCTCAATACGCCTTTGCCGAGCAGTTCGAGCTCGAGCGCGTTGGACGCTTCGGAACCCTGCCACGGAGTTTGCGCGAACGCCACGTACCGGCCGTCCGGCGACCAGGCATGCAGCATGACGCCGACCGGGGCGGGCAACGGGATGTCTTGTCGCTTGCCGGTTTTCAGGTCGAGGTGGATGAAGCCGCCGGTGGCTTCGAACCGCTCGACGATGAGCATCGAGCCACCGTCCGGCGACAGCAGAGCCTGCCTGATTCCTCCAGCCACGGCTGGGACGTCGCGATAGTTGCGGCCGTCTTCGCTGAGCGCGAGGCTCTGTGCGGTCCGGAAGATCTCACTGCTGCCGGAATTGAAGAGCAGCAACGCTTTCCCGGCCGGATGACGGGTCGCGTCGGCGGTAAAAGTCCGGTAGCCGGCGATGCGGTCGGGCAGCACGACTCCGTCGTCGCC
>DPJL01000131.1:0-18549 GCA_003543035.1 Micromonosporaceae bacterium | reverse complement strand
GCAGCACGACTCCGTCGTCGCCGCCGCCGAGGCCGGTGGGGAGCTGTCCGGGTAGGACATAGCCGGCCAGGCCGAGGGTCAGTGTCATCACGATGAGCGCGGCTGCCTTGGCGAAGCGGTGATTGCGGGCCTTCCTGCGGCCCAGCGTGACTATCTGCTCCAACTGCCCCGGCGGCAATGGCGGCTCCGGCTCCCGGTCCAGGGTGGCGAACAGCCCGGTCAGCTCCTGGTCGATCATTTCGCCTCCAGCCTCTCGCTGACGTAGTTGGGCAGATGCCGCCTTAGCGCGGCAATTGCATACGAGGTTTGGCTTTTCACCGTTCCGGGTGAGCAGCCGAGTGCGTCTGCGGTTTCGGCGACGTCGAGCCCTTCCCAGTAACGCAGCACGAGCACGGCCCGCTGACCTCGGGAAAGGCGGGCCAGCGCGGCCTTGAGGTCGAGGTGATCGTCAGCGGGATCGGTGCCTGCCGTGGGTTGGTCCGGCATCGCGGGTAGCGGCCGGACCTTGCGCGCCCACCAGCGCCGCTGCTCCTCGAGGAAGATGTTGACCAGCATCTTGCGGACGTAGGCGTCCATCGCCCCCACCGCAGACACGTGCTGCCAATGCCGATAGAGCTGGATTAACGCGGTCTGCACGAGATCGTGGGCGTAGTGCCAGTCCCCGCACAGCCGATAGGCGGTCCGGCGCAGGGGCAGGATGCGGCCCTCCACGTACTGGACGTAGTCGCGCTCGTCGTCAGCTCGCACACCCAGATGATGGGGGTACCCGGCCGATCGGTTGTGGGAGGGTTGCGTTCCCCCGCGATCGGAGTACTGTATCGATTTAGAAGGGTTCTGGATCGATACAGAAGGCAGTAGCCGATGAGATCGACTTTGCAGACCGTGGCCGACGCAGTGGGGGTGTCACGCAGTACTGTCTCCAACGCCTACAGCCGGCCCGACCAGCTCTCACCGGAGCTGCGCGAAAAGATCTTCGAGGCCGCCCAGCGGCTCGGCTACTCAGGCCCCGATCCCGCCGCACGATCTCTTCGCAAGGGCCGCGTTGGCGCAATAGGCGTGCTGTTCAGCGCCACCCTCTCCTACGCGTTCACCGACCCCTACGCGGTTCAGTTCCTGCGCGGGCTGGCCGAAACCGCCGAGCGGCACGACACCGGGCTGTTGCTGATGCCGCTGTCGGCTGACGACAGCTCGGCCGCCAGCGCGGTGCAGAACGCGGTGGTCGACGGGTTCTGCGTCTACTGCCTGCCGGACTGGCATGAAGCCTTGGCCGGGATCCGTTTGCGCGGGTTGCCGGTGGTCGGAACGGAGCTGCGCGGGCAGGGAGATCCCGATGCCCGGTACGTGGGTATCGACGAGGCCGCGGCCACCCGCGAGGCGGGACGGCACCTAGTGGGTCTAGGACACCGGCGAGTGGCCCTCATCGCCGACTGGATCGTTCCAGAGCGGGAGACCCGGCCGATCGAAATGGCCCGGCCGGAAGAGATCCCCTATTACGTCAGCCGCGAGCGCCTGATGGGTTATCGCGACGCGCTCGCCGAGGCGGGCGTGCCATGGTCGGACATCACGACGGTCAATGCCGCGCAGAACGGTCGCCAGGCCGCGGCCGCCGCGGCCGCCTATGTGCTTGACCGCGTTCCACGGCCGACCGCCATCGTTGCCGTCTCGGACATGCTCGCTCTCGGCGTGCTTGACGCATTGCACACACGCGACCTGCGGCCGGGCAAGGACGTGTCGGTCATCGGCTTCGACGACATCCCTGACGCGGCCGTCTCGCGGTTGACCACGATCAGGCAACCCGCCATCGAGAAGGGCCGCATCGCCGGCACCCTGTTGCTCGACCCACCCGCGGAGCGTGCCGAACGCCAGGTGGTGCTGCCAACCGAGCTCGTGGTGCGGGCCTCCACCGGTCCCGCATCTGATGCATAGGCCACATCCGTCCACATTGGAGGAACCAATGGATCCGCTAGGAATGATCACTGCAATGGACGCGGTCAACCAGCACCTGAAGTCGGCCCAGCCGGGTGCGCCGGTCGTGCCCGACGGGCTCGAAGACCGCCAAGTGCGCCCGGCCCGGGCCGGTTTGCTGCGCCACAACGCTGCCACTGTGCTACGCCGCATGGCCGAGCGAATCGAGCCCGCCTGCTCCAATCCCGCCGGCGCCGGGTAATTGGTTGTGGATCAGCGCTCCGAGTGATTAATGTTCCCGGTACACGGCGAAAGGAGGTGATCCTGCTTTGTTAGACAACAGGACTCTTGAGGTGGCTGTTCGTTAGCCGCTGTCCTTTGACAGAGAACCTCGTCGAGACCGTGTGACAGCGGTGCGGCGATAAGACAGCTACCAGATCCCCTGAGGTATCCGGCCTTGTCCAGCCGGTCCGCGCGAGCGGAGCCTCAGGGGTTCCTCATTTACTGGCGCTATTTCCTAGCGCTGGCTTCCTTCCGGTGGCGCAGCACCGCGCCGACCCCGTCGGCAAGGTGGTAGGTGTCCGGCGGGATGTGCATGACCTCGGCGTCGGTCAGCACCGCCGCGCGGATCAAGGCGTCTTCCGCGCGGGCCTGCTGAATGTCGGTTGATCCCATGTCGACCAGCTCCTGCTCACTGAGCCCGAGCTGAGCGACGTCCGCTCCGACCAGCAGCGGCTTGGCAATCGGCTTCTCCAGATTCAGCAGTAGGGTGTCCGCCTGGCTCTGGTTGAGCGCGTCCACGACCTCTCGCAGACCCATTGCGGCAGCCTCATCGCCACCGGCGTGGAAGGCATCCATGGTCATCTTCCGGCGCTGATCGATCCGGGTGGCAATCGCCCGCTCGGTGAACTCCTCGAGCCCGGAAAGGTCGGCACCGGCTGCTCGCGACCCGGTATCGCTTTCCACCACCCGGTCCCGCCAGCGCTGCGGCAGCTCCTGGATCAGCAGTTCCCTTTCCCGGACGTCGCCCGCGACGATCAGCAGCTCGGCGCCAAGGCGAGTGGCAAGCTCATCGATCTTGTCGGCCATCTCCTTGGCATTGTGCAGCCAGTGCGACTCAGCATGCCGTTGGAAGTGGTCCTGGGACCAACTGCCGCCGTGTGTCTTGCGAATGTTGTCGTCCGTGTGGCTGGCTGACACCTCGATGGCGTGGTCCGCCGAGTCTTCGACGTCCGCTCCGGTTCGGCTCACTATCACTCGTAGCCAGCGCATCTGCTCGCCCTGCAGCAATAGCAATGGCATGGCATGCGGCACCGCTGCGACATCGGCGATCTCCGAACCCGGTGCGGTGGGAAGGATCCGCGCCTCTTGCACAGCTCCTTGGGCGGCGAATAGCGCCAGCCCGTGCCGGCCCTTATGCGGCGGTTGATCGAGTTCCACTTCGGTGTCGAGTAGCCGGAAGGTTCCGTCGTTGATCACTGAGCTCTGGAGTGCGGCACGTGTTTTGTCGTCGGCGCCCGCTTCGCCGAGGGTCCGCCACACAACCTTCCAGCGCGCCTTGAGCGCTTCCAATGCCTCCGGCGAGTCGTGGGTGGCATCTAAGTAGACCGACGCCCATGGCCCGCGGATGTCGTAAAGACCGCGAAGAAAGGAAAGGTCCATGGCGAGTACCTACCCACCTGCGCCTAGTTGAATCTAGTTAGGTTAGCCTAACTAGAGGTGCGCTGGATCACTGGCGAGGTGGTTTGCCCTGCGCCTCGGAAATAAGTCACACTGGTGTAGTGAAAAAGAGTGCGCTGCTGACCGAGGCGCCTGATCTTCGTACCAGAGATCGGGTTATCGCCTTGCTGTCGCAGGGCGCCGCCACGGCCGGTGAGATCGGCTCTGAGCTGGGCCTGAGCCCGGCAGCCATTCGCCGCCATCTCGACGCAATGCTCGCCGAAGGTTTCGTCACCGAAAGGGACAGGCCGCAGCGTGGGCCGCGAGGCCGGGGCAGACCCGCCAAGATCTTTGTTCTTACCGATGCCGCTAGGGATGGCCTTGGCAAGCACACCTACGACGATCTCGCGGCCACCGCGCTGCGCTGGATCGCCGATCAGGGTGGCACCCAGGCCGTTGCCGCGTTTGCGCTATCCCAGGTGGCTCAGCTGGAAGAGCGTTGCCAGACCGCGGTTCGCGCGGCGGGTGACGATCCTCTCGCCCGGGCAGAGGCGCTCGCCACCGCTCTGACTGCGGAGGGTTACGCTGCGAGCGCGTCCACGATCGCGTCCGGCGGCCAGCTATGCCAGCACCACTGCCCGGTGGCACACGTCGCCGCCGAGTTTCCCCAGCTCTGTGAGGCCGAAACCCAGGTGATCTCCCGCCTGGTCGGCACGCACGTGCAACGTTTAGCGACCATCGCCCATGGTGACGGAGTGTGCACTACGCACATTCCCGGTCTGCATCATATAGTGAGGAAGATCGATGACTGAGACAGCTCACGACCAGCTTGCCGGGCTCGGCACTTACGAGTACGGCTGGGCCGACTCGGACGTCGCCGGAGCCGCCGCGCAGCGCGGCCTCTCCGAGGCGGTCGTGCGGGACATCTCGGCGAAGAAGAGCGAGCCAGAGTGGATGCTCGACCTTCGCCTCAAGGGTTTGCGACTTTTCGGCCGCAAGCCGATGCCGGCCTGGGGTGCCGACCTGTCGGGCATCGACTTCGACAACATCAAATACTTCGTGCGCTCCACCGAGAAGCAGGCGACGAGCTGGGAAGAGCTTCCCGAGGACATCAAGAACACCTATGACCGGCTGGGCATCCCGGAGGCGGAGAAGCAGCGCCTGGTCGCTGGTGTGGCGGCTCAGTACGAGTCCGAGGTGGTCTACCACAAGATCCGTGAGGACCTTGAGGAGCAGGGTGTCCTCTTCCTCGACACCGACACCGCGCTCAAGGAGCAGCCGGAGCTCTTCCAGGAGTACTTCGCCACCGTGATCCCGGTGGGCGACAACAAGTTCGCCTCCCTGAACACGTCGGTGTGGTCGGGTGGCTCGTTCATCTACGTCCCGCCCGGTGTGAACGTCGAGATCCCGCTGCAGGCCTACTTCCGGATCAACACCGAGAACATGGGCCAGTTCGAGCGGACCCTGATCATCGTGGACGAGGGTGCCTACGTGCACTACGTCGAAGGCTGTACCGCCCCGGTGTACTCATCCGACTCGCTGCACAGCGCGGTCGTCGAGATCATCGTGAAGAAGAACGCGCGCTGCCGGTACACGACCATCCAGAACTGGTCGAACAACGTCTACAACCTGGTCACCAAGCGGGCCGTGTGCCACGAGGGCGCGACCATGGAGTGGATCGACGGCAACATCGGTTCCAAGGTGACCATGAAGTACCCGGCGGTCTTCATGACCGGCGAGCACGCCAAGGGCGAGGTGCTCTCGGTGGCGATGGCCGGTGAGGGCCAGCATCAGGACGCGGGCGCCAAGATGGTGCACGCCGCGCCGCACACCTCCTCGACGATCATCTCGAAGTCGATCGCGCGTGGCGGTGGCCGCACGTCGTACCGCGGGCTCGTTCAGGTGCTCGAGGGCTCGCACCACTCGCGCTCGACCGTGAAGTGCGATGCGCTGCTGGTGGACACGATCTCGCGTTCGGACACCTACCCGTACGTCGACATCCGCGAGGACGACGTGTCGATGGGACACGAGGCGACCGTTTCGAAGATCAGTGACGACCAGCTCTTCTACCTCATGAGCCGCGGTCTGTCCGAGGACGAGGCGATGGCGATGATCGTTCGTGGCTTCATCGAGCCGATCGCCAAGGAACTCCCGATGGAGTACGCACTTGAGCTCAACCGCTTGATCGAAATGCAGATGGAAGGCGCCGTCGGGTAATGAGCACCACCACGATTCAGCAGACCGCACCCCTCAAGAGCACGCCTCCAAAGACCAAGTCGCAGGCGCTGCGCTCCTTTAGCGTCGCCGACTTCCCGGCACTGAACGGGCGCGAAGAGGAGTGGCGCTTCACGCCGCTCAAGCGCCTGCGCGGCCTGGCTACCGCCTCCTCCGAGGCGGAAGCGGGTGCCGCACTTCGGTACGAGGCAAGCGAATTGCCCGCCGGGGTCAAGGTGTCCACTGTGGACGGTGTGGACCCGATCCTGACCCCCTTCGACCGGATCAGCGCGCTGGCGTTCGAGAAGGCCGCGGCAGTCACCCTCATCGAGGTTGACGGCGTGGTCGAGCAGCCCGCGGTGATCAAGGTGGTCGGCGGGGGCGAGGGCATGGCCTTCGCCCGTACCTTCGTCAAGGTTGGCGTACACGCCGAAGCGGTTCTCGTGCTGGAGCAGCAGGGCTCGGTGACGCTCGCCGACAACGTGGAAGTGAGCGTTGCCGACGGTGCCAAGCTGACGCTGGTGACGGTGGCCGACTGGGATCGCGATGCGGTGCAGGCACAGCATTTGCGGATCAGGGTGGGTCGCGACGCTCGGGTCAGCCATGTGCACGTGTCGCTCGGCGGTGACCTGGTTCGCCAGTACACGAGCGTCGAATACGCCGGGCGCGGCGGCGATCTCGAGGCGTGGGGTCTCTACTTCGCCGACGCCGGTCAGCACCTCGAGCATCGCCTGCTGGTCGACCACTCGGTGCCGGACTGCCGGTCCTACGTGGGCTATCGCGGTGCGCTGCAAGGGCGGGACGCCCACACCATCTGGGTCGGCGACGTCCTGATCCGGGCCGAAGCGACCGGTACCAACACCTATGAGATCAACCGGAATCTGCTGCTCACCGACGGTGCCCGGGCCGACTCGATCCCCAACCTCGAGATCGAGACCGGAGAGGTGGTGGGAGCCGGGCACGCTTCGGCGACCGGCCGCTTTGACGACGAGCACCTCTTCTACCTGATGTCCCGCGGCATCACCGAGGACGAGGCCCGAAAGCTTGTGGTGCGCGGGTTCTTCGCCGAGCTGCTCGGCAAGATCCCGGTCGTCGAGCTGCGCGAGCGGCTCGGCGTGGTGATCGAGGGCCGCCTGCAGGAAGCAGGAGCGTGATCATGGAGAAGGTGGCCTCGGTGGACGACATCCCAAAGGGCGCGACCCTGGCGGTGGAGGTCGGCGGTGTCCCGCTCGCTCTGGTGCACGCCGAGGACGACCAGTTCTACGCGATCTACGACGAGTGCTCACACGCGGCCGTGGCCCTCTCCGAGGGCGAAGTGGACGGATGCACGCTCGAGTGCTGGCTGCACGGCTCGCGCTTCGACCTGCGCACCGGCCAGCCGACCGGCCTGCCCGCGACCGAGCCCGTCCCTGTCTATCCAGTGGAAACCCGTGACGGCGAAATATACGTCGATGTAAATGGAGCTAAGTAATGAGTGTCCTTGAGATCCGTGACCTTCACGTCTCCGTCAAGCTGCCAGAGGGTCAGCTCAAGCCGATCCTGGACGGGGTGACCCTGACTGTGCGTGCAGGGGAGACCCACGCGATCATGGGCCCGAACGGCTCCGGCAAGTCGACCCTGGCCTACTCGATCGCCGGGCATCCCCGGTACCAGATCACTTCTGGCACAGTGACTCTCGACGGTCAGGATGTCCTCGCGATGACCGTGGACCAGCGGGCACGCGCCGGCCTGTTCCTGGCAATGCAGTACCCGGTCGAGGTTCCCGGCGTGTCCGTGGCCAACTTCCTGCGCACCGCGAAGACCGCGATCGACGGCGAAGCTCCGAAGCTGCGCACCTGGGGCGGCGAGCTCAAGGGCGCCATGGAGAAGATGGGCATGGACCCCGCCATGGCACAACGCAACGTGAACGAGGGCTTTTCCGGCGGGGAGAAGAAGCGGCACGAGATCGTGCAGCTGGAGCTGCTCAAGCCGAAGATCGCGATCCTCGACGAGACCGATTCAGGTTTGGACGTTGACGCCCTTCGCGTGGTTAGCGAGGGAGTCAACCGGGTGCACGAGAACACCGACATCGGTGTCCTGCTGATCACCCACTACACGCGGATTCTGCGCTACATCAAGCCGGATTTCGTGCACGTCTTTGTGGCCGGGCGCATCGTCGAAGAAGGCGGCCCGGAGCTCGCGGACAAGCTCGAAGCCGAGGGCTACGAGAGATACGCAGCGGTGCAGGGAGCCTGAGATGACAACCGTGACCATCCCGGAGGGCATGCCGCAATACGGCGACGCGCCGCGTTTCGACGTGGATCGGGTCCGAGCGGACTTCCCGATCCTGGGCCGGGAGGTCTACGGCGAGAAGCTGGTCTACCTGGACAGCGCCAACACCTCACAGAAGCCGCAACAGGTGATCGAGGCGATGGCGGTGCACTACGCCTACCACAACGCCAACGTCGCCCGTTCGGTGCACGCCTTGGGAACCGAGGCAACCGAGGCCTATGAGGGCGCCCGGGTAAAGGTGGCCCAGTTCATCAACGCACCCAGCGCGAACGAGATCGTCTTCACCAAGAACGCCACCGAGGCGATCAACCTGGTGGCGAATTCCTTTAGTACCAAGCTGAAGCCGGGCGACGAGATCGTCATCTCGGAGATGGAGCACCACTCCAACATCGTGCCGTGGCAGATGCTCTGTGAGCGCACGGGTGCGACGCTGAAGTGGTTCGGCATCACCGACACTGGGCGGCTGGATGAGTCCAATTTGGACGAGCTCATCACCGAGCGCACCAAGCTGGTCTCGCTCGTGCACACCTCCAACGTGCTCGGCACGGTCAACGCGACGGCGCGGATCACCGCCCGGGTCAGGGAGGTGGGTGCGCTGCTGATGCTCGACTGCTCGCAGACCGTGCCGCACCGTGGCTTCGACGTGGTGGACTTCGATGTCGATTTCATCGTCTTCACCGGGCACAAGATGTTGGGCCCCACCGGAATCGGGGTGTTGTGGGGTCGTGGCGAGCTGCTCGCCGAGATGCCGCCGTTCATGGGCGGCGGCTCGATGATCGAGACGGTGAAGATGACCGGCTCGACCTATGCGGCTCCGCCGGCCCGGTTCGAGGCGGGCACCCCGCCGATCGCTCAGGCGGTCGGGCTGGGCGCGGCAATCGACTACTTGAACTCGATCGGCATGCAAGCCATTGCGTGGCATGAGAAGGAGCTGACTGCCTACGCGCTGGACGCACTGTCCACTGTGGAGGGTCTGACGCTCTACGGGCCGAAGGTGCCGGTCGGCCGCGGGGCCACCCTCTCCTTTACGCTCGACGAGATCCACCCGCACGATGTCGGTCAGGTGCTGGATTCGCTCGGGGTTCAGGTGCGGGTCGGCCACCATTGCGCCAAGCCGATCTGCGACCGCTACGGTGTCCCGGCGCTCACCAGGGCCTCGTTCTACCTGTACACGACCACGGAGGAGATCGACGCGCTGGTGCGCGGCCTCGATCAGGCGAAGAGGATGTTCAGTTAGCGATGCAGCTCGACCAGCTTTACCAGGAGATCATCCTGGATCATTACAAGCACCCGCAGGGGCGGGGGCTGCGTGAGCCGTTCGCGGCGGAGGTCCACCACGTCAATCCGACGTGCGGGGACGAGGTGACTTTGCGGGTGCAGCTGGAGGGCGACAAGCTGATCGACATCTCCTACGAGGGGCACGGCTGTTCTATCAGTCAGGCCTCGGCCAGCGTGGTGCACGAGCTGCTGATCGGCCGCACGGTGGAGGATGCTTTCAAAGTGCACGCGTCCTTCGTGGAATTGATGCTCGGCAAGGGCCAGATCGTGCCGGACGAAGATGTGCTCGGCGACGCGGTGGCTTTCGCCGGGGTGGCCAAATATCCAGCGCGGGTCAAATGTGCGCTGCTTTCGTGGATGGCGCTCAAAGACGCCGTCGCCCGGGTGGAGGGGTCATGAGTACCGAAGTTCAAAAAGCGACACAGGATGACGTGACCGAGGCGATGAAGGACGTCGTCGACCCGGAGCTCGGGATCAACGTCGTCGACCTGGGCCTGGTCTACGGGGTGCACATCGACGAGGAAAACGTGGCCACGCTGGACATGACGCTAACGTCGGCCGCGTGCCCGCTGACCGATGTGATCGAGGAGCAGACCCGGGCGGCCCTGACCAGCGGGCCCGGTGGTGGACTCGTCTCCGACTTCCGGATCAACTGGGTGTGGATCCCGCCGTGGGGCCCGGACAAGATCACCGAAGAGGGCCGCGACCAATTGCGCTCGCTTGGATTCAACGTCTAGGGACAACTCCACAGGAGTTGCCGTTTTCGCACCCGTGATAACCGCAACTCCTGTGGAGTTGCGGCGTATGGGGTGGCCGCGGAGTCCGACCTGACGGCAGGATGGCGGAGTGGACCTCAAAATCACTGTGCTCGCGGACCGCCCCGATCTGATGGACGCCCTGTCGGACATGGAGAACCCATGGCCCGAGTTCATGCGGCATGACCCGATCGGCAACATGTACTACGCGCTCTTGGACCACTTCGCCGACTACATCCTGGTGTGCCAGAACGATGCCGGGGAGGTGGTGGCCCAGGCGCTTTCGGTGCCATTCTTCCTGCCCGACGATGAGCTGCCGGACGATGGTTGGGACGGGGCGATCCGGCGGGCCATGCGAACCCGCCTCGCCGGGGTGGAGCCGAACACAGTCTCGGCAATCGAGATCGTGATCCGTCCCGATCTGCTGAGCAAGGGACTGTCCGGCACCATTCTGCAGGCGATGAGGGACAACGCGGCGCGCTTAGGGTTCAGCGAGCTTGTCGCCCCGGTACGCCCAAATGGCAAGTCAGATCTTGATCTTCCGATGAGCGAATATGCCTTCCAGGTCCGCGAGGATGGGTTGCCGGTGGACCCTTGGCTTCGCGTGCATGTGCGGGCGGGCGGCCGGATCGACAAGGTGGCGCCGCGTTCGATGGTCATCCCGGGCACGCTGGCCGAGTGGCGCGAATGGACCGGGCTGCCCTTCGACACCAGCGGCAAGGTCTATGTGCCTAAGGCGCTGACACCGGTGCTGGTCGACGTCGACCACGACTACGCGGTCTACGTCGAGCCGAACGTCTGGATCCGCCACAAAATCGTTAGCGGAGCCTGACCTCGCTGGTTAGGGTGCGGCTATGAGATCTTCCCGCCTGCGGTTGACGCCTCTGTACACTGCGGCGACGGGCGTTGCGCGACAGCAGCTGTTGGAGCCGAAGGGAATGGTGAAGCCGGCTCAGTCATGAGCCGCGCATTGATCGCCGGACTGATCGCCGGTTATGGCGTCGCCATTCCGCTTGGCGCGATCGGAGCGCTTCTCGTCAGCCTTGGCGCCCGGGTTGGGTGGCAGATCGCGGCTGCGGCAGCGCTTGGCGTCGCCGCAGCTGACGGGATCTACGCCTTGGTGGCCGTCCTCGGCGGGGCATCGCTGGCTCGCTGGATCGAGCCCATTTCGACTCCGCTGCGCTGGATCGCTGTCGCGGTCCTGCTTTTTCTGGCCGTCCGCACGACTTGGGCGGCGGTCCGGCACTATCGCGATCCGGCGCGGGCCCGCGAGGTCGCCGGCCTGACCACACCATGGCGAGCCTTCCTCGCCCTGCTGGCGCTGACTATGCTCAACCCGGCCACCATCCTCTACTTTGGAGCGTTGGTCCTTGGCTGGCAGAGCTCGGGCAACTTCAGTGGCGCACAGGGAGCTGTTTGGGTGACCGCGGTCTTCTTCGCCTCGGCCAGTTGGCAATTGTTGCTGGCCGGCGGGGGAGCTTTGGTCGGGCGAACTCTCACAAGCCGTCGGGGTCGATTGGGTACGGCGTTGGCATCATCTTTGATGATCGCCGCGCTCGCCCTCTACGTGATCGTCAGTGGTTGACCACACGAAAGGAATGATCAACTGGGGAAGTGGGCCGATAAGAGCTATAAGGTGTCACTGTGCTCCCTTCCCCACGCGCCCTGTTGTTGGATTTTGGTGGCGTGATCGTGGATTCGCCCCGCGACTTCGCCGATGAGGTGATGCCCGGCCTGGTCCGTGAAGTGCACCGATTGATCAAGGGGACGCTGACCGAGGACGAGATCTTGGCTGAGCTCAGGCGGGCGGACAAACTGCGGGACGAGTTGCGGGACAACTCCGAGGAGTACCCCGAGCTTTCTCACGCCCGGTTGTGGGGCGAGCTGGTCGCCGATCTCTGGCCCGAGGATGCCCGGGAGGCGGTGCTGGCTCGCGCCGCCGAGCTGAGCTTCCGATGGACCTACCGTCCAAGTTGGAGGGTCGTGCCGGGGATGGCCGACCTGCTCGATTACACGCTGGGCCGAGGCCTGCCGGTGGCGGTGGTAAGCAACACAATGTGCGGACAGGCCCATCGGGAGGCGTTGGACAACCTAGGGTTGGCCGGTGCATTCGCGGCGCAGATTTACAGCGACGAGATTGGCGTGCGCAAGCCGCACCCGGAGATGATCCGGGCCGCCGCCCGCGACCTCGATGTGCCGGTTTCGGCCTGCTGGATGGTCGGCGATCAGGTGAGCAAGGACATCGAGTGTGCCAGGCGCGCAGGGGCGGCCGGAGCGATCCTGATGGCGCCCGAGCCCGATCCGGCCGCCGACTGGACCGTCCTGGATGGACACCGTTTGCTGGCGCTCCTGTCGTCTAGCTGACATAAGGTTTCGCCGCGCGATATTGATCAATAGCGTGTTCGCGTGAAGGCGGAACGGCTTGTCGCCGCGGTGTTTCTGGCCAGTGGTGCTGCCCTGCTCGTATACATACTTGCCGGGGTATCGCTGCGGTGGACCTTTGTGGCGCTTGGCCTGGGCGCGGCAGGCGTGCTCGTAGTGGTCCTGCGCCGACTCTCACCTGATCGACGCAGCTGGCTCAAGCGGCGGATTGCCGTCGGAGCCGTCGCCGGATTCGTAGCCACTGTCGCCTACGATGCGGTGCGCATCGCATTGGTGGAATTCGCCGGGCTCAAACTGCGCCCGTTCGAGGCGTGGCGGCTCTTCGGGCTCGCACTCGCCGAAACCGAGCAGTCGTCCACGGCAATCTTTTTGCTGGGTACCGGTTTTCACCTCGTTAACGGCGTAGCCTTCGGCATCGCCTTCACTGTCGCGTTTGGACGCAAGGGCATCTGGGCCGGTGTGGTTTGGGCGTTTGTGCTCGAGACCTTCATGGTCTCCGTCTATCCGGGATGGCTGGGCCTCAAGGCCCTCGACGAATTCCTCTCCGTCAGCATCACCGGTCACGTGGCCTACGGCACCGTGCTCGGCTGGCTGGCCAAATCCCTACTCGGAAGCTCCAGATGGGGAGAAGATGACCGCAACCCCTCTTCCACAGACGCCGAACGACCCACTGTCACGAGCGGCTGAGGGCATCTGGGTCGGCGTTCCGCTGGCCCTGAGGCGATTCTCAGCCGGTCTTGCGGTGTCGGCCGTCGATGGCCTGTACCTGGCGATCCGCCCGATAGTGGGCCTGCTCGCCCCAGTCCTCGTGTTCGTGCTCGGCCTCATCATCGGCGTTTTCCATCCCGGCTTCGACTACGTCTTCACCGAGGCGTTGTGGGTGCTGCTGCTGATCGCCGTGGTCGGCGCACTCAGCGGTGCCCTTGGCCTCTATCTCACCCTCGGCTTTGTGCTCGGCGATCTGCTGTTGGGCGAGCATCCGCAGTGGGACCGGTTTGGCAACTCGGATCTGCTGGACATACCGGCGCAGTACGGCTCGATGTTCCTGACGTACGCACTCTTCGCGATGCTGGCGGTGGGGGTGCCGATCGCGGCGAAGTCGTTCGCGGCCGAGTTCAGGTTGCCGGCGTCGGTGCCGCGAGCTGTCCGGGCGCTGGTCGGGCTCGGCGCGCTGGTGCTGATCAGCGGTTTGCTGGTCTGGGTCTGGACTCAGTCGGCTCCGCTCCTGGTACGGCCGGTGTTCGTCTGGGCGGATGCCCGGCCGACGGTGATCGCGATGTCCACGACCCAGGAGAACGGCGTTTGGATCGTCATCCTCGCCGTGCTCGCCACGGTCGGGCGAGCCTTCGTGCAGCTGTCCCTGGCCAACCCGATCGGGCCGGATTCGAAGCCGGACAGGATGAGTCAGCTCGAAGACCGCTTCCAAACCGATGAGCCGGTGCGGCCTTTGATGAGCCGGATGCCTTTGCTGGTAAGGCTTTTCCTGCGCGCGGCGATCCTCACGGCACTCCTATCAGGTCTATACGCCGCTTTCTGGCAGGCGTGGCTGACCTTCGGGGTGCTCCTCTTCGCGCAGGTGCTCACGAGTCCGTTGCTGCCGTTGAACCTTGGTGCCTATGCAAGGTTCATGGCGAAGATCCCACGGATCGTCCGGCTGATCGTGGTGATGGTCCCGGTCTACATCGTGGGCGCCATCATCGTCCCGCTCTTCCGGGATCAGCCGAGCTTCTTCCCATTCCTGCTGCTGGCCGTGGTGGCAGCGGTGCTGATGACGCTGCTGAGCCCGCACAACCGCGGGGAGGAGCCGAAATGAGGCTGACGATGCGCATCATCACCGGTGCCGTGGCGGGAGCCGCGTTCGGGGTGCTTTTCCTGCCCGGGATTGCGGGCGCGGACAACTGCGGCAGCATGTCCGACTGCTACTACACCGCCCGGGCGGCATTGGCCGCACTGGTTGGCCTGTCGGTGCTTTTCGGCGTGCTGCTGAGCATGGCCCTCGACTTTGTGCCGGTGGTCGGCACGGTCAAGGGCATCATCGAGGCGATCACCGGCAAGGATCTGATCACCGGTCAGGAGTTGGCCTGGTGGGAAAGGCTTCTCGGCGTCGTGCCGGTGCTCGGTGGCCTCACCGCGTTGGCGGCGATCTCCAAGATTTCCCGGGCCGCCGATGACATTGCGGACGTAGGGCGTGGCGTGGACAAGGCCGCGGACGCGGTCGACGCGGCACGTGACGCCGAGAAGGCAGCTGAGGCAGCCCGGGACGCGGAAAAGGCGGCTGAGGCAGCTCGGGATGCGGAGAAGGCTCGCGAAGCGGAGAAGGCCGCTGAGGCTGCGAAAGAGGCGCACAAGAAAGAGCTCGGGATGGATCCGGCGACCGGTAAGTTCCGGCCGGGCGAGGCCGAGACCGCCATCCGGGTCGAGGACGCCACCGGGGCCAACCTCTCCCGCTCCGCCGATCCCAAGGTGGACTGGGTGGACAACGCCACCGGCAAGACCTATGACGCCGTGGGCAACTTCCCGGCCAAGCACTTCGACCAGCAATGGCCGCATCTGCAGACTAAAATCGTCGATCACCTGGCCAAGGCGGACTATGTCCCGGTGGACGTCTCGAAGTTCACCCCGGATCAGATCGCTAAGGTACAGAAGTTCATCACCGACAACGGCCTCGGCCCACGAGCATTCCTGGTAGGCAACTAATGTCTGGAACCATCGCGGTTACCCCCGACAAGCGCTGGTCGGCCGCGGGCTGGCTGTTCGACTGGACGGTCGAGACCCTGGCCAAGGACCTCAGCGACAGCACCGCCGTCGCCAGCATGCGTGAGATCATCGAGGACAACATCGGCTGGCTCGGGCTCGACGACCTTTCGCCGGAAACCCGCGCGGAAGTGTTGCGCCGTATCAAGACCGAGCTCGTTGACGAGGCCGAGAAAACTCTGCCCGCGACGATTCCCAACCGCGCCGCAGCGATCGATCTGTTGCGCGAGTTGGCACAGCTGGCATCGGATGTGAGCTAGAGGTTCTTGAGAGCCTCGCGTTTGGACAGTCCGGAAAGCGTGCCTTCGTTCGCCCGAACGAAGGCACGCACGGCCTCCGGGTCGGTGTAGGCGTATTCGCGCAGTGCCCAGCCGATGGCTTTGCGAATGAAGAAGTCCTTATGAGCCATTTGCTTTTCGCAGTACCGGAAAAGCCGCTCCGAATCCGTAAGAGTCTTATAGCGGTTCTGGTGCAGGATCGCTGTGCGCGCGAGCCACATGTTCTCGTCGTCAATCCAGTGGTCCATCGTGGCGACGAGCTGTGGATGGTTCTGCACCAACACCCCGACCACGTGGGCGGCCAGCTCGTCGACGGTGTCCCACCACGACTTGGTGACGACGAGATGCCGCGTCACGTCGATGAAGCCGGGGCCGCAGAGGTTGGCATGCTCGCGCAGCTGAGTCAGAGCCACGTATTGGAACTCGCGCTCTGGAAGCTCCCACAGCTCCATCACCTGCGCGCGAAGTGATGCCTCGGTGGGCTTTGGGAAGGCAGCGCTGCGGACCAGTGCCTTGAGCCGTGGGCTCGGGATGCCCAGGAACGGAAACTGGTCGCGCATATAGGCGGCCATGGCAACAGCCCGCTCCGCGTCGGCTTCCTTGCACAAGAGGTCCACGACGTCGAGATTGGCTGCCGAGGTCACGGCTTCAGCCTGCCATACTCGGCGATATGGAGATCAGCAAGGCGCAGCAGCTGTGGAGGCCCCAGCCGGGATGGTTGAACACGGCGAGCTATGGGCTTCCGCCCGAGCCGGCCTGGGAGGCCCTGCAGAAAGCCCTGGCCGAGTGGCGAGCCGGGGTCGGCAGCTGGGAACAGTGGGGGGCGTCGGTTTCGTCGGCTCGGAGCCGGTACTCGCGAATGATTGGTGTTCCGGAAGCTGATGTCTCGGTGGGCGCGCAGGTTTCGCAGATGCTCGCACCGGTCGCTGCCGGGGTACCGAATGGTGCCACAGTGTTGTTGCCCGACATCGAATTCACCTCCAATGTCTTCCCCTGGGCGGTCCATGCCGATCGCGGAGTGACCGTGCGGACGGCACCTGTCGCCAAGCTCGCCGACCACATCGACCCGAGCGTGGACGTGGTGGCGTTCGCGCTGGTCCAGTCGGCCACCGGGGAGGTCGCCGACTATCCCGCCATCGTCGAAGCCGCCCGGGCCGCCGGAGCATGGATTGTGGTGGATGCCACGCAGGCCTGCGGCTGGCTGCCGTTTGACGGCTCGCTCGCCGATGTGGTGGTCGTGGGCGCTTACAAGTGGCTGATGGGTCCACGTGGCACCGGTTTCTGCTATCTCTCCCCTGCGATCAGGCAGCTGCTGCGCCCGGTCGCGGCCGGCTGGTTCGCGGGCGCGGAGGTCCACGACTCGTACTACGGCATGCCGTTGCGGCTGGCAGAGGACGCACGAGCGTTCGACCTGTCGCCGGCCTGGCACCCGTGGATCGGCACCGATCCGGCGATGGCCGTCATCGAGCAGATCGGCGTGCAGGCCATCCATGACCACAACCTCGGTCTGGCCAACCGCTTCCTGACCGGGCTCGGCCAGCCACCCGGCGACAGCGCGATCGTCACCGTAAATGTCCCCGGTGCCGAAGAGAAGCTGGACGCCGCGGGGATCAGGGCGGCCGTGCGCAACGGCCGGGTGCGTGCCTCGTTCCATGTCTACACCACGGAGTCCGATGTGGACGCTGCCCTGACCGCTCTGGTTTGAACGAGCGCAGGGAGCTCATCATGAGATTGGGATTCGTTCATGCGTTCGCCGAAGGTGATGGCCGAAGGCACGAGGCCATAGCATGAAAGTTCAACCGGCCGCCGGGGGAGGCCGCTGGGCGGAGATCTCGCCGCACCGGCTGGCCGGCTGGCTCGACGGCTTCTACCAGCGCCATGACGGCGCGATCGAGACCGGGCTGCTCCTGTCGGCCGCCAACGGCGACACGGCCACGTTGGTGCCGCCACCCGGCATGCCCGCGGTGCAGACCATCGACGAGTTCCTCGCCGCGCTGAAGGTGCCGCGAAAGCTCGGCCTGCTGCTGGCCCGGCGAGGTGCGGTTGCGGTCGGTGTGGCCGACGGCGACGAGTTCGCGGCGTCCAAGGTGGAGCGTTTCTACGTGCAGGGACGCACCGCCGCGGGCGGCTGGTCCCAACAGCGCTATGCGCGGCGCCGGGGCAATCAGGCCGCGGCCGGGGTCAAAGAGGCCGCCGACATCGCGGCCCGGGTACTACTACCTGCGGCGACGTCATTGGACGCACTGGTATGCGGCGGCGACCGGGCGACTGTCGACGCCATCCTGGCCGATCCGCGCCTGGTATCGCTGATTTCCCTTAGGCACGAACGACTTTTGGAAGTTCCTGAGCCGAGGCACGCGGTGCTGGTCGACGCGCTCGCCGCGGCGACAATGATCCGCATCCATCTCGTTCCGTAAAAAACCCGCTTGGGTGTCGACCGCCGGGAGCGGTAGTGCAATGATCGATGCGCTTTACCCCCTCGACAATGATTTTGGAGGTCCCCGTGGCCGAAGGTGAAGGTGGTGGCACGAAGATCATGCGCGGTCTGCTGATCGCAGCGGTCATCGTCGCAGCCATTATTTTGCTTGCCGTGTACTGGAGACAGGCTATCGACGCCGCCGAAGCCGGGTGGGGATTCCTCACAGGTCGAGTGCCGGCGGAACCGGGCCAGAAGGTAGCGGTC
The DNA here is from genome assembly GCA_003543035.1 of Micromonosporaceae bacterium. Taxonomy (GTDB): domain Bacteria; phylum Actinomycetota; class Actinomycetes; order Mycobacteriales; family Micromonosporaceae; genus Rhizocola. Next base: position 370 of record DPJL01000131.1, on the reverse strand, counting down.
ATCCTCTATCTGATTCTGGCGTTTGTCTTCGGCATCTTCTTCTCCAAGGCTGGTCACTTCACGGCCTATGGCGTCGCCATGGGACTCGGCCCGCTGCTGTGGTTCGTGTTCTGGGAGGGCTTCCCGCTGCTCGGGCTGAACCCGACCTGGAAAGCGAGCCTCGGCGTGGACCACCTGCCGCCGAGCCAGGTGATTCTCTGGGCTGTTGTCGGCGCGGCCATCATCACGCTGGTGTTCGTGCCGCTGGAACTCTGGGAGAAATACCGCAGGCGCAAGCACCGCCTGGGCGACTCCGACTAGTAGCCGTCCCGCCCGCGATGGCGGGAAAGTGGTCGTCTGACGGCGGCGCGGCGCAGTAGTGCCGCGCCGC
>DPJL01000266.1 GCA_003543035.1 Micromonosporaceae bacterium | reverse complement strand
TCGAGTTCAACATGACGTTGGCTTCGTCGTAGAGGTGCCGCGGCCCGCCCGCGCCCGGAGAGTTACCCGGGCCCGCCTCGGCGCCGTAAAGCCATGCGTACCTTGAGTTCAGCGTGATGGCCTTGTGGAAGGTGCCGTTGACGTAGATGTTCAGGGTCGACGTCGTGCCGCCACCGCCCGCCGAGTCCGGGATGGAGAACCGGGTGACGAAGGTGTTGGTGTCGGCCTTGGTTGTCCATTGGACGAAGGAGCCGGTGCTGCCGAGTGTGACCGCGCGACGGCCGGATGCCTCTCCGGCGAGGTCGCCGATGGTCCGATTTGGACTGAGCACTGTCGCGCCACCACCGGTCGTGCCGTCCTCGGCCTCGTACATGTCGTAAGGCATGTTCGCGCCACGGCCGACGAACAGCGATGTTTCACTGGTGTTGTTGGCGCGCTTGATGGGAACCTCGTTCGCGTCATCGGCGAGCACCACCCGGATCGTGTACCGGCCGTTGGCGGCCGTCCATGAGCCAAGGCCGACTGGGCTCGTGGTAGCCCCGGCCGCGATAACACCACTGTGCGAACCGGTCAGTGTTTGAATGACCGTCCCGGCCTCATTGCGAACCGTGAGCGTGATGCCGTGGGCGCCGCTCGCCGAGGCGATCGTGCCCTGGTTCTTGATGGCCACGGTGAAGTTCACCGCGCTGCCGGCGGTCGGGTTGCTCGGCGTCCAGCTGACCGGCGAGGCGATCAGGTCGGAGCTCTGCACCGGATTGACCACGAGCGGGGTCGGGTTGCTGAACGAGTTGTTCGTCTCGTTCTGTTCGATCACGTTGTTCTGCTCGTCGACCTTGGCGCTCAACGGATACGTGCCCGCATTGCGAGAGCCGATGTTGAGCGAGACCGTCGTGGACGCCCCGGCCGCCAGCCCACCAACGCTAGGCGAGCCAACGAGAGTCGTGCCGAGGTAGAGGCCAACGGTGGTGGCGCCCGAGGCGAGCGTCCCCGCGTTGCGAACCGTTGCGCTCAACGTGATCGCGTCGGTCTCCACCGGCGAAGCCGGCGTGAACGACATCCCGGTCACGGTGAGATCCGGGTTGGGTGCCGGGGTTCCGATCACCTGGAACTCGGCCACCTGGCCACCGGGTGCACCGGTGTTGGAGTTGATGACCAGCCGCACGTCCGCGACGGTGCCGGTGACCGGAATCGTCACCGTGTTGCCGGAGGCCGGATTGAAGTCCCGGCCCGCTGCGGCGGAAAGGTTGCTGAACGATCCCGCACTCTGCTCGCGGCCGAGCACCTGGATGTTCTGCGTCCGGGGTCCCCAGGATGCGTCCGGGTTGAGCTTGAGCACGATCGAATTGACCACGGCGTTCGAGCCCAGCTGGACGGTCAGCGTGTTCGGGAACGCCCCCGAATTCGCCTCCCAATAGGTGGTCACGCTGTCGTCGTTGGCGTTGGTCGCAACGAAGGTGTGCACGTGGCCCGAGGCGATGATGGTCTTGCCGACGGCCAGGTTCGTGCCGCCAGGGTTGGTGCCGTTGCGAGTGACCGTGTTGCTGTTGGCCGACTGGTTGTTCGCCGCATCCTTGGCCTTGACGTAGTACGAAACCGTTACCGTGTCGGGCTGGTTGTCGGTGTAGGTCAGCACGGTCCCGCCCACGCTCGCCCGCAGGGCGCCGTTGGCGTAAATGTCATAGCCGGTCACGCCGACGTTGTCCGAGGAGGCGTTCCAGGTCAACCGGATCTGCCCGCTCGCCGGCTGGGTGTAGGCCAAATTCGTTGGCGCCGTTGGTGGTTGGGTGTCGCCGGGCGCACCGGTGCGAGTCACCGTGTTGCTGTTGCCGGACTGGTTGCCGGCCGCATCCTTGGCCCGCACGAAGTACGAAACCGTTGCCGTGTCAGGCTGACTGTCGGTGTAGGTGAGCACGTTGCCCGCCACACTCGTGCGCAACACGTTGTTGGCGTAGATGTCGTAACCGGTAACACCGACGTTGTCGGTGGAGGCGTTCCAGGTCAACCGGATCTGCCCGCTCGCCGGCTGTGTGTAGGCCAAATTCGTTGGCGCGGTCGGGGGTTGGGTGTCACCCGTGGTAGGCCCGTAGACCTCGAACTCGGAGATCTGCCCGGCCGGCCAGCCCGTGTTGGCCGTGATGTGCAGCCTGACATACCGAGTCGTGGTGGTGTTGAAGTTAATCGTGGCCGTGGGAGCGAAGTTGTAGCCCGCGGAAGCGACAATGTCGGTGAACGTCGAGCCGTTCACACTTCCTTGGACCGCAAGGGTTTGCGTCCGGGCACCCCAGCCCGCCGGCAACTTCAGGATCAGCCGGTTGACTTGCACCGACGCACCCAGGTCGACCTGAATCCATTGCGGGAAGGCGTTGTTGGTGCTCTCCCAGTAGCTGCCCTGGTTGGCGTCGTTCGCGTTGCTCGCCGGGAAGCCGCCGACCGCGCTGCTCGACGACATGGCCTTGCCCAGCGCCAGGTTGGCGGAGGAGGCCGAGGTGCCGTAGATCTCGAATTCGGAGATCTGCGCGGCGGTCCAGCCGGTGTTGGCGGTGATGTTCACCCGCACGAACCGGGTGTTGGTGGCAGGGAAGTTTATCGTCGCGGTGGGGTTGAAGGTGTGCGAAGCCGACCCAAGGATGGTCGAGAATCCTGTCCCATCAAGGCTTCCCTGGACCGAGAGGGTCTGCGACCTGCTCCCCCAACCGGCTGGGAGTTTGAGCACGACTTGATCAATGCTGGTGCTGCTGCCCAAATCGATCTGGGCCCACTGCGGGAAGGCGTTGTTGGCACTCTCCCAATAGCTGGCCTGATTGCCGTCGTTGAGATTGCCGGCTACATATGGGCCGTTCGAGCTGCTTGCCGCGGCAGGTCTGCCGGTGGCCAAGTTTGGGCCACCCGCGGCCTGCGCCGGAACGATCAACCCGGCGGAAACAAGAAGCGTCGCGGCGAGGGCGGCAAGCTTTGTCCCATGGCGAATGGACATGGCTTCCTCTCGGTACAGGGTGGACCGGAACCCGGGCGGATCTCCGGTGTCTGTCAGCGAGCGGAACCGACGCCGTAACGATAGAAGTAACTTCCCTGAAACCGCAAGAGTTAGATTTTGTAATGCAAATCTGTGCGTAAGCTAATGCAAGAGCTGCTTCGCCTGGCGGAAGATGTCGTCGAGCATGGCGGGCGTCAGCTTCCCGGTGAAGGTGTTCTGCTGACTGACGTGATAGGACCCGAGCAGGGCCGGGACACCATCGCCACGCCACAACGCACCGTGGCCGAAGGCAGGTCTGGGCACGGGTGGCTTCACCCGGTACACCCCGGAAAATATTGGCCACCATGTGGCCCAGGCAAATGCGCCCAGCGCGACCACGACCTGCAGCGTGGGTTTGATCAGCTCCACCTCACGCAGCAGCCACGGCGCACAGGTGGCGCGCTCCTGCGGAGTCGGTTTGTTATCAGGCGGAGCGCAGCGTACCGCCGCGGCAATGCGCACGTCGTGCAACCGCAGACCGTCGTCTTTGGACACACTGGTGGGCTGATTCGCCAAGCCGGCTCGGTGCAGCGCGGCGAATAGCACATCGCCGCTGCGGTCACCGGTGAAGATGCGCCCGGTCCTGTTTCCGCCATGCGCTGCCGGAGCCAGCCCGAGGATCAGGATGCGTGCATCGGCCTCACCGAAGCCGGGAACCGGTCTGCCCCAATAGACCTCGTCCCGGAAGGAGGCACGCTTCTCCAGCGCCACCTGCTCCCGCCAGGCAACCAGGCGCGGGCATGCGCGGCACTCGGAAACCTCTTTGTCGAGCTGGGCCAGCTCACTCACAACGTCGTTCGTAGCACATCCAGCGTGCGAGCCCAGGCACTCTTGCTGGCGGCCTCGTCATAGACCTCGGGCCGGTCGTCATTGAAGAAGGCGTGATGAGTACCGGGATAGTCGTGCACGATGCACTTGCCGCCCGCATCGGCGATGGCATTCATCGCGACCTGGATGCCGGGCGCGTTGGACGTGCCGTCCTCCTCGGAGCAGTGCAGCATCGCGACCTTGCCATCATAGTTGGCCCAGGTCGGCGACATCTTCTCCCACGGGATCGCCGGATAGAAGCCGACCGCGGTGGTGATGCGCGGGCTGAACGTGCCGGACCAGAGCGCAAGACTGCCGCCCATGCAGAAGCCCACCACGCCGACCTTGCCCTTGCTCTCCTCGGCTTCCGGCCGCTGCGCGAGGTACTCGGCCGCACCCGCGATGTCCTTGGCCGCCTGATCCATCGCCAGCCCCATCATCAGCCGGTTGGCCTCATCGGGCTCAGCGGTATGCAGGCCGTGGAACAGATCCGGCGCGAGGGCCACGAACCCGGCCTCGGCGAAGCGGTCGACCACACTCTTGATATGCGGGACGAGACCCCACCACTCCTGGATCACAATCACCGCGCGACCGCTGCCGCTGCTGGGCAGAGCCAGGTAACCCTCGCTCGTCCCACCGTTGCTGGCATAACTTACGAGCTCACCCACGGCCCGTCCTCCTCGCGGTCAGTCGACATTGGCTGGTCGCACAGTGTTGGCGTTCCGGGTAGCCAACCACATTGACCCGGATCGGGGAAGACAAAGGCGGCGTGGCGAACGTTACGACTTCTTGTCGCAAAGTTCGCCCCGCCGCCGCGTGTGAGCTACTTCTTGATGGGCTCCAGGCACCAGGCGTCGCCCTTGCCGCCCTTCTTGCCCAGCCAAATCACGTTCTCCCAGGTGGGGTACGCGTCACAAAGGGTCTGGTTCTTGGCGTCGAAGTCAGCCTCGCTGACGCTCGGCACAATGCCGACGACCTTGTTCTTGGCCTCCGGCTTGGTGCAGTCGACCACCTTGGCGTCGCTCGCATCGGCCTTCACCGTCTCGGTGATGCAGTCGCCAACCTTGGCGGTGCTCACATCGCCGCTGAAGTACTTCCACGCAAGGCCAGCGCCGCCGACAACGACCAGCACCACGATGTAGCCGAGAATGCGCTTGCCGATGCTCTTGCCGGCCTGCTTGGCCTTCGACGGCTCAGGGGCGCTCTCCGGCGCGGCCGGGGTTCCTACCTGCTCGCTCACTTGCATTCCTCCGTGAGGGGTGTCCCGTCTCGCGTGAACCACGGGGCGGGTGGAAAGTCCTACGTGGGGATCACGAAGACCGAGACACCCTAACGCCCTCTGAAAGAATCCGCAGCTTGGCGTTACCTGGTCGTAACGTGTGTTCGCTAAGTCAGCTCAGCGCTACTTTTTCGGCGCGAGACAGAGGACTTTGCCCTTGGCCCCGGTCTTGCCGAACCAGAGCACGTTTTCCCAGTCCGGGAAGGCATCGCAGAGGGTTTGATTGTTCTTGTCGAATTCAGCCTCGGTCACATTCGGCACGACCCCGACCACCTTGTTCTTCGCCTCCGGCTTGGAACAGTCCACCCGCTTGGCGTCGCTCGCGTCCTCCTTCACCGTGTTGGTGATGCAGTCGCCCACCTTGGCGTTGGTCGGGTCGCTGTCCATCGCCTCGGTGAAGCCCTCTTTGAAGCTGTCGAACGCGTTGCTGTTGAACGCGACCACCGCACCCACCCCGCAGCAGCAGAGCAAGGCCACGATGATGCCGACAACGATCAGCCAAACCTTGCTCTTCTTCTTCGGCGGCGCGGGCGGCTGGAACGGCGGCTGCCCAAACTGAGGCGGCTGCTGATACTGCGGCTGCTGCTCGAAAGGCGGCGGCTGATAGGGCTGCGGCGGTTGGTTGGGTGGCTGGCTGGACTGCCCAGGAGGCTCGTACATCACGGAGTCCTTCGCGTTCGAGAGGTCGGACCAGCGATTCTGCCAGAGCACTATGGTCAAGGGGTGACCGAGGGACCTGTAGCCGCCATCGACTGCGGCACGAATTCGATTCGTCTCCTGATCGCCAACGAGGGGGAAGACCTCGAGCGGCGGATGCGGATCGTCCGCCTGGGTCAGGGGGTGGACCGCACCGGCCGCCTCGACCCGGCGGCCATCGAGCGGACCAGAGTGGCCCTCGCCGAGTACAGGGAGCTCATCGATACGCACCAGGTCAAGCGCATCCGGATGGTTGCCACGAGCGCGACTCGTGACGCCGCCAACGCCCCGGACTTTCATGACATGGTGCTTGCCACGCTGGGGCAACCCGCTGAGGTGATCACGGGTCAGGAGGAGGCCGCGCTCTCCTTCGCGGGCGCGGTTGCCGGTCTGCCGAGTGGGCCGGAGTACGTCGTGGTCGACATCGGGGGCGGGTCCACCGAATTCGTCCGGGGATCCGGGGACACGGTGACCCATTCGATCAGCACCGACATCGGCTGTGTCCGGATGACCGAGCGGCATCTGCACACCGATCCGCCTACCGCAGCGGAGCTCGAAGCCCTGCAAAGGGATGTGAGCGCGGCGGTTCAGAAAGGGTTGTCCCACATCGGGACCGGCCCGGCCCGGCTCGTCGGGCTCGCCGGTTCGGTGACAACGGTGGGCGCCATCGCGCTCGGGCTGACGAAATACGACCGGGATCGGATCCACCACAGCGTCTTGTCGACGGCCGACGTGGAGCGGGTTGCCGACCAATTGTCCACATTGGACCATGCGCAGCGTGCCGAGATCGCGGTCATCTACCCGGGCCGGGTCGACGTCATAATTGCGGGAGCACTCATCCTGCGCGAAATCATGCGCTCCTCCGGATTCGGCCAGGTCATCGTCTCCGAGCACGACATCCTTGACGGGATCGCTGCCTCAGTCGCGAGCTGACCTCGATTCGGAGTTGACCAAGACGCTGGGAGTAGCGACACGCCGTCGAACAGGAACTTAAGTTCATGATCAACCCGCAGTGGTAAGCGCGGTGACGATCATGTTGCTGAATTGTTATCGGCGGCAACAAACTCAGGACTTGCGGAAACGTGAGCGACACACATACGTTGTCGCTCACAACAAACCTGTGTGACCGGTCGCACATCCCGATAGAGCCTCACCCCTTTTTGCAAGCAAGCTCCCTCGAAAGGATCTGAGCAACTATGCGCAAGATGATCCTGGCCATGTCCGCCGGCCTGCTGGCCATCGGTGGTCTGGCCGGTTGCGGCACCCAAACTGAAACACCCGGCACGCCGAAGAAGGCGAAGATCGGCGTGATCCTGCCCGACAGCAAGTCCTCTGCCCGCTGGGAGACCGCGGACCGCAAGTACCTCGAGGCCGCTTTCAAGGCCGCGGGAGTCGACTACGACATCCAGAACGCGCAGGACGACAAGAACGCCTTCCAGACCATCGCCGACCAGATGATCACCAACGGCGCGACCGTTCTGATGATCGTCAACCTGGACTCAGGTACCGGTAAAGCCGTGCTGACCAAGGCGAAGGCGCAGGGCGTCGCGACTATCGACTACGACCGCCTCACGCTCGGCGGCTCAGCCGAGTACTACGTCAGCTTCGACAACGTCGCGGTCGGCAAGCTGCAGGGCGAAGGCCTCGCGAAGTGCCTGACCGCCAAGGGCGCGAAGAACCCGGTGGTGGCCGAGCTCAACGGCTCCCCCACGGACAACAACGCCACTCTGTTCAAGTCGGGCTACGACTCCGTGCTGCAGCCCAAGTACGACAGCAAGGAGTACACCAAGGGCCCGGATCAGTCGGTTCCCGGCTGGGACAACGCCGTTGGCGGCACCATGTTCGAGCAGATGCTGACCACGGCCGGCGGAAAGATTGACGGCGTCCTCGCCGCCAACGACGGCCTGGGCAATGCCGCGATCACCGTGCTGCGTAAGAACAACCTCAACGGCAAGGTGCCGGTAACCGGCCAGGACGCGACGGTGCAGGGGTTGCAGAACATCCTCGCCGGCGACCAGTGCATGACCGTCTACAAGGCCATTAAGAAGGAGGCCGACGCGGCCGCCGAGCTGGCCATCGGTCTGGCGAAGGGCACCAAGAAGGCAGTTACCCAGAAGATCACGGACCCGGAGTCCAAGCGGGAGGTACCGTCGGTGCTCCTGGATCCGAAGGCCATCTTCTTCGACTCGGTGAAGGACGTCGTTGCGGACGGCTTCGTCACCAAGGAGGAGCTCTGCACGGCGCAGTTCGCCGCGAAGTGCACCGAAGCCGGAATCAAGTAACAACCCATGACGAGCGGTGGCCCGGCGGCGGGCCACCGCTCTTACCCCAAGGGATAGAAGCGAATGCAAGTACCGCTCCTCGAACTGCGAGGGATCAACAAAAGCTTTGGGCCCGTGCAGGTGTTGCGCGATGTCGCGATGACCGTCCGGGCGGGCGAAGTGACCGCGCTGGTCGGGGACAACGGCGCCGGCAAGTCCACTCTGGTGAAGTGCGTCGGCGGCATCTATCCGGTCGACAGTGGCGAGATGTTCGTCGACGGCGCCGAGGTCCATGTGCACAGCCCGCGCGACGCGGCGCATTTGGGCATCGAAATCGTCTATCAGGACCTGGCGCTCTGCGACAACCTCGACATCGTGCAGAACATGTTCCTCGGCCGCGAGCGCACCAAGGGCTTGGTGCTCAACGAGCCGGAAATGGAGCAGCTGGCCGAGCAGACGCTCGCCGGGCTCTCTGTTCGCACGGTAAAAAGCGTGCGACAGCCGGTGGCGAGCCTGTCCGGCGGCCAGCGGCAGACTGTGGCCATCGCGAAAGCGGTGCTGTGGAACAACCGTCTGGTCATTCTCGACGAGCCCACCGCGGCGCTCGGTGTCGCGCAGACCGCGCAGGTGCTCGAGCTCGTGCGCCGGCTCGCAGACAACGGCCTGGCTGTGGTTCTCATCTCGCACAACATGAACGACGTCTTCGCCGTCTCGGACCAGATCGCCGCCCTCTACTTAGGACAGATGGTGGCTCAGGTCAAGACCACAGATATCACGCACGCCCAGGTCGTCGAGCTGATCACGTCTGGCCGCAGTGAAGGGCTGACCCAGTGAACGCTTGGCTTACCTCCATCCGACGGGGCAACCTCGGCGCGTTACCGGCGGTCGCCGGGTTAATCGTGCTCTGCACGGTCTTCTCGATCATGCGGCCGTCGTTCTTCACCGCCGGCAACTTCGCCAACCTCTTCGCCCAGGGTGCCCAGGTCACGCTCATCGCCATGGGTCTGGTCTTCGTGCTGCTACTCGGTGAGATCGACCTCAGTGCCGGCTTCACCTCAGGCGTCTGCGCCGCTGTGCTCGCGGTTACTTTGGATCAACATCATTTTCCGTGGTACCTGAGCATAAGCGCCGCAATCGTGACAGGTGTCGTGATCGGGCTCGCGCTCGGCTTCCTGGTGGCAAAGCTCGGGATTCCGTCCTTTGTGGTTACTCTGGCGGCATTCCTGGCCTTCCAGGGTGTCGTGCTGTTGATTGTCAAGGGCGGCAAGAACATCTCCGTGTATGACCCGGTGATTGTCGCGCTCGCCAACAAGAACGTGACGCCGATTCTCGGCTGGGCGCTGGCCGCAGTCGCGGTTGCGGGCTATGCGGCAGTACAGGTCCGGAGCACTCTGACGCGACGCAAGCAAGGTGTGACAGCGGATTCATGGAACCTTGTCGCGCTGCGGATCGGCTCGCTCGCCGTGCTCCTAGGCGTCGTGGTCGCCGTGCTGAACCAGGAACGCAGCCAAAACATCATCATCTCCTCGCTCAAGGGCGTCCCGATCGTGGGGCCCGTCATAGCGGTCTTCTTGGTCATCGGCACTTTCCTGTTGCGCCGCACCGCTTACGGCCGGCATCTCTACGCCGTCGGCGGCAACCGCGAAGCGGCCCGGCGCGCGGGCATCAAGGTGGACGGCATCCGCATCTCCGCTTTTGTCATCTGCTCGGCGATGGCCGCGGTCGGTGGCATCATCGCGGCCAGCCGCGGCAACTCGGTTGACCCGAACACTGGCGGCTCAAACGTTTTGCTCTACGCGGTCGGTGCGGCGGTCATCGGCGGTACCAGTCTCTTTGGTGGCAAAGGACGGGTGCTCGACGCCGTGCTCGGTGGGCTCGTGGTGGCGGTGATTGACAACGGCATGGGTCTGATGGGCTACAGCGCGGGCGTCAAGTACGTTGTCACCGGCACAGTGCTGCTGTTGGCCGCGAGCGTGGATGCGTTGTCCCGCAAGCGAGCCTATGTAAGCGGCTGAGAAGTGGCCAACGGGAGAAGTATGCGGGCCGGGGCACCGAGCCAGGAGGAGATCCGGCGGCAGAATTTGGGCGCGCTCTTGCGTTTTGTGCATGAGCGCGGCCAGATCTCGCGTGCCGAGCTCACCACTGAACTCGGGCTCAACCGCTCCACCATCGGTGCCCTGACAGCCGACCTGACCGAGGCCGGTCTGGTCACCGAGGAAACGCCGCGGGAGACCGGGCGGGCCGGGCGCCCTTCGCTTGTGGTGCGGGCAATGTCGGAGTCCATCTACGCCTATGCGGTAAGCATTGAGGTGGACCAGATTCGGGTGGCCCGGGTCGGGCTCGGCGGGGTGCTGCTCGATCAGCGCAGCATTCCCCGGCCACGCGGCTCCTTCGAAGGCACCGTCGGTCCAATCACGACATTCATCCGTGACCTGCCGGGCCGGGGTCGCTGTGTCGGGGCGGGCGTCGCGGTCTGCGGGATGGTCCGCCGCGATGACGGATTGGTAAGGCTGGCACCAAACGCGGGCGGCACAGTCGACGAGCCGATCGGCGAGATGCTGAGCGAGAGACTGCCCGAGTTGCTCCCTCAGGTCGCTATCGCGAATGTCGCCGATCTTTGCGCCCTGGCCGAGCACACCCGGGGCGTGGCCGCCGGCTGCGACAACGTGATCTATGTGTACGGCGATGTCGGGATCGGCGCCGGGATCATCGCTGGTGGCCGACGCGTCACCGGCCACGGTGGCTATGGCGGTGAGGTCGGCCACATGGTCGTCAACCCGAATGGCAAGCGCTGCGGATGCGGCTCAAGAGGCTGCTGGGAAACCGAAATCGGGGAGCACGCACTGTTGCAGCTCGCCTCGGGCGAGGGTTTCGGTCAGGAGGCGGTGCTGGCGGTGGTCGATCGCGCCTCTCGCGGCGACGCGGTCGCCCTCTCCGCCGTGCGGCAAGTGGGCGACTGGCTTGGCTTCGGGGTCGCCAATCTGGTCAATATATTCAACCCGGAGCTCGTCATCTTCGGCGGCACGCTGCGCGACGTATATCTGGCCTCCGCCGCACAGGTCCGCAGCAAGCTCAACAGCATCGCGCTGCCGGCCACTCGCGAGCATGTCCGGCTGCGCACACCGACCCTCGGATCGGATGCCGCCCTGCTCGGAGCCGCCGAGTTGGCCTTCCAACAGCTGCTCAATGATCCACTCGCACAGTAGCCGGGCAACTACACGGAAACCTTCGGGTTTGGGCACAGCGATTCTGGGTACTGTCGCCACGTGGTGAGGGATGATCATGTAGAGGTGGTCGATCAAGAGTTTCGCCGGGGTGACCTCTACCGAATACGGGCCTTGACGGCTGCGCACGCCAACCGTCAACGAGCGGCACCCAATCAGATCGACAAGGTAGTGCTCATAGCCAGCGAGCTCGTGGTCAACGCCATCTCGCACGGCGGCGGGCGGGGCAGGCTGCGCCTGTGGCGAGATGGGGGCAACCTCTACTGCGAGGTTAGTGACGGTGGCCCGGGGATCCCGGACCCGGCGAACGCGGGGCTGAACCAGCCCACTCCCGGCCGCCCGGGCGGGCGCGGACTCTGGGTCGTCCGCTCGATAGCCGAGGCGGTCGAGATCCAGACCGGGCCCGCCGGGACCACCATCACTGCGTGCCTGCCGCTGCAGGATTAGCTCAGAATCGAACCAGCTCGAAGCCCGACGCACGCCGCCCACCGAATCGTGGCGCAGTCATGTCGGCAAGGAACTCCAGGAAATCGCGAGCTGACGCCATCGGGTGCTCACCCAGCGCCTCAAGGTAAGCCTTGTGTGCCTCCAATGAGGCGACCGCCTGGTCCATTGTGGACGATACGTCGATCGCGTGAGTCGAGATAGGTGAGCCGGCCACGGCGACGTATTTCACGCCACTCCATGGTTCCTCGGGGAGCTCGGAGAAAATCCAGCGGTTACCGGCATCTGCCACGGCGTCGAGCACCGCCCGGCCGGTGTGCTTGTGGTCCGGCGAATTCCAGCCGCCGCCCGGCCAGGTGTCGTGATAGTTGCCCGTGATGACGAGCTCCGGCTGATGCCGGCGAATGGCCGCGGCGATGTCGCGGCGCAGACCGACGCCATACTCGATCACGCCGTCGCGATGGTCGAGGAATTCCACCACTGACACCCCAACTTCGGCCGCACCGGCCCGCTGCTCGGCCTCCCGTAGAGGTGCCGCCTGCTCCGGCGGGAGGGTGTCGATCCCCGCCTCGCCCCGGGTCACCAGCAGATAGCGCACATCCTTGCCCTCGTGGGTCCACGCCGCAATCGCGCCTGCCGCGCCGTATTCCAAGTCGTCCGGATGCGCCGCGATGGCCAACGCCCGCGACCAGTCACCAGGCATGTTTTCCAGCTGATCCATGGGAAAACCCTACGCCGCCTGAGCGGGTGGGCACCGGCAACCCAAATCGACGTGCTTGCGGTAATCTGTGCGCCGATACTGAGGAATCTTGGGGGAGGCGCAATTGGCATCGATTTTTGGAAG
>DPJL01000188.1 GCA_003543035.1 Micromonosporaceae bacterium | reverse complement strand
TGAACCGACTGCTTGGACCACCGTAACAATAAGCACGATCGTGCTGGAGCGCAACCCCCGTATCGGCGCTTGCGTCGGCCCGCCCGGCGCCGACCGCCCTTGCGAATTCCGCCCCGGGTGGCTAGTGCTCGGCGGCGTTCCAGTCGCGGCCGGTGCCGACCGAGACTTCAAGCGCGACCGTCAGCTCGTAGGCGTGGCCCATCTGTTCGCGGACGAGCTGCTCGAGCTGCTCCCGCTCACCACGCGCGACCTCGAACACCAACTCGTCGTGCACCTGAAGGAGCATCCGTGAGCGAAGTTTGGCTTCACGCAAGGCTTTGTCGACGCGCAGCATCGCCACTTTGATGATGTCGGCGGCGGAACCCTGGATCGGCGCGTTGAGCGCCATCCGCTCCGCCATCTCGCGGCGCTGACGGTTGTCACTGTTGAGATCCGGCAGGTACCTGCGCCGGCCCAGCACGGTCTGCGTGAACTCATCGCGCCGCGCCTGATCCACCACCTGGTGCAGGTAGTCACGCACTCCACCGAAGCGCGCGAAGTAGTCCTCCATCAGCCCGCTCGCTTCAGCGGTCGAGATACCCAGCTGTTGTGAGAGCCCGTATGCGGAAAGGCCATACGCCAGCCCATACGACATCGCCTTGATCTTGCGGCGCTGGTCCGCGGTGACCTTGTCGGTGTCGAACACCTTCGAGGCGATGGTGGAGTGCAGATCCTCGCCCAGCGAGAAGGCCTCGATCAGACCGGCGTCTTCGGACAGGTGCGCCATGATGCGCATCTCGATCTGGCTGTAGTCGGCGGTCATCAGCGACTCGTAGCCCTCCCCCACGATGAAGGCCCGGCGAATCCGCCTACCCTCCTCGGTGCGGATAGGCACGTTCTGCAGGTTGGGATCCGTACTGGAGAGCCGCCCGGTGGCCGCGACGGTCTGGAAGAACGTCGTGTGGATCCGGCCATCGTCGCTCACCGACTTGAGCAGACCGTCCACAGTGGACTTCAACTTGGCCACATCGCGGTGGCGCAACAGGTGTTCGAGCACCGGATCGGCGGTCTGCGCGAAAAGGCCCTGCAGCGAGTCGGCGTCGGTGGTGTAACCGGTCTTGATCCGCTTGGTCTTAGGGAGCTTGCGCTCCTCGAAGAGGATCTCCTGCAACTGCTTGGGCGAACCGAGATTGAACTCGCGCCCGACGATCTGATAAGCCGACTGCGCCGCCGCCTTTACCTCTGCAGCGAAGAAGGCCTCCAACTCGGAGAGATAGTCGGTGTCCGCGGCGATGCCGGTGCGCTCCATCCCGCCGAGCACCTCCACCAGCGGCAACTCGACCTCTGTGAGCAGCCGGTTGCCGCCGTGCTCGCCGGCCTTGTCCAACTCCTGCGCGAGCGCGTCGACCAGATCCAGGGTGGCCCTGGCTCGCAGCATCAGCCCTTCCTCGGCGGCGGTGTCCTGCTTGCCATCGCCGAAGTCGAGCGGGAGCTGCCCGGTGTCGGGAGTCTCGGTGCGCAGCTCGCGATGCAGATAACGCAGGGCGAGATCGGCGAGGTCATAGCTGCGCTGATCGGGGCGGGCCAAGTAGGCCGCGAGCGCCGTGTCGCTGGCGAGACCGCGTAACGTCCAGCCGTGCGCCGCGAAGGCGAGCAGCGCGGGCTTGGAGTCGTGCAGCACCTTGGGTTTGGTCGCATCGCCCAGCCATGCGGCGACAGCCGCCTCATCCACACTGTCCAATGTGGAGGGATCGAACCAGGCCGCCCGCTGCTCCCCGGCCAGGGCGATGCCGGTCAACTCACCGGTCCCCCGGCCGAACTTGCCCGCAACCGCGACGCCCACCATGCCGGCGCTGTTGGCCTCCAGCCAGGCCGCCACCGACCCGGGCTCGCGCAACAGCTGACCGTCCACTTCGAACCCGGACTCCGCCTCGGGCTCGGTCGCCTCAAGGTATTGATACAGCCGGTCGCGTAGGACCCGGAACTCAAGCGCATCGAAAACGCGGTGCACCGCCTCGCGATCCCAGCCCGGCCAACGGGTTTCGGTCACCTCCAGCGGCACCACCACATCGTCCACCAGCCGGTTGAGCTCGTGATTACGCAGCACCCCGGCAAGGTGCTCGCGGAAACTGTCGCCCGCCTTGCCCTTGATCTGATCCGCGTTTGCGACCACACCATCGAGCCCGTTGTACTGGATGATCCACTTGGCCGCCGTCTTCGGACCGACCCCGGGCACACCGGGAAGGTTGTCGCTCGACTCACCCACCAGCGCCGCGAGATCGCGATAGCGCGCCGGTGGCACGCCGTACTTTGCCTCCACCGCCTCCGGCGTCATCCGGGAAAGCTCGGACACGCCGCGGATCGGATAGAGCAGGGTCACGTCATCGGTGACGAGCTGAAAGGCGTCACGGTCACCGCTGCAGATGAGCACCTTCATGCCCGCCGCGGTGGCCTGCTTGGTGAGCGTGGCGATCACGTCATCGGCCTCAAAGCCCTCGACCTGAACGTGCTTGATCCGCAACGCGTCGAGGACCTCTTGCACCAGGCTCACCTGGCCCTTGAAGTCGGTCGGAGTCTCGCTGCGGCCGGCCTTGTACTCCTGGTATTGCTCGGTGCGGAAAGACCTGCGCGAGACGTCGAAGGCGACGGCGATGTGCGTCGGCTTCTCGTCACGCAACTGGTTGATCAGCATCGAGGTGAAGCCATACACGGCGTTGGTGTGCTGCCCGGTGGTGGTGGAGAAGTTTTCCACCGGCAACGCAAAGAACGCCCTATATGCCAGCGAGTGGCCGTCAAGCAGCAGCAGAGTCTCGGTCACCCGGTGAGCTTATGCCCTCGGTACGACACTCGGCTCGCCGGACCTGCGGCGGTTTGCGGAGCCGTGAGCTGCGATCTGTCCCCCATGGCGGAAGTCGCATGAGGGACAGATCGCTGTTGCTTTCCTAGGCGACGCCCAGGTAGGCCGCCTTCACCGCTGGGTCATGGAGCAGCTCGGCCCCTGTCCCCTCCTTGACGATGTTGCCGGTCTCCAGCACATACGCACGATGGGCGCGGGAAAGCGCCTGCTGCGCGTTCTGCTCCACCACCAGCACGGTCGTCCCCTGTTGGTTGATCTCCGTGATGATGTTGAAAATCTGCTGGATGAGCATGGGCGCCAGTCCCATCGAGGGCTCATCCAACAGCAGCAGCTTGGGCCGGCTCATCAGAGCGCGGCCGACCGCGAGCATCTGCTGCTCGCCG
>DPJL01000187.1 GCA_003543035.1 Micromonosporaceae bacterium | reverse complement strand
CTGCGTGGGCAACACGCTGCTGCTGCACGGCCGCCGCTACTCGCCCGAGTTTGTGATCCAGGCGATCGGCGACCCGGCCCGGCTGCGTGCGACTCTGGATGCCTCACCCGGGGTAAGGGCTTTCGACGAAGCGGCCCGCATCTACGGCCTGGGTTACTCGGTCACCAATGAGGCCGATATCGTGGCGCCCGCGTACCGTGGCTCGGTCGACCTGAGGTATGCCAAGGTGCCGGAGTAACGATGAGTAGACACAGGGCCCCCGATCCGGACGACGCGACAACGATCATTCCGGCGATCCGCGACGCCGCACCGGAGCTGTCGCAAGCACCATCCGACGCCACCACCGTGCTCCCGATCATCATCCCTTCCGACGTCACCATGCAGCTGCCTCGGCTGCCCTCGCCGCACCCTGGCACGGCTAGGCCGATCCCTCAGGTCGTCAAAGGGCGGGCGACAGCGACCGATGAGACCGGGCTGCTAGGGATCATCCTGCCTGCCCCGCCACCCTCGGAGAAGGTTCCCGAGCCCGAGCGCGACAAGTGGTCCGGCGAGCCGCTTCCACCACCGGTGAAGGCGATCAAGGACGGTGACGGCTATCGCAGCATCCACTCCGAATACACCCGTACCACCGTCGGCTCGGTGATCAGGGGCACGCTACGTGGTACCGGCGAATTGATGATCACCTTTGGCTTGGTCGTGCTGCTCTTCGCCGCCTATGAGGTGTGGGGCAAAACCGCCATCGTCGATGCTCATCAGAATGAGCTGGCGCAACAACTGGATCAGATGTGGGGGCCCGATCCCACGGTCTCGCAATCGGCCGGGGCTGTCCCGAGTGGGGGGCCGAGCCCGACCGCCGGGCCCAACCTCGCCAACGTCATCGCCAAGCTCTACATCCCGAAGCTGAACAAGCAGTGGGTGGTCGTGCAGGGAGTGTCCCAGCAGGACATTCGCTATGCCCCCGGGCACTATCCCAAGAGCGCCAACGCCGGGCAGCAGGGCAACTTCTCGGTGGCAGGTCACCGAAATCGGGCCACTTTCTGGGACCTTGACCAGTTGAAGACCGGCGACAAGATCATCGTTGAAAACAAGACCCACTTTTACGTGTACCAGGTGACAGCCTCGAAGGTGGTGCTCCCGACCCAGGTCGAGGTGGTGCAGCCGGTGCCACCGGGTCAGAAGGCGGGCAAGCTGCTGACCCTGACCACCTGCAACCCCAAGTTCGACAACTATCAGCGGCTCATCGTGCACGGCTCACTCGTCTCCGAGATGCCTCGCAGCGAGGGCAAGCCGGCGGAGTTGGGGGGCTGATGTACAGCTGGATCTGGCGCAAGCTCCCCTTCGGGGTGTGGGGCAAGCTAAGCGGCTCGCTCGTGATGGTGGGCGGGATCGTTGCGCTGCTGTGGTTCATCGTGTTTCCCTGGGCGGAGCCCATCCTGCCGTTCGACGATGTGCAGGTGGGCGACCCGAACGGCGGATACAGCGAGGTGTACGAGCCGGGGGCGTCGACCTCGCCAACCGGCGATCCCGCGGACCACGAGATCCCCTACGAGACAGCCGAACCCTCGCCCACACCAAGTCGGAAACGGTGAGCGCCATGAACATCCTCGTCATCGACAACTACGACTCGTTCGTCTATAATCTGGTGCAGTATCTGGGCCAGCTCGGCGCTTCGTGCTCGGTCAAGCGCAACGACGAGATCACCGTTGCCGAGGCGGGCCGGCTGGGAGCCGACGGCATCCTGCTCTCGCCCGGCCCGGGCACACCCGAGTCGGCCGGCATCTGCATGGACGTGATCTCCACGCTCAAGGGCAAGCTGCCGATCTTTGGGGTCTGCCTCGGCCACCAGGCCTTCGGTGCCGCCTTCGGCGCGACGGTCAACCGCGCCCCGGAGTTGTTGCACGGCAAGACTTCTCAGGTCAACCACGACGGTGACGGGGTGTTGTCGGGGCTGCCGAGCCCGTTCACCGCGACCAGGTACCACTCGCTCGCGGTGGTCGCGTCAACTCTGCCGGAGGAGATTGAGATCACCGGGCGGACGGACTCCGGCGTGGTGATGGCGATGCGGCACCGGGAGCTGCCGGTCGAGGGCGTGCAGTTCCACCCGGAGTCGGTGCTCACCGAGGGCGGCCACCGGATGCTGGCCAACTGGCTTGCCGGCTGCGGCCACCCCGTCGCGGAGCCACGCGTGGCCGAGCTCGAGTCCGCCATGCGCACGCTGGCCGAGGCGGCCACACACCCCTGATCGTCGGTCAGTTGCCGCAGGTGATCGTGACCGTCAGGGTGATCGCGCTCCGCTTCCCGAGCTGCCGGCCCGCATCGGGGTCCTGTGCCACGATCCGAGTGTCGTCCGGCGGGTCGGAGCACGGGTTGGAGTTCACGTCCTGGAACCTCAGGTCGCCTTCCCACCCGCTGGCTCGCAGCGAGTCACGCGCGTCCTTCGCCTGACTCACGGTCCTACCCACCAGGGACGGCACGGTCAGATTGGTCTGATCGCCCTTGGACACACTGAGCGTGATCGTCGCGCCGGGCTTTTGCTTGCCGCTCTTGGGGCTCTGGTCGACCACCTCGCCGGCGGGTTTGTCGGACGACACGTCATTGCGGTCGACCTTGAAGCCGAGGTCCTTCAGGTTCTTCTCGGCGGTGTCGGCGTTCTGGCCGATGAGGTTGGGCACCGAGACCGTGCTGGGCGCCTTGCCGATGCTCAGCGCGATCTGGGTGCCGACGCTGACCGACTGCTTGGCCGCCGGGGTCTGCTCGGCCACCTTGCCGACCAGGTTGTCGTCCTCGACCTCGATCTGCGGGGAGTTCGGCGCGACCTGAAGTTTGGCGTCCTGCAACGCCTTCGTCGCTTCCTCGAGGGTCATGCCCTTCACGTCGGGCACCTCGACCTTGCCGGGGGGTGCGCCCACCCGCAGCGTGATCTTGTCGGTCTTCTTGACGTTGGCGTTCGGCGCCGGGTCGGTGCTGATCACCTTGCCGATGTTGTCCGGCCCACATGGCCCGGTCTGCCCGTCCGGAGTCGGCTCGCAGGCGACCGACTCGGTGGCCACGGTGGTGAAACCTTTGTCCCGCAACACCTGTTGCGCCTCTTGCTGGGTCTGGCCGATCACGTTCGGCAGCGCGAGTTGGTCGCCCGGCGCCTCGTTCTTGCCGAACACGCTGGTGGCCAGCCAGGCGATCACCCCGATCAGGGCAAGCGCGAGCACGGCGATCAGCGCGATCAGCCAGCCCTTGCGGCGTTTGCGCCTGCGCTCGTCCTCCTCGTCGTCGTACGGGTCGTAGGCGTCGTAGTCGTCGGCGAGCGCGGCCGGGCGGTGCCGGCCGGGACGCAGGTCCTGCTGGCGGCCCGCGGTCATCACCGCGGTGCGGTCCTCGGCGGTCATCACCATGGGGGCGAGCGGCCGCTGCCCGGACAGCACCCGCACCAGGTCGGTGCGCATCTCGGCGGCCGACTGGTAGCGGTTGGCCGCGCCCTTGGCCATCGCCTTGAGCACCACCGCGTCCAGCGCCGGGCTCACCCGGGGGGTGGGCGCCGACGGGAGATCGGAAGAGGGGC
>DPJL01000439.1 GCA_003543035.1 Micromonosporaceae bacterium | reverse complement strand
TTTGCCGTCGTATTCGAAAACCGTCATGTTGCGCCCGATGGCGCCGAGACCGCCCAGCGGGATCACCCGCAGGCCACCCTCCGGTAACGGAGGAGGCGGGCCAAGCTCGCCAAGCTCAGTGTGTCCCTCTATTGGTGCAGAGGTCAAAATCAACTCCTTAAGTCATGTCAGAGCGGCAGACCGGAGTCGGCGCAGTCGATGCGCAGCTGGGCCAGCTCGGCCTCAGTCGCGTCGACCAGCGGCAACCGGACGGGTCCGCTCGGCAGGCCACGAGCATTCATGGCCGCCTTCACCAGGATCGTGCCCTGGGTTCGGAAAATTCCAGTGAACAGCGGAAGCAGCTGCTGATGCAGCCTTAGTGCCTCGGCGTTGTCACCGCGATCAAATGCCTCGATCATCTTCTTGGTGAGTGCACCGGTGAGGTGCGTCGAGGTACCCACCACGCCGACGCCGCCAATGGCGAGCATCGGAATTGTCAGCGCATCCTCGCCCGAGTAGTAGGCGAGATCCGTCCGCTTGAGCACCCATGCGGCAGCGGCCAGGTCGCTCTTGGCGTCCTTCACTCCAACGATCCGGTCATGCTCAGCGAGCTTGACGATCGTGTCGGTGGCGATGGCAATGCCGGTGCGGTGCGGGATGTCGTAGAGCAGCACCGGCAGACCGGTGCTGTCGGCCACGGCCGTGAAGTGGGCGAGCAGCCCGCTCTGCGGCGGCTTGTTGTAATACGGCGCTACGCAAAGCAATCCGTGGACGCCGACCTTCTCGGCCTGCTTCGCCAGCTCGATCGTGTAATAGGTGCTCGATGTCCCGACCCCGGCGACGATCTTCGCCCGGTCTCCGACCGCTTCAAGCACAGCACGAAGAACGGTCTCCTTCTCGACCCCACTCGTGGTCGGAGACTCGCCCGTGGTGCCGTTGATGACCAGCGCGTCGTTGCCCTGCTCGTCGACCAGATACTCAGCCAGCCGGGCGGCACCGTCCACATCGATCGAGCCGTCGGCATTCATTGGGGTCACCATTGCGGTGAGGACACGACCGAATGGCCGCTGACCGTCTTGCGTCATACAAACAACCTACTTGAAGGTGTGGCCTAGGACTCCCACGTATACGGGCTGGCCGCGATGGCCGACCCGTCAGGAAGCTGACTGATGGTGAAGTCACCGAACACGCTCGGCGCGAGCTCCTGCAGCTGACGCAAGCACTCGACGGCCAGCGCCCGGATCTCGATATCCGCGTGCTCGGTGGCACGCATGGCGATGAAGTGCCGCCAGGCGCGATAGTTGCCGGTCACGACGATCCTGGTCTCGGTCGCATTCGGCAGGATCGCGCGGGCGGCCTGGCGGGCCTGCTTGCGCCGCAGCGTGGCGTTGGTGACATCGGAGAATTTGGCTTCGAGCCCTTCGAGGAGCTCGTTATAGGCGCGCACCGCCGCTTCGGAGGCCTCAACGAACTTCTTGTGCAGCTCGGGATCTTCCGCGATGACGTCGGGCTCGACCATCGCGGCGTCGCGCTCGGGAACATACCGCTGGGACAGCTGCGAGTAGGAGAAGTGCCGGTGGCGGATCAGCTCGTGCGTGAACGAACGCGAGACGCCGGTGAAGTAGAACGTGGCGGTGCCGTGCTCGAGCACCGACAGGTGGCCGACCTCCAGAATGTGCCGGACATACCCGGCGTTGGTGGCAGTGGCCGAATTCGGCTTGGACCACGACTGGTAGCAGGCCCGCCCGGCGAACTCGGCGAGCGCCTGGCCGCCCTCGGCATCGGTCTCCCAGGGCACGTCAGCCGGTGGCTCGAAGTGGGTCCACGCAATAAGCCGCACCTGAGGCTGTACCAGTTCCGTCACAGGCAGCACAGTACCCCCACCAGCATCTGACGTCAGCAAGACACTTGACGCGACGCCATAGTGACGTCATAGTGGTGTCATGGACCTGTCACCGTATCTAGACTCACTGCGACGCGATCTCGCCGCCGCAGCCGCGCCCGGCGGAGAGCAGGTCGCGACGACCGCTGAAATGCTGGCGACCGCGCTCGACTCCTCGGCCCGGCTCTGCCTCATCGAGGTGCTCGCCGACGCGACCGCCGAAATCACCACCAAGCTCGACGGGCCAACGGTTGAGGTCCGCCTGCGCGGGCGGGAGGCCGACCTCGTCGTCACCCAGCCATCGGCTGCCGACAATGCGCCGCCTCCGCCAACTCAACTGCCACCCGACGGCGGTGGTGACCTTGCCCGGCTCACCCTGCGCCTTCCTGAGCACCTCAAGGAAGCCATCGAGAGAGCCGCCGCCGCGGAAGGCATCTCCGTCAACGCCTGGCTGGTCCGGGCCGCGTCGGGTGCCCTGCACGGCATCGGCTCGCGGCAAGGGCCGCCCCGATCCAGTCATGGCCGCAACATCACCGGTTTCGCCCAAGCCTGAACCTCAACTTTCGAAGGAGACCTCTCATGAACTACGAATTCGCCAGCCCCGGCCCGGTCAACGCCGACATCCGCATCGCCAGCGGAATGGTCAATGTGGACGCCGGCGAGCACAGCACCATCACCGTTTCAGTGGAACCCTTTGACAACTCGGCGGCCAGTCGCGAAGCGGCCGAGCAGACCCGGGTACACCTCGAAGGCAAAAACCTGATTGTGCACACACCGCATGGCAAGGGCTGGGCTTTGTTCAAGTGGCCCAAGCTGAGGATCACCGCGCGGGTACCGGCCGAAAGCACGTTGACCGTCAAGGCAGCCTCGGCCGACGTCACCTGTACCGGTGTCTACAAAGACGTTGTCGCCCACGCGGCCAGTGGTGACCTGGCGGTTGATCGAGTGGTCAAGGACGCCTCGGTCACGAGTGCCAGTGGTGACGTCAAAATCGGCTGGGTCGGCGGTGACCTGCGGATGAACAGTGCTAGCGGGGATGTCACGGCAAAGCACGTTGGCAAGGACGTCGACGCTCATTCGGCCAGCGGGGACATTGAGATCGAACGCGCCGACGGGGATGTACGCGCGAAGACCGCCTCGGGTGACGTCACGGTTGGCATGGCACACAAGGGTGAGGTGCGCGTGCACACCGCGAGTGGTGATGTAACCGTGGGAGTTGCTGCGGGGACAGGGGTTTGGCTCGACATCAACACCGCCTCCGGCCGGACCAACAGCGATCTGTCAATGGGTGACGGCTCGGTGCCGCCCACCGGTGCGGCTCTGACCATCAAGGCGCGCACCGCTTCCGGCGACATCACCCTCCGCCGCGTCGCGGCAGCCAACGCATAAACCCTGGCCTTTGATCTAATCCCTGTCGTCGTCTGAGACCGGTGCTATCTCACACGAAGAAGAAAGTAAACGGGGGCCAGGGGAGATTGCGCAGCACCATGAAGACTCCCCAGGCCCCGAGGAACCAGGCCAGCGTCTTCGGGCCCAGATGCAGCTGAGGCAGCTTCCACCCGAAGGCGGTCTTGCCGGCCCAAGCCACATACAGATACAGCAGGAACGGGACGGCGAAGACGAAGAGGAGATGGTGCCGTGCGGCGGCCGGAAGATCGCCGTGCATCAGGTACCACGCGGCGCGGGTGCCGCCGCAGCCTGGACAGTCCAGCCCGGTCGTCAGCTTCACCAGGCAAGAGGGGATGCTGTCAGCGCCTGAGGCGGCCGGGTTGGACCACATCGTGTAGCCGAGTGCGCCGCCTATGCAGCCCAGCACGGCCAAGGGCGCAAGCCAACGCGGCGTACGGGCGACCAACCGGTCGGAGAAACGGGTTACCCGGTCCACCGGCTGCTCGATCGGTGCGTAGGCGTGCGCGTCGGTCACGTCTAAGAAGTTACACCGTCGAGCAAAGCGCTCGTGGCGGACTTTGTCGTAGGCCGGTAGTAGGTTTGCCAATCGATGGAGACGCTTACGATTTCCCAGGCCCGGCGCATCGCCATGGCGGCGCAGGGCTTCACCGATCCCATGCCGCGGGCCGCGGTGACCAAACGCCACCTGCGGCGTGTGGTCGATCGGACGGGCCTGCTACAGATCGACTCGGTCAATGTCCTGCAGCGCGCCCATTACATGCCCATCTACAGCCGGCTGGGCAGCTATGACACCACCCTGCTTGATCAGGCCAGTGCCAAGAGACCGCGTTGGCTCTTCGAGTATTGGGGCCACGAGGCATCTCTGCTGCCGATGGAGCTGCATCCGCTGATGCGCTGGCGGATGGCCACCGCCGACCGGATCTGGGGCGGCGTTTCCAATGTCGCCAAGGAACGGCCCGATCTGCTCAAGTGGGTTCTTGATGAGGTCGAGGAGCGCGGCCCGGTCACCGCGGCAGAGATCGAGCGGGACGTCCCCACCAAGAAGGTCAATTGGGGCTGGAACTGGTCAGCCACCAAGAAAGCGCTCGAAGCGCTCTTCTACTCGGGCGAGATTACGTCCGCGGGCCGGACGACTCAGTTTGCCCGCCGCTACGACCTGGCCGAGCGCGTCATCCCATCGGAGGTTCTGAGCGCTCCTACCCCATCGATCGCCGATGCGCATCGTCAGCTCGTGGAGCTGGCGGCCCGCCGGCTTGGAGTGGCTGCGGAGGCAGAGCTAAAGGACTACTTCCGCCTGCCGGTGGCCGGCGCCCGAGCCGCTATCCAGGAGCTCGTCGAGGAGGGCGTGCTCATCCCGGTGGAGGTGCGCGGCTGGACGGTGAAGGCATGGCGGCACCGCGACGTGGCAATGCCCCGATCGGCCAAGGCGTCCACTTTGGTGAGTCCGTTCGATCCCTTGATCTGGGAACGCAATCGGGCTGAGCGGCTGTTCAACCTCTGGTACCGGATAGAGATCTACGTCCCCGCCCACAAGCGTGTGCACGGCTATTACGTGCTGCCGTTTCTGCACGGCGACCGTTTCGTGGCCCGAGTCGACCTCAAAGCCGATCGCCAAGCAGGCGTGCTGAGGGTGCCCGCGGCGTGGGCCGAGCCGGCGATCAACAAGCCGGAGATCGGCGCCGCATTGCAGGCCGAGCTGCGCAGGCTCTCGGCCTGGCTCGGCTTGGGCGAGGTTGCGCCGGCTGAAAGAGGCGACCTGGCCCCATTCCTCAACGGCAAGAAGCGGAGGGTCGTGGCGTGACCAGCCCAGTCACCGGGACGCTGCACCACGTCGAGCTGTGGGTGCCCGACCTGAAGCGGGCGATTGTTAGCTGGGGATGGCTGCTGGAGCAGCTCGGCTATTCGTTGTTTCAGGAGTTCAATGCGGGCCGCAGTTGGCGACTGGGCCACACGTACATCGTTGTCGAGCAATCCCCCGCTATAAGCGCCCCGGAGCACGATCGGCTCCGGCCGGGGCTGAACCATCTCTCCTTCCACGTCGAGAGCACAGGTCTGATCGACAGCCTCGTTAGGCAGGCTCCCGAACACGGCTGGGCCTTGATGTTCGCCGACCGCCATCCCTACGCGGGCGGCGAAAACTATTACGCCGCATACCTTGAGGACGTCGACGGGTTTGAGGTTGAACTCGTCGCCAGCGGAGACGTGCCGTAACGAGGTTATCGATCGCGGCGCGCACTGAGTCGGGCGAGCGAGGCCAGCTCGATTGTCCGAGCCTGGGTTTCGGCCAGGTGCAGGCTTTCAATGGCTTGATCGATCAGTTCGTCGGCCAGCTCCGCGCACCACGACCGGCCACCGGCCGCCTCGATCAGCTCAGCCATCGCGCCTAGGTCGTGATCGGACAGTGGGGCCGGGTCTCGGTAGGCGTCAGCCAGTCTGGCGCCTGCAGAGGATCCGGAGTTGAGTGCTGCCACCACCGGGAGCGATTTCTTGTGACTTCGCAGGTCTGAGTAGACCGGCTTCCCCGTGATCTGTGGATCGCCCCAGATCCCGAGAAAGTCGTCAGCGATCTGGAAGGCGAGGCCGAGCTTGGCTCCGAAGGTGCGAAGATGTGCGACCTGTGCGGCCGTGCCGTCGCCAAACAGCGCGCCAAGGCCGACGCTGCATTGAAGCAATGCCGCAGTCTTTTTCCGTGCCATACCAAGGCATTCAGCCACTGTCACATCGTGGCGGCCCTCGAAGACCAGATCCTCGCCTTGGCCGTCGAGAAGGTCGGCCACTGCCGCGCTCAGCATCCGCGTACCCTCGCCGGCCTGGGCATGCCCGCTTGCCGCCAGGATCTCGAATGCCAACGCCAACAAGGCATCTCCGGTCAGGATCGCCGAGCCCACCCCGAAGACGCTCCACACCGTGGGCCGGTGCCTGCGCGTGACATCGCCGTCCATTACGTCGTCGTGCATGAGTGAGAAGTTGTGAACGAGCTCTACCGCAATCGCCGCGGGAAGGGCGGTGGCGGCGCTGCCGCCGACCGACTCGGCGGCGAGCAACACCAATGCCGGCCGTAAAGCCTTTCCGGCGTAGCCGCTTTCGGCGTTGCCGTGCTTATCCCACCAGCCGAAGTGATAACCCGAGATGTGCCGCAATGCGCCAGGCAGGCTATCGATTGCTTCGCGCATCGCCGGGCCGGTAAGCGTTCGGCTCCAGCTCAGCGCCAGCAGCCCGGCTTGCTCTTCGACAAAGGCGCTAGGCCCCACGGCACACCACCGCCTTTTCGCTAAATCGGCTGATTTGTGCTTTTGGTGATCAGATCAGGTGAAACCACAATCTGCCAAGGGCACTGACACGTTGGCATTAACCGCCTGGCGCGCCCCAGCTTCGTTGGTGTATAACGCCTCTGGTGACGTTGGTTCTCCGCGCCGAGACATTGACCGACTGCGACGCTGTCGCGGCGATGCACATGTTGGCCTGGCAGGTGGGTTATCGCGGCATGCTGCCGGACGATTTCCTCGCCGGCCTCGATGTGGACCAGTGGGCAGACAGACGCCGGAAGCTACTGGATACACGCCCCGCTTTGGTGGCCGAGCGCCATGGAGAGATCGTCGGCTTCACCCGCTTCGGGCCGGGCCGCGAAGACGAGACGGTCGGCGAAATCCAAGCCATGTATGTGCACCCGGACCACTGGGGCATGGGAATCGGCGACGCGCTCATGTGCACCGCGCTGGATGGGTTGCCACAGAACGAAGTGCAGCTTTGGGTGCTGGAACGCAATGAGCGGGCGCTTAGGTTCTACGCCCGCTACGGATTCCACCCGGATGGAACGAGGTCGACCTATCGGCCGCGCGGCACCGAAATCGAGGCTCCCGATATTCGGTGCACGCTGCGGCGTCTTTGAAAGAGCTAACTCGTTGGGAAGTTGTCCGCGGTTCGGATCCGATCCCGCACCCAGACCCCGGCCGGCTTCAGCCGGCTGGTGCCGGCGAACGTCCCATTGGGACAGGTGCCGCCGGTGAAGACCGCACCCGACCGGTGATCGTCGGAGTAGTTCCAGTTCACCCAGCTGATCTTCTTGGTTGCCATCAAGTCGATGTACTGCTGCGAGCGGTTGAAATCGTTGGGGCCGTCGCCGGTGTATTCCTGAGTACCGGATTCGGTGACGAACATGGGGATCCGGTCCGCCGCGCGGGAAAGCGCGTTGAGGTACTCCGATCCGTGCGAGGCAGCGTAGAAGTGGAAGGTGTACAACACATTCGAGGCGTTGACCGGGTTGTTGACGACTTCGCTTTCGTTGCCACCGTCAGAAACTCCGAGCGACGACCACGCGGGCGTGCCGAGCAGGATCACGGCATCTGAGTCCTTGCCCCGGATTACCGGGATGATCTGCTCGTGATAGCTCTTGATGCGGGCCCAGTTCACGCCATTGGGCTCGTTGGCCACCTCATAGAGCAGGTTGGGCTTGTTTCCGTGGCGCTGCGCGATTTCGGTGAAGAAGGTCTTCGCCCGGTCGAGGTTGTAGTGCGGGTCGCCCGGGTCGAGCATGTGCCAGTCCACGATCGCGTAGATGCCGCGTGCGGAGGCCTTCTCGATCAGGTCGTGCACGAGATTCGTATAGAACGCAGGGTCGGTCTCATATCCGCCCTCTTGGACATACGTCGAAAGCCTTATCACGTCGGCTTTCCAGTCCGTGGCCAAGGCATCAAGCGATGCGTTGTTGACACACGAGCGATACCACTGCAATCCGTGGGTGCTCATGCCCCGCAACTGAATCGCCTTGTTGTACTTGTTGCACAACTGGACACCGCACACCCGCAGCTGACCGTTGATCGCCACCGGCGTGCCGCCCGGAGTAGGTGACGCCGTGGGGGAAGCAGTCGGCGACGCCGACGGACTGACCGATGTGGACGGTGACGGCGACGGAGTGCCGCCCGGGCCCATCAACGCCAAATCGTCGGCGTAGTAAGCACCCTGGCCGTACCATCCGTGCGTATATACCGTCACGCTCGTCTGCGAGGCGCCCGTGGTGAAGCTGACCGACAGCTTCTGATACGCCCCACCGGTGCCCGGAGTCCAAGTGCTGGACCCGTTTTCCACCCCCAGGTACACATAGGAGCCTTTGACATAGCCCGACAGCGAATATGCCGTGTTGGCAACGACATTCACCGTCTGCCGGCACTTCGCAGTGCTCGAGTTGTCGGCGCCGCCCTTGAGGGCATAGGTGCCGGTGCGCGCCTGACCGGTCACCACACTCGCGGTGCTGTCACAGCTCCAGCCGGAAAGGTTGCCACTCTCGAAGCCGCTATTGGTCAAAACGTTCGTGTCGGCGTTGGCGGGGATCGCCAGTGCCAAACCGCCTGCCGCCAAGGCCACCGCGGCCGAGATCGCAAGCAGACTTCGTCTACGCATCATCGCCAACCCTCCATCGATCTATTTAGGGTTTTGTTAGGCAAACTGCCTAACAATCCTTCGTCGATGGATCTTAGCGATAGATGGACGCTTTTGGCTTGGCGGGATTCCGATCTGCCGGTTTTCCGCCAACGACCTCCGGCTCGCGGGACACCGGTATCCGCGATGGTGTCAACACCAGCAGCGCCAACATGATCCACACGTAGGCGTTGGAGAAGAGGAATCCGTCGACACCGCTGAAGTCGTACTGGTATTGCCACACGAGACGGCTGGACAGCACGACAAAGGCAAGGGCCGCAAAGACCTGCATTCGGCGGCCTCCCCGCTCGAGCATGAGCACGAACGCGGGGATCGCCCAGACCAGGTGATGAATCCAGGTCACCGGGCTGATCAGTACACCCACAATGCCTGTCAAAGCGAGACCGACCACTTCATCGCCCTGGGCGGCGGCTTTGCGTGACCGCACGAACCAGACCGCCAACACGGCGAGCACTGCCAAAACCCAGAAAACCTTGCTGGGGTGTACCGGATCAAGCCTGGCGATGACACCCTGCACCGACTGGTTGGAGATAAAGGCAAGCGCGCCAACGCGATCGGTGTCCCATAGCGCGGAGGTCCAGAACTCACGGGACGCATCGGGCGCTACAGCCGCGGCAAGGAGCGTGGCAGCCGCGGCCGTGGCACTCGCGACCAACGCCGCCCGCCAGCGCTTGGTGATCAGCAGGTAGACGATGAAGATGCCCGGGGTCAGCTTGATCGCGGTGGCCAGCCCGATCCCCACGCCCGCCCACTTCGACCTGCGCGCCACCAGCAACAGCAGGTCGAAGGCCACGAGCCCGACGAGCAGCATGTTGACCTGTCCAAACAGGAAGGTCTCGCGGAACGGCTCGTAGACGGCCAGTAGGCACAGCGAGATCGCCACCGCGAACCATGGTGTCCACTTGCGATGCTCGATCATCGGGGCCAGGAGCCTGCGCATCAGCCACACCGTGGCGGCAATCGTGGCGATGGAACCGATCACCACCGCGACCGGCCAGCTGACCAGCGCCATTGGCAGCATGGTCAGCGCGGCGAAAGGCGGATAGGTGAAGCCGTAGGTGCTGCCCTTGCGCACGAAATCGTAGATGTGCCCGCCGTCGGCCCAATAGTTGACCGCGCCGTAGTAGACGTTCAAATCGAAGAAGCCGTGCCGCACGGCGAAGAAGGCGTCGAAGACCAGGGCCGCGATCGCGAGTGCGACGACGGTCCAAATCTGGCCTCGTTTCAACACCTGCTCCCCCCTCACGACTAGGCTGGCCAACTGTGGCTCTTGGGTATGTCCGGCCGGCTCGTCCCGATGACGCCGCCGAAATCGCACGCATTCAGTTGGCGACTTGGCGGATCGCCTACCAGCGCATGCTCCCGCGACACGTTCTCGATGAGGTCAACGAAGACTTCCTGCGTGAGCGGTGGCTGGAAGCGGTCCTAGAGCCTCCGACACCGCGCCATCGAGTCCTGATCGCAGTGGAACAAGCGGCTCAAGAATACTTGGTGGGCTTCCTGGCTTCGGGTCCCGAAGACGATGATCACGACGTGGCCGGGGTCACCGAGCTACTCGTGGAGCCGCGCTGGGGTCGCCGGGGACACGGCAGCCGGTTGCTTGCCGCATCGGTCGATCTTTGGCGGTCGGATGGCCTGACCGAGGCTTCAGCCTGGGTGTTCGAGGCGGACGCGGCCACGAACAAGTTCCTCACCTCGGCCGGCTGGGCCCCGGACGGCGAGGCCCGGGCCCTTGATGTCGACGACCTGCTGGTCCCCCAGGTCCACCTGCACTGCTCGCTCACCGACTCCCCCGACGCCTCCCCTGACGTCGATCAAGACGCTGGGAACACCGACACGCCGTCGAGCACGACCTTAAGTTCATGATCAACGCGCAGTAAGCGGTGGGAGGGCTAGAGAAGAGCCCCGAGGCCGACGGTTAGGCCGGGACGCTCGACAACTGAGCGGATCGCCAGCAGCACCCCTGGCATGAACGACGCTCGGTCATAGGAGTCGTGCCGGATGGTCAAGGTCTCGCCGGTCGTCCCGAAAAGCACCTCTTGATGCGCGACCAGGCCGTTCGCCCGCACGCTGTGCACCTTGACGCCTTCGACGTCGGCGCCACGGGCCCCGGGCATCTCGTCCTTCGTGGCGTCGGGGATCTGGCCCATGCCCGCCGCAGCACGCGCTTCCGCGATCAGGTGAGCCGTGCTCAGGGCCGTGCCGCTTGGGGCGTCAAGCTTCTTCGGGTGGTGCTGCTCGATGACCTCCACCGACTCGAAGAAGCGTGCGGCCCGCTGAGCGAACTCCATCATCAGCACCGCGCCGACCGCGAAGTTGGGCGCGATCACGACCCCGACCTGCGGATGAGCCTTGAGCCAGGTGCGCACGCGCTCGATGCGGGCG
Source organism: Micromonosporaceae bacterium (assembly GCA_003543035.1). Taxonomy (GTDB): domain Bacteria; phylum Actinomycetota; class Actinomycetes; order Mycobacteriales; family Micromonosporaceae; genus Rhizocola. Next base: position 3,452 of record DPJL01000439.1, on the reverse strand, counting down.
GGCGTGAAGCCGCTCGTTCCCACGACCACGTTGATCCCTTGATCAATGCACCAGTGCAGGTTGTCCATGACCACATCAGGCGTGGTGAAGTCCACCACCACCTGCGCGGCGGCGTCGGAGGCGTTGAACAGCCAGTCACCCTGATCGATCATTGCCACCAGATCGAGATCCTCGGTGGCATCGACTGCCCGGCAAACCTCTAGCCCCATGCGGCCCCGCGCGCCCAGCACGCCGACGCGGATGGGCTCCTTCTCGTCAGTCACAGCGCTCAACCTACCGTCAGTTGAACGCGGCGTCATCGAATGGACCAACCACGGCGAGTGTCATCGGCGCGGCCAACACCTCGGCGGCCATCTCATTGGCCTCCGCCAGGGTCACCCTGTCCACCCGTTCCAGCAGCTCATCCATGGTCAGCAGCTCACCGTGCAGCAGCTCGCCCTTGCCCAGCCGGCTCATCCGGGAGCCGGTGTCCTCCAGGCCCAGCACTAAGGCGCCCTTAAGCATTCCTTTGCCGCGGCGCAGCTCGTCCTCGGTGATGCCGTCCCGTGCGACGCCGGCCAACTCCCGGCGGACCAGGCCGAGCACTTCCTCCGCCTTCGCCGGCGCGCACCCGGCGTAGACGCCGAAGGTGCCGAGTTCGGCGAAGTGGGAGACATACGAATAGACCGAATAAGCGAGCCCGCGCTGCTCCCGGATCTGCTGAAACAGACGGCTGGACATGCCGCCGCCGAAGACGTTGTTGAGGACGCCGAGAGCGAACCGGCGTTCGTCATGACGACCAACAGCCTTTCCGCCGAGTACCAGATGAGCCTGCTCGGTATCATCGCCACGCAGCACCGTCGTGGGTGGACGGAGCTTGGTCTTCACGTCGGCGGGCCGCATCGGAGCCGGTTGAGCCGCTGGGAAGTCGGCAAACGACGACTTGGCAAGGGCTTGCCGCACCATCCGGACGACGTTCGCGTGATCCAGATTGCCGGCCGCGGAAACGACGATGTTCGGGGAGGTATAGCGACGCCGATAGAAGCCGTGGATCTGCTTACGGGTCATCGGCGTGATGGTGTCGACGGTCCCGGAGATTAGCCGCCCCAACGGATTGTCGCCGAAGAGCGCACCCATGTGCAGGTCGTGCACCTCGTCTGCGGGCTCATCATTGTGCATCGCGATCTCTTCGAGGATCACGCCACGCTCGGTCTCCACATCGGACTCGAGCAACAACGAGTCGGCGACCGCGTCACACATGACGTCAATGGCCAACGGCAGATCGGCGTCGAGCACGCGTGCGTAGTAGCACGTGTACTCCTTTGCGGTGTAAGCGTTCGTCTCCCCGCCGACAGCTTCGATCTCGGAGGAGATGTCCAATGCGGACCGGGTCTTGGTGCCCTTGAAGAGAAGGTGCTCAAGGAAATGCGAGGCTCCACCCAACTGCGGGGCCTCATCGCGCGACCCGACACCCACCCAGATGCCAAAGGACACACTGCGCATCGCCGGGATCGCCTCGGTGAGAATCCGCATGCCGTCGGGTAGCACGGTGCGGCGGACGACCCCTGAAAGGTCGCCCGCCAACTTACGTGTTACCGCCCTACTGAGGCGCTCGTTCATTCGCGACGCTGACGACGCTCGCGCCGCTCGCCACCTTCACGGGGTCCGCGGTCACCGCGATCGCGGTCGCGTGGGCCACGGTCGCCGCCACCTTCGCGGGAACCGCCCTCACGAGGCGCGCGCTCGGTGACGATGGGCTCACCATCCGGGCCGATCTTGTCGAGGTAGATCTTGCCGCGGGCGTCCACGTCCGCGATCACGACCTCCACCTTGTCGCCGACATTGAGGAAGTCCTCCACCTTGTCGACCCGCTTGCCGTCGCCCACCTTGGAGATGTGCAACAGGCCGTCCCTACCTGGTACCAGGGAAACAAAGGCACCGAAGGCGGCCGTCTTGACGACGGTGCCCAGGAACCGGTCACCCACCTTGGGCAGGGTCGGGTTGGCGATCGCGTTGATCCGCTCGACCGCTGCCGCGGCGGACGGGCCGTCGGTCGCGCCGACATAGATCGTGCCGTCGTCCTCGATCGAGATCTCGGCTCCGGTCTCGTCCTGGATGGCGTTGATGGTCTGGCCCTTGGGCCCGATCACCATGCCGATCTTGTCGACCGGAATCTTCACCGTGGTGACCCGAGGGGCGTAGTCGCTCATCTCGCCCGGCGAGGCGATGGCCTGAGCCATCACGCCGAGGATGATGTGCCGCGCCTCGAAGGCCTGCTGCAGTGCGGAAGCCAGCACATCCGACGGGATGCCGTCGAGCTTGGTGTCCAACTGCAGTGCGGTGACGAATTCCGACGTCCCGGCGACCTTGAAGTCCATGTCGCCGAAGGCGTCCTCGGCACCGAGGATATCGGTGAGCGTGACGTATTCGGTCTTGCCGTCGAGCTCATCGGAGATGAGGCCCATGGCGATGCCGGCCACCGGGGCCTTCAACGGCACACCGGCGCTCAGCAGCGACAGGGTTGACGCGCAGACCGAGCCCATGCTCGTGGAACCGTTGGAGCCCAATGCTTCCGAGACCTGACGGATCGCGTAGGGGAACTCCTCGCGAGCCGGCAGCACCGGGATCAGCGCCCGCTCGGCAAGCGCCCCGTGACCGATCTCGCGGCGCTTGGGCGAGCCCACCCGGCCGGTCTCACCGGTCGAGTAAGGCGGGAAGTTGTAGTTGTGCATGTAGCGCTTGGTCTTCGCGGGCGACAGGGTGTCCAGCGCCTGCTCCATGCGCAGCATGTTGAGCGTGGTGACCCCCATGATCTGGGTCTCCCCACGCTCGAAGATAGCGGAACCGTGCACCCGCGGCAGGACCTTGATCTCGGCCTTGAGGTCGCGGATGTCCCGCGGCCCACGGCCGTCGATGCGCACCCCGTCGCGAAGCACGCGCGAGCGCACCTCCGACTTGGTGAGCGAGCGGTATGCCGCCGAGATCTCCTTCTCGCGCCCTTCAAACTGCGGGGCGAGCTGGGTGGTGACCTTCTCCTTGACGAGGTCGAGCGCTTCCTCGCGCTCCGCCTTGCCGGCGATCTTCAGTGCCTCGGCCACCTCGGTCCCGGCAACGGCCTTGACCGCGGCGTAGACATCTTCCTGGTAGTCCAGGAACACCGGGAACTCGGTCACCGGCTTCGCCGCAACCTCGGCCAACTCGCTCTGTGCCCGGCACAGCTCGCGGATCGCGGCCTTGGCGGCCTCGAGCCCGCTCGCCACAACCTCTTCGGTCGGCGCGGCAGCGCCATCGGCCACCAGCTTGACCGTGTGCTCGGTCGCCTCGGCCTCAACCATCATCACCGCGACGTCGCCGTCGGGCAGTGCGCGGCCGGCCACGACCATGTCGAAAGTTGCCCGCTCAAGCTCGGAAACGGTCGGGAAAGCCACCCACTGGCCGTCGATGTGAGCCACCCGGGTCGCCCCGATCGGGCC
>DPJL01000142.1 GCA_003543035.1 Micromonosporaceae bacterium | reverse complement strand
ACGGCTCACCCCAGTACCGCTGCCGGGAGAACAGCCAGTCGCGGAGCCGGTAACTGACCGATCGCTCCGCCGCCCCGTCCAGCTCGAGCCAATCGACGATGGCGGTCTCGCCCTCAACGGCGGACATGCCGTCGAAGCGTCCGGAGTTGACCAGCCGCTCGTTCTCGGTGTGAGCGACGAAGGCCGCGTCCTCGTCGACGCCGCCGTCGACGGGCTCGACGACGCGGCGGATCGGCAGATCGAACGTCTTTGCAAAGTCGTAGTCGCGCTCGTCGTGCGCGGGCACTCCCATGACCGCACCGGTGCCATAGCCCATCAGAACGTATTCAGAGACGAAGACCGGGATGCGCTCCCGCGTGGCTGGATTGATCGCGTACGATCCGGTGAAGACGCCCGTCTTGCCTTCGTGCTCATCGATACGCTGGCGATCGCTGTGCCCAGCCACCGAGCGCCGGTAGCTCTCCACCGCATCGATCGGCGGCGGGTCTCCCCTCCCCGGGAAGGCCTGCTGTCTCCGCCACTGCTCCGGCGTCCCGGACGGCCATGCCTTCGCCGTCAAGGCATTAACCAGTGGGTGCTCCGGCGCCAGGGCGAGATACGTGGCGCCAAAGATCGTATCCGGACGAGTGGTGAACGTCTTGATGACCGTCCCGGCACTGTCCTCGGACTGGAACTCGATCATGGCGCCTTCGCTGCGTCCGATCCAATTGCGCTGCATGGCTTTGATCGGCTCGGGCCAGTCCAAGGGGTCAAGATCCGCCAGGAGCCGATCGGCATACGCCGTGATGCGAATCTTCCACTGCTTGAGAAGCCTTCGATAGACGCGAAAGTTGCCGATCTCGCTGCGTCCGTCCTGCGTGATCTCCTCGTTGGCAAGCACCGTCCCAAGGCCCGGGCACCAATTCACTGGCGCCTCGTCGATGTAAGCCAGACGATACCGGTCGATGACTCGCCGCTGTTCACGCGCCGACATCTCGGACCACGCCATCTCGAACCTGCCGTCGAGGTCCCGCGGGGAACGTCGACCGGCCCCGAATTCCGAAGCTTGTGCTGTTTCCGGGGGTCATGTGGGTAGCAGTGGGCGCAGCGCGCCGAGGCTGAGCATCGCGAGGGCGATCAGGGCTTGGGGGGTGTGAAACCCGTAGGCGCGGCGGGTGATGAGTCGGATCTGGGTGTTGACTTGCTCGATCCGCGCGTTGCTCAGCCCGTTCTGAATCGCCGCTTCGATTCCTGGGCGCTGGCTGGTGATTGTCTTGGCGAGCTTGACGAACGGCGCCAGCCGGGATCGTCTGGCCCACGCGAGCCACGCGTCGAGCAGCTCGACCGCTTCCTGGTAGGTGACGCGATAGATCTCGCGCAGCTGCTGGGAGATGAGGTATGCGCGGTACAGCGGCTTGTTGGTCTGCTGGATCTGGGCGAGCTTGATCTTCTGGCGCTCGGTCAGCTTGCCGGGGTTCTTCCAGAGCGCGAAGCGGGCGCCCTTGAGCTCCTTCGCGGCCTGCTTGTGGCCGGCCTTGCGGGCCTGGTTCCAGACCTCCCGGCGGATCTCATCCAGCGCGTCGGTGGCGAGCTTGATCACGTGAAACGGATCCACGCAGCGGACCGCGTTCGGGCACCGCTCGCCGATCGCTGTGGCGATCGATTCGGCCATGTCGCAGGACACCAACTCGAGCTGCTGGCAGCGTTCTTTGCCTAGCAGGTCCAGGAACTTCTCGACCGTCGCCTTGTCGCGGCCCGGGGCGGCCCAGACGAGCCGGCCGGTGTCGTGGTCGACCACGACGGTGAGGTAGCGGTGGCCGCGCCGGTGCGAGAAGTCATCGATCCCGATCCGCGAGAGGCCGGCGAACATGTCCCGGTCTGCGACCTGCTCGTCGGCGACGCGCTTGCAGATCGAGCCGACCGTCCGCCACGTGACGCGCATCAACTCCGCGACCGCCTTCTTGGACGTGTTGACTGCCAGCCAGCAGCACTGGTCCTCGAACGCGACCGTGAACCTGGAGTCGTGCCTGGCCCACGGGACCGCCGCCACAACCACGCGATGCGCCTTGCAGTACACGCGCGGCGCGTCGGCCTCCACGAACGCGAGCGTCGTCCCGAGATCCAGCGCCCGCCAGCGCCGGCGTCCCTCCCCGGAATCCTCGCGCCGACAGCGCCGCCCGCACACCCCGCAGCGGTGCTTCTCCCGGGCCTTGGGACGGACCGAAACCACGATCGCTTCCCGCTCGACACGGACATCCTCGACCACCGCCCGCTCGATCCCGAGCAGCATCTTCCATACGCTCCTGGGGCGCACGCCGCCACCGCCCTTTCCGTCGGTTCCTACCGTGAGAAGCCGGAACCGTAGAAGCGGCGCGGCGTGCGCACCCACCAGCACGGTCCTCGAGCGCCCCAGCGCCCGACCTCACCGCCACACAGCGCGGCGCGGGCGGCGCTGTCAAGCAGCGCGAACCCCCTGCAAACCAGCACAACGCCCGCGCACCCCGCCAGCCCTCGCGGCGCTGCTTGACAGACGACGACCGACCGCGCTACCCGCGCTCGGCCCTCAACTCACCCCCGGAAACAGCACAAGCGCCCGAATTCAGCGACGAGCTCGGAGATCGGGCGAGCGCAGCCTAGGGCTTCGTCGAACCACGCATTGTAGATCTGGAGGAAGATCCATTGCGTCCAGCGGTAGAACGCCACGTCGCTCGTCGCGAGCTCTCGCCCAGGATCGTGTCCCAGGCCCAGCCGCCGGAGCTGGCGACGCATGTTTGCGATGTTCGCCTCGGTCGTCACTCTAGGGTGCTGACCCGTTTCGATCGCGTACTGCTCGGCTGGCAGACCAAAGGAATCGTACCCGAACGGGTGCAGCACACTATGACCACGCATTCGCATGTAACGGGCATAGACGTCCGTTCCGATATACCCGAGTGGGTGTCCGACATGAAGTCCCGCACCGCTCGGGTACGGGAACATGTCGAGCACATAGAGCTTTGGACGCTCGGCGACAGGATCGGCGTCCGCAGCACTCCTCCGCTCTGGGTTGGGGATCGCAAAGGTGTCGTCGGCGGCCCAGCGTTGCTGCCATCTGAACTCGATCTCGTTGGCTAGGGCAGCGTTGTACTGAAGCCGGGCGAGACTGCTTGACCTCTCGCTCATGCCTGAACCTCGGCCCACAGACGCTCAGCCAGCGATAGGTCCATCGAGTCGATGTCAATACCCCGCTCGGCGGCGAGCGTTTCCATCGCCGCGAACCGCCGGCTATACCTGGCCGGGCGTTCGGCGTACTCCGCGGGGTCATCGAACAGAAGTGAGAAGTTCATACGACGACTCTCAGTACGCTCTACGCCGAGCCGAACTACACGATGCGCGCGCTGGCCGTCCCCAACGACCCGAGATCGGAAGAGAACACGTCTGAAATCCAGCCAC
>DPJL01000324.1 GCA_003543035.1 Micromonosporaceae bacterium | reverse complement strand
ACCGATGGCTGAACATCGTGGCCCGCCCCGAAAAGGCGCCCACTGTACCGACTTCGAGGCCGGAAACCGTCGCGATTGGACAGTGGCAGGGTCGCCTGGTCGGCACCGAGCATTTCGAGCCAGGTGACCGGGTCGCCGAGAAGCTTGCGTGGTACGTGGCGGAATCCTTGGACGCCATGGGAAAACCGGCCCGGCAGGCGATGCGGCAACCGTGGTACCTGATCGTCGCTGCCAAATCCGTGGCAGTGGCCCAGGGCCGGGCCAAAGCCGTGTGGGAGATCCAGCCCGGAAGGCTGGCCCGATTCCTTGCCAGAGGCGCCTACGGCACGCGCCACCCCGACCCGTGGAGCCTGCAGGTCGCCATCGAGGAGGCGGGCGGGCTACGGATGAGCGTGGCTCTCTTGTGTGCCCGGTTGGGCTGGCGCACCTGGTACGAGCGGGTGAGCGGGTTGGCGGCGCGATCGGTCAGTCCGCCGCGCGAGCACTCCTGCCCACCGGGGCACCTATCGGTCACCGCCCCGCCGCGGGAGCCGGAGCTGGCCGCGGCCGAGATCATCGAAGCGCTGCGCCGGGCACTGCCCGACGAGTTCTACGACCGGCTGGCGGGCTGCGCCATCGTCGGCGTGGACGCCGACGGGGTGCGACAGCTCGGATGGTCGGGGCCGGCCGAAGCACCGGTGGCACTGCTGCAAAAGCTGTGCGCGGACAATCCGTTCGGGCAGGGCGACGAGCGGACTCCACTGCTCATCGCGCTCGCGGCGGCGAAGCAGAGCGGGCCACCCGCAGCGCGCAAAGGCGGCCGTCGCCAGCCCGCCAAGCGCCGCTGACCGGGCGCTCAGGACCCGGCATGGCATCGGCCTAGGATGGGGTGCGATGAGTGAGACTTCCAAGAACCCGACCGGCCTGCCGGTGGTCGGCATGATCGGCGGCGGCCAGCTGGCGCGGATGACCCATCAGGCGGCCATCTCGCTGGGCCAGTCGCTGCACGTGCTCAGCTCCGACGTCGACGACTCGGCCGCCCGGGCCGCGGCGGACGTGAGCCTGGGCAGCCACACCGATCTCGCCGCGCTGCGCACCTTTGCCAAGAGTTGTGATGTGGTCACCTTCGACCACGAGCACGTGCCCGGCGAGCACATCAGGGCGCTCGCGGCGGAAGGCATCAAGATCTTCCCGAGCGCGGACGCATTGCTCTATGCGCAAGACAAGCGCGCGATGCGCGAGAAGCTCAGTGAGCTCGGCGCGCCGGTGCCGCGCTGGCAAAGCGTCAGCGAAGCCGCCGACGTGATCGCGTTCGGCCTGCCGGCCGTGGTCAAGACGGTGCGCGGTGGGTATGACGGCCGCGGTGTCTTCGTCATCAACGATTCCCTTGAGGCGGAACACCTTCCCGATGTGGAGCTGATCGCCGAGGAGAAGGTGACCCTGCGGCGCGAGCTCGCCGTTCAAGTCGCGCGATCGCCTTTCGGCCAGGTTGCCGCCTATCCGGTGGTGGAAACGGTGCAGCGCAACGGGATCTGCGTCGAAGTGCTCGCTCCAGCGCCGGATCTGCCACCGCAGGTTGCCGTTGAAGCACAGCGGCTCGCGATCCGGCTGGCCACCGAGCTCGATGTCGTTGGCCTGCTTGCGGTTGAGCTCTTCGACACGCCAGATGGTTTGCTGGTCAATGAGTTGGCCATGCGCCCACACAACTCGGGTCACTGGACCATCGAGGGTGCGCGCACCTCACAGTTTGAGCAGCATCTGCGAGCCGTCCTCGACTACCCGCTGGGCGACACCCGGCTGACCGCACCGGCCGTGGCGATGGCAAACGTGCTCGGCGGCCCCGAAGGTGGCATGAGCATCGACGAGCGCCTGCACCACCTGATGGCCGCCGAGCCGGCGGTCAAGGTGCACCTCTACGGCAAGCAAACGCGGCCCGGCCGCAAAATCGGCCACGTGACCGCACTCGGTGAGGACATGGCCGACTGTCGGACGCGAGCCAGCCGAGCCGCCCACTGGCTCCAATTTGGAGAGTCATCGTGACCGTTGTTGTTGGCGTGATTATGGGATCCGACTCGGACTGGCCGACGATGAAAGCCGCCGCCGAGGCGCTCGACGAGTTCGGTGTCGGCTATGAGGTCCGCGTGGTCTCGGCGCATCGCACCCCTCACGCGATGCTCGACTATGCGGGCACCGCAGCCGATCGGGGTCTCAGCGTGATCATCGCGGGAGCCGGTGGAGCCGCGCACCTTCCAGGCATGGTGGCCTCTGCTACACCCCTTCCGGTGATTGGGGTACCGGTCCCGTTGAAGTACCTGGACGGGATGGATTCGCTTCTTTCCATAGTGCAAATGCCTGCGGGGGTACCGGTTGCGGCTGTCTCCATCGGCGGAGCACGCAACGCCGGTCTGCTGGCCGTACGCATCCTTGCCGCTTCCAACCCCGATCTGCTCGCGAAGATGGCCGCCTACCAAGCATCCCTGGCCGAGCTGGTGTCCGAAAAGGACTCAGCGCTGCGTGACTCGCTCTAGCGGAAGCGGTTGTAGCGGTCGACGGCGCGACGGCGGCGTTCGCTGCTCGCACCGAGAATGACGAGCACGAGGCCGGTGATGCCCACGGCGAGCCAGGTCCAGTCGACCAGGGTCAAAGCGTGGAAAGCCGTGATGGTGAGCACGATCGACCCGATGGTGACCGGAGCCCGTTGCTGCCGTTGGGATCCGAAGATCAGCACCGCAGTGCCGGTGAGAAGCAGTAGCACCTCTCGCCACCACGGACCTTCGTTGGCAAGTGCCATGACAATGGTCGGGCCGAATCCGGCGATCAACGCGGGACCGTAGGCGGCCCAACTGCCCAACTGCGGCCGCTGCCGCAACTCGACCAGGCCGACGGCCAACGCCAGCGCTGCGAACGGGACCGTGTAGACCTCGATCAGGTCGAAGGCCACGTCGTTGCTCCGCAGGATCAGCCACCACGCGGCGATTTCCGAACCCGCGGCCGCCCAGAAGAGCACGCGCTTCTGCTGGGCAGAGCGTCCCGGCCGGGTCGCGGTCATCCCCAGCACCGCACCGAATCCGGCGAGCAAACCGGCAACGTGGGCGGGTGATTCGACAGCGAGCGCCAAGGCAATCACGCCGGCCGTGTAACCGGCCCACTCCATCGCGCTGGCCTCCGGAATGGACTCGGGCCGAGTGAATCTCGGAAGCAGTGCCGCGGCGGCGATGAGCCCCGTCCCGACGGCGAGCACGGCGTACGCGGCCCACTCCGGTTTTGCCCCGACTCGCAAGCTGATGCTGAGCACCAAAAGCTCTGCGGCCACAGCACCGCCGAGCCAGCCGAGGATGCGTGCTCGTTGAGTCCGGCCGCCGAACGCGGCGACCAAGCCGACGCCAACCGCGCCGGCGAAGGTGAAGATGGTCATCCCCGGGGTGGCCAAGCTGCCGACAAGTCCGGCTCCACCACCGATCAGCCCGATGATGAGGACAGCCACTCGGGCGGCACGGATGCCGCTGGTGGAATCATCCTCGATCGGTGGCACGGTCAGTGCGACGCTGAGCATGCAGACGGTGAAAACGGTCAGTCCGGCCATTACGCTCGCGGGCCACTCCATGCCGAGACTGACCGGCGTGATCATGATGGTGAGCGCGATTCCTGGTACCACAACAGAAACAGCTCTGGTGAGCCCGCCGCCGAAGCCGATTGCGGCCAGTGCACCCGAAAAGGTGAGTAGCAAAGCGGTGAGCACTCCGGCCTGATCCACCGCGAAGTCCAACGGCGGTGGGGGACCTTGCCAGATCGCGTTGAGCCGGTCGTATGGCGTCACCAACGCGGCCCGCAGCGCGGGGGCCAATGAGCCGATCGCTATCAAAGCCGGAGCTGTGGCTCCTGCGGCAGCCATCGTTCCCGGGTGCGACGGCCAACGGCGTCGCCGCTCCTGATCGGTCACCACGCGCCAACGCCGGGCACCAAGCGTGGCAACCCTTTCGCGGGCGGGCCGATCCCGCAACAGTGGCCGGACACTCCCACGCAACAGCTCGGCCAGCACGACGAGCAGCACCGCCGCGGCGCCATATACGCCCGCCGGACGGCCTGTTGCCAGCGCGAAGACCGCAACAAGAGTGCTGCTGACCGCTACGCCAACCGTGGCCCAGCCAAGGTAGGGCGCCATCGCACGACGCCAGAAGGCAAGGATTGCCAGTCCGCCGCCGATGGCGATGATGGTCGCGGTATATGTTGCATCCACTTGGCTTCCGACGCTGGCGAAGTACGCGGCGACCGCGCCCGGCCCGGCGAGCAGAGCGGCGAGCACACCGGTGCCACCAACGACATCGAGGTGGGATGGTGGAGTTCCACCCTCCACAATGGACATTCTCGCGATGGCTGCGGCAAGCCCCGCGGCGGATGCGCTGACCAGCGCGATCACGGCGAGCGCGGCGGCTGTGGTCCACAACAACACCAGACTTGCGGTCAGCGAATGCAGAGCCACGATGACGGCAACAGTAAGCCGCGCATAGCCTGCGCGGGCATCGACCGCGATAGTGGCCGCAACGGCATAGCAGGTGGCGATGGCCAGACCCAGCACGATCGATGCCCACCAAGGCCAGCCGAGCGCCGCCGGGGTGCCGATGGTCGCCAGCACCACGGCCGCAGCGGCGGCGTCATAGTTTCGAGGCCGGGGGAGAGCCACCATTGCCGCGATTGCCAACAGGATCAACGCGGCTGGAGCCTGCCAGCCGAAGGGCAGCACCGGCTGTCGCAAGGTGAGATCGGCTGCCCAGAGCTCGCCCGGGGTGGTGATCGCCCGGATTCCACCCGCCAGCGCGGGATATCCGGCCACGATGCCAAGCGCGGCACCTGAGATGCCCGCGCCCGCGGCAGGGCCGCGCCGCCACTCTTCGGGAAGCATCCGAATGCCAAGGGCCACAACGAGAACCGCAGCGGCCGACATCGCCAGCCAAAGGTCCGGTGAGAACAGCTCCGCTGCCCGGGCCAGTGAGGCGATAGCCGCCGTCGTGACCGCCGCAGCGGCGATGTCTGCACCGTCAAGCAAACGATCTGCTCGCAGACCCTCGTCAATGGACGGTGCCAGCGTTAACAGGATTGCCGCGACCAGCAGCAGCGCGCCCACCCCGGCGTCCAAAGTCCCGGCGTCATCCACGCCGAACGCGGCGCCAGTGATCACCAGTGCGCCCAAGCCAGTGCCTATTGCCAGGGGTGTACCGATCCGGCGATGGGCGACCAGCCGCACCGCGACCATGGCCAAAGTGACGCTGGCGGCAAGGAATCCGGCAGTCAATGCGGCCGGGGTCGGCAAGCCTGGCACGAGCGTGAGCAGACCCGTGCAGACGGCTCCGGGCGCGGCGAAAGCGGCTGCGCCGGTTGCGGTGTCGCCAAGCTTGATCGTCTCAGCCGGTGCCGCGGGCTGACTCTTTTGCGCGGCGGCAAGCATTATGCCCGCAACGGTGAACGCCACCAGCACGCCTGCGGTCGACCACGGCCGAGCCAAGGCGACCCCCAACGCCGCGACTCCGGCAGTCACCGACGCGATCATGTGGGCGGTGGCAGCATGGTTCGTGGTTACGGCCCAGCCTTGCGACTGTCCAAACTGGAACGAACCAACACCGATTCCGATGGCCAGCAACGCAATCGCGAGTGAGGTCAGCACCCAAATGCTCGCTTGCCAACTTAGGCCGAGTGACACCGGGGCTGCCAGACCGGTGAGAAGCGCTCCGGCGACGCCACTTTCCCGGCGGAACGCGGGTGGCAAGGCCAACGCGGCCGCCGCGGCCAGCAGCCCGATTGTCACGACCAGCTGCCAGCTCGAGTCGACCAGAGCCAGCTTGCTCTGATAGTTGTCCAGATCTGCCCGCCACATCGGCATGGCCGCCCGCACCGGGGCTATCGCCGCTCGCACCGCGTCGAAGACGACGAACGCGCTGACCACTGCGACCGCTAGGGCGGAGGCGAGCTGTGGCCCGCGTCGCGACATGTGTGGGAGTGCCCGAACGGCCAGGCCGGTGCCGAAGACCACGCTGGCCACCACGAGCGCCGCGCGATCCGGAATTGCCACCACGGCAACACGCGCGGCCGAGCCGATGACCGCGAGGGTCAACGCACCCGCTGCCACGTCTCCCAGCGGTCGCCGGCGCAGCATCAATGCGCCGAGTAAACCCACGAGGCTGACCAGTAGGAGGGTGAGCGCGGCGCGCGAGGTGGAAGGCACGTCCTTGGCGGTGAGCAATGCATCAAGCGCGTAGACCGCGGCAGCACCGATAGCGAGACCGTGCAGTACCCACGTCATCTCCCACAGCCAGTGTGTGCTGCGGTTGGTCGGGGTCGGGGTTGGACCGTGATAGAGCTCAAGAGCCCGGGCTATCAACGCATTCTGCGCGGCGAGAATGGCCAGCACCAAAGCCCAGCCCGCCGGGCTGTGCACATGGTCGTAGGCAAGCAGGGGCAGCACCGGCTGGGAGGCCAGCACCATCGCATAACGAGCCGACGTCAGGGCAGTGGCCTGATGGAACAGGAAGGCGATCGCTGTCGTGCCGGCGAAGATGAGACCCGCCTTGGTGGCATCGGATGCGCCGCCTCGCTTGAAGACCTCCAATTGCGCCAGCACATAGCCGTCAATGGGCAGCAGGGTCAGACCGACGACGGCCAGCGACTCGGCGGTGGAGGAGAGGCCGCGTTTGACCAGAACGGGCGGCGCGAGCAGCAACGCCACCGTCACCACACCGAGCACGGTCAACCGGGCAGCGGGATTGACGCTCGTCTCCAGATCGATCAGCGCGAAGATGACCGCCGTGATGGCAAGCAACAGCGGGCCGAGGGCGAGCATCACATTCTGGATCAGCCGGGGGGAGGCCTCGGGTGGAGCGCCATCATCAAGCGGCTCGATCCGCTGACGCGGGCCGGTGGGGCGGCGAGTTTGCGGGGGGACGGTTTGTACGGGGGGCGGGCTTGGCTGGGTACCAGAAGAATCTGGGCGACGAGACCACGGACGCTGTTTTGGCGCAGCCTTCTTCTGCCTCTCCCGCTCGGCGTTCGTCAGCAGATTCCGCTGGTGCATCGCGGCCTGAAGTTGCTGGCTGAGCTTCTTGAGGTCGCTCATCAGCTGAACGTCTTTTTGCTTCATATCCGAGATGGCCCGGTTCAGCCGGATGATCTCGGCGGCCAGCACCTCCGGAGTGTTGCCACACTTCGGACAGCGCGCAGAGGGGTCTCTTAGGGTGCCGCAATGTGCGCAGGGCGTAGTGACGCTCTGTTCGCCAACTGTGTCCCCCACGGCCACACCTCCGAGAGAAGTCGTGTGTGGATCGACTCTCTCGGAGAATGCCTCGTGAGCGCAAGTCCCATTTGCGCAGATCGACCAGCCGGGGAAGCCCGGCCGGTCGATCGTGAAGCGGTATCGCGTTTAGACGGTCGGGCGACCCAGCGCCCGGATGGTCCAGCCCGCGTTCTTCCAGGTGGTCACGTCAAGGCAGTTGCGGCCGTCGATGACGTTCTTGGCCGACGCGACCTGGCCCAGCACCACCGGGTCGGCATTGCGGAACTCAGCCCACTCGGTCAGCACGCACACGAGCTCGGCGTCGGAGACCGCCTCGACCATGGACTTGGCATAGGTGACATCGGGCAGAGCGCGCTTGGCGTTTTCCAGCCCCTGCGGGTCGTAGACGTGCACATCAGCCCCGGCACGGGCGAGCATGCCCGCCACGGCCAACGCCGGTGCGTCGCGTACGTCGTCGGTGTTGGGCTTGAAAGTCGCGCCCAGAACGGCAACCCGAGCCCCGGACAGGTCCGGGCCGGCCGGGCCGTAGCGCCGGCTGAGCAGATCAGCGGCCAGGTTGAGCACGCGCTGCCGACGGCGCAGGTTGATCAGATCGACCTCGTGCAGGAAGCGCAGCGCCTCACCGGCACCCAGCTCCTGCGCCCGAGCCTGGAACGCCCGGATGTCCTTGGGCAGGCAGGCGCCACCGAAGCCGAGACCGGCCTGCAGGAAGCGGTTGCCGATGCGCGGGTCGTGCCCGAGCGCGCGGGAAAGAGCGGTGACGTCGCCGCCCGCGGCCTCGCAGACCTCGGCCATGGCGTTGACGAACGAAATCTTGGTGGCCAGGAAGGCGTTGGCCGCGTGCTTGACCAGCTCGGCGGTGGCGAAGTCGGTGGCCACCACCGGCACCTCGCGGTCTTCCACCGCGGCGAGGTCGAAGACGCCCTTGTGCGCGGCGTGCAGCAACGAGTTGGACCATTCGGTCTTGGTGGCCACCACGATCCGGTTGGGGCGCATGACGTCGTCGACGGCGAAGCCCTCCTGCAGGAACTCGGGGCTCCACGCCACCTCGATGCCCAGCTCCGGCTTGGCATGCTTCTCCACGAGCTGCTCGACCCACTCGGCTGTGCCCACCGGCACTGTCGACTTGCCGACGATGAGGGCCTTGCGGTTCAAGTGCTGCGCCAGATGGGTTACGCAGGTCTCCACATAGCTGAGGTCGGCGCCCAAGCCGCTGGAACGCTGAGGCGTGCCAACGCAGACGAAGTGCACGTCACCGAACTCGGCGGTGTCCTGATAGGAGGTCGAAAAGCGCAGACGCCCGGAGGCGAGGTTCTTGCGCAGCAACTCGTCGAGACCGGGCTCGTGGAACGGAACTTCGCCCTGGCTCAGCTTCTCGATCTTGTCAACATCGGGATCGAATCCGAGGACTTCATACCCCAGCTCCGCGTAGCAGATGGCGTAGGTGGCGCCCAGATAGCCAGTGCCGAGGAAGGTCAGCCGGGGCCTGGTGGCGCCCGACGGGGGAGTGACCGGTGTCGGCTGGCCTACGTAAGGGACCGTCACGCTGATCTCCATTCGTCTGCGTTTGGGGTAATGGCAAAGGCCGAGCTTACGCCCTCGTGAAGAAGAGGAGGAAGCCTACCTCGAGGTCGCCGCTGTACGGTAACTGAACCCGCGTTAGGCTACTGCCCGGTAGCTAAGTCTGTAGGGAGTCTGTCATGTTCGATATGTACCGGTTGTCGGAGGAGCATATCGCGATCCGTGAAGCGGTGCGGGAAGTCTGCACCGCGAAGGTCGCACCCAACGCCGCCGCGGCCGACGAGACCAGTGAGTTCCCACAGGCCAGCTATGAAGCGTTGCGTGCCTCCGACTTCCACGCCCCGCACATCCCCGCCGAGTACGGCGGCGCGGGAGCGGACGCTTTGGCCACCGCCATCGTCATTGAAGAAGTGGCCCGTGCCTGTGCTTCGTCCTCGCTAATACCCGCGGTGAACAAGCTTGGAACCATGCCTTTGTTGCTTGCCGGATCCGACGAGCTCAAGAAGCGGTACCTGGGCCCGGTCGCGAGCGGCGAGGGGATGTTCTCCTATTGCCTGTCCGAGCCCGAGGCCGGTAGCGATGCCGCCGCGATGACCACCAAGGCCGAGCTCGATGGCGATCACTGGATCCTCAACGGGGTCAAGCGCTGGATCACCAACGCCGGTGTGAGTGACTACTACACCGTGTTCGCCGTCACCGAGCCCGGTATCGGCGCTCGCGGGATATCAGCCTTTGTGGTGGAGAAGGCCGACCCGGGTGTGAGCTTCGGCGCACCCGAGCGCAAGCTCGGTATCAAGGGATCTCCCACACGTGAGGTATATCTCGACGCCGTCCGCATCCCAGCCGACCGGATCATCGGCGCTCCCGGTACCGGTTTCGCCACCGCCATGAAGACGCTCGACCACACCCGAGTGACGATCGCAGCCCAGGCATTGGGCATCGCCCAGGGCGCACTCGACGCCGGGCTCGAATATGTCAAGGAGCGCAAGCAATTCGGCAAGCCGATCGCCGACTTCCAGGGCATCCAGTTCATGCTCGCGGACATGGGCATGAAGCTCACCGCGGCGCGAGAGTTGACCTACGCGGCGGCCGCCCGCTCGGAGCGCGGTGACGCCGACCTCACCTACTACGGCGCCGCGGCCAAGTGTTTCGCGTCGGATGTGGCGATGCAGGTGACCACGGATGCGGTCCAGTTGCTCGGCGGCTACGGCTACACCAAGGACTTCCCGCTTGAGCGGATGATGCGCGACGCGAAGATCACCCAGATCTACGAAGGCACGAATCAGGTGCAGCGGATCGTAATGGCGAGGCAGCTGCTCAAAGGCGTGATCTAGGGGTGTTTCTGCTGGTCAAAACCATGATCGTTCCTTAATTGATCTTGGATTTTGACTTCACTTGATGTTGCAGAGTTCGGTTGTCATCCTCGCAGTAACGAAGCTCCATGCACAAAGGATCTGACCCTGTCGCAAATTCGGTGGTAGCGCTGGTGGGGTCATCCGAGCAGGATTCGGTGGCGTAGCAAGGGAAATCCTGCTCTGCCGTGCATTTGGCGCATGATTCGTTTGGTTTTCGTGTTGACGCCTTCGGTTCCGCCATTGTGGTACTGCAGCGTCAGCGCGGCGCGTATGGCGTTCCGGTCTTGGTCCAGGCCGCGGGTGAACGCATGGAGCTGGGGCAGATCGGCAGCGCGCACTGCCGCGATCCATTCATCAAGGCGGTTTGCGTTGACCTCGCGTGGGTGCAGCAGCTTGGCGAAGTCACGGATGAAGTCAGCCAGATCGATCATCTGCGGGCAGGCGACGGTGAGGTCGTCGCGTAGGCTGCGCTGCTTGTCTGTCAGCCGTTCGGGATGGGTCAGTAGGAGCCCGGCTAGGCCGCGTGGAGAGATGGGTGGCCGGTCGCCCTCGACGCGGCCTTGGGTGATGTACCGGTAGAGCAGGTTGATGCTTCCCTTATATCCCAAGGCTTTAATCTCGGTGAGAAGACGCAATACTGAGATGGCTGGGTCTTCGGCCCGGCGGCGTTTGAGGTGTTCGCGGTACGGGTCGACGAGCGTGGGCCTGTACTGCGGAACCCGTTGCAGCCGTTCGGGTTCGGGCACTCGTGCATACCGTTTGACGGTGTTGAGTGACAGGTTCAGCCGGCGGGCGCACTCCAGCAGGCCAACACCTTTATTAAGCAGGTCATGGACTTGGTGCCAGCGCTGCCGGTTGTTCTGATCCTGTTTGCCATCCCCGGACCGCAGGCTGGCCTTGGCCCAGCAGGCACTATGCGCGGCGGCCTCGGTGAGCACCGCCTTGCCGAGGTTGTTCCAGATATGCCAGCGATCTCCAACCTGGGTGGCACGCGGTAGCGCCCGGCGGATCGCCTCGGCATAAGCTCCCGAACTGTCACGGCACACGACTTCCACGCCGGGATGATCACGCAGCCAAGCCTCCAATGTGGATGCTAAGCGGTCGGGCAGTACATCGATACGCTGCCGCGTCTCGGCATTGATGAGCACGGTCGCATACCTGCGCCGCTTGCGAAGAGCAAAATCGTCAACCCCGAGTACCCGCGGAATCCGCCGCTGCGGCAGTGGCAACCGCAGCAGCGCCCGCAACGCAGAATGCCGCGACAGCTGGATGGCTAAAACAGCCAGGACGCGCGTGCTGGCCCGCCCGGCCAACTCCCGGACCACCGCACCTACCCAAGCGTCCAAACGTGGCGTGCGCCGCTGGTAGCGGACCAGTACACCGGGAGGCTGCTCCCGAAATGTCCGGCGGCAACCCGCGCACACCAGACGGCGCACACGAACCCGCAGCACCACCTGCCGGGCACCGACAGGCAGGTCGCTGACCGTCCGCTCGTGATAGCTGTGAACCCGTGCCGTTAGCGTCCGGCAACCCGGGCACGGCAGCGGGCCGCAAGGCGTCCGCGCCGCTACCCGGATTACCTCGCCCTCGCTCCTAATTTCCTCGATCTCCAGTGGCCGCAGTCCCGAAAACATAAGGCGCACAAGCTCTTCAGCATCCTGAATACACGATCCGAAACACTAACAGTTGATCGTCCAATATGGACAGACAAAGACCACAATGCGCTACCACCGAATTTGCGACAGGGCTAAGGATCTGACACTCCCCGCATTGCGCCAACGGATCCTCGACGCCGGCAACGCGCCAACTCAGTACTTTGGACTGGCCTCCATAACGGATATCAGTCTCTCCATCCCGTCATTGGAGAAGATATCCAAGTTCAAATAGTAGATATCATTGCTTTCGCAAAAGTCATTCAGCATTTTGTCTACTGCTCGGCAAACTCAAATGGATCTGAATTGACGTGATCAGCGATGTCTTCTTTGATTTCCCAATTTCTGATTGATTCCGAAAAATACTGCAAGTTGGCCTTGGCATAACTAGGTGGCAGACTCTCTATCAATGTTCTGCCATCGATTCGGTAATTCATCCAAAACGCTCCTCCAATGGGCAACCATCCATCGTACGCATTGAAGTCTTGCTGCTGACTTACAGGCACGTAAACATCGCCACCATTACCCCTAACACGTATGTTGGATCATCCTGACAAGATTATTGAACTGGCTAGGTCTGTATACCGCTCACAGCAGACGGATTCGATAGACAAATACGGTAAAGCGGACGGAGATATGTCTGTAATAGTACAAGAAATGATTTCGGCAGACGTATCTGGCGTTATCCTGACGTCTAACCCGTTTAATGGTTATGACTATATGTTACTCGAGTACATCGTTGGCGATCTGTGCTACTTAATGCAGGGGGATGTTACTCCTCTAAGTTCCTATATAAGGAAAGTAGACATTATCGATAACAGCGAGAGTTACTGTGCATACCCAGCAATTATTACCGAGCCTCTCGTGGGGCTGTTCAAGTCATTAGCAAAGATCGCAGTGGACTTAGAGCGTCAATTCTCCCGTAGGGTACAGATTGAATGGGGGATACGGGATGAAACAGTATACATATTTCAAGTTAGGCCATACTAGAAGGCCTGAAAACATCAAGGTGCGATCGTGCTGACCATATATACCATCCATCATGTACCTGCCGCTCGAAAGGGAGTAATCCTCGGAACGTCGGATGACCCAGTGGATCCTTCACTCCGACTCCCCTTTAAGAACCAGACCCGGGGTCTGGTTCTCCTGGTGAGCGACTTAATCGCGAAGAGTGGGACTTCCGCGGCCGTATATACGTCCTCAATGCGACGTCAGAAAGAAACGTGCGAGGACCTGTTCAGCAACACTTCCATCCCCATCATCATCGACGAACGCCTTCGTCAGATCGACAACGGCCCGCAGTACACGGGCATGAACTTCGATGAAGGCAAACGAGACTACCTTGAATTCATCGATAAACCGTTTCCCCAAGGCGAGTCGTTTGGAGACTTCGCGCGAAGAGTCCGTGAGTTCCTGGATGAGAAGTCCAAGCAACATAGGGAGCACACGATCATCACTATTGGATGGCGCCTGAGTCCCGCAATCTTCGCGCATATCTGCCGTGGAGTCAGTTTAGAGCGAGCTATCACCGACAACGCAAATATCAGTGGCCCGTTCACTTATCGGTGATCGCGGTTCGATTCGTGAAAAGGATCAAGGCAGTGAAAAGGTACATACTCTTCGATCATGATGGTGTTCTGGTGGATACCGAATTCTGGTATTACAAAGCTGGAGAACGCGCCCTGGCGGACATTGGTTTGACTTTGGACAAGGATCAATACCTCCGGGACATGAACCAGGGATTGGGCAGTTGGGCCCAAGCCAGGGCGGCAGGTATTGATGAACAGACCATCAGCAGGCAGCGTGAGGTTCGTAATGATTATTATCAGGAATATCTTAAAACAGAAGCCATTGAGATTGAAGGCGTCGTTGAAACTCTTGCTGAACTGTCAAAATACGTCCGCATGGCCATTGTGACGACTGCAAAACGTGTGGATTTTGAAATTATCCATGAAAAGCGCCAAGTTAGACAATTCATGGATTTCGTCCTTGTTCGCGAAGACTACAAGCTCACCAAGCCGCACCCGGAACCATACCTGACCGGCTTAAAGTGTTTCGGAGCCACCAAAGAAGAGACGCTGGTTGTAGAGGATTCATCCAGAGGGCTGAACTCGGCCGTGGCGGCCGGCATTGACTGTGTCATTGTCTACAACGACTTTACAAAAACACAGGACTTTTCGCAGGCTAGCTATCGAATCGAAACTCTGATTGAATTGAAGGACATCATCCTTAATGTAGCCTGAAGGATCACTTGCCAGTTCCCGAGGGTGGTCAACCGCGAGAACTGGGGCGGCAACAAGACCCGCCAAGGCGTCGACGTCATCGCCTGGGGTCCCTTGCGCACCGCCACCCAGTAGCGCCTCGACCCGATCGGGCAGCCCGTCGGCCTCCAACACACCGACGGCCCGCCCGAGCAGCTGCGGCCAGCGGGCATGGCAGCCATGAGCCCTCGGTCAACCCGCTCCCGCCCGGGACCCGGTGGCGGGACCACGATCACCCAGCCGCTGGATCGCAGCTCTTTGTGGACACCGTCAAAGAACTTCTGAGACAAAGCCGTCCCGTTTAGAAGTACTCGGGCAGTTCCTTGGCCAACGCGTCGCGGATACGAGCACGCACGGAGACCGACGGATCGGGTTTCTCAAATTTCAAACCAGTCAGCTGTTCGAACAAGGCGATATATTTGTTGCTGAACTCTATCAAGGTCTCGGCGGGGATTTCCGGAATTGGATCTTTGTAGGGGTCGCATTGGTTAGCAATCCACAATCGCAGGAATTCCTTATCAAGACTGTCCGGCTCTTCGCCGGCCTCAAACTTTGTCTGATAGGTGTCAGCAATCCAAAAGCGACTGGAATCCGGAGTATGGATTTCATCGGCGACCACAATCACGCCATTTTCATCAAGACCGAACTCATATTTGGTATCTACCAAAATGAGTCCCTTCTTGGCTGCCAGTTCTTGTCCGCGGGCAAATAGTGCCAGACTTCTTTCCGCCAACTCGTACCATTGTTCGGTCGTCACGAGCTGGGTTTCGAGGACTTCCGATTCCGTAGTCGGGGCGTCATGCTGTCCTTGAGCGGGTTTCGTTGTCGGCGTTATGATCGGTTTGGGCAGTTTCTGATTCTTCTTCAGGCCGTCCGGAAATTCATGACCGTATAACGTTCTCTCGCCTCGGTCATACATTGGCCAAGCGCTGGTGTTGGTAGAACCTGTGAGGTAGGTCCGTACGACCATCTCGATCG
This sequence comes from Micromonosporaceae bacterium, assembly GCA_003543035.1. Taxonomy (GTDB): domain Bacteria; phylum Actinomycetota; class Actinomycetes; order Mycobacteriales; family Micromonosporaceae; genus Rhizocola. The sequence continues at coordinate 14,576 of DPJL01000324.1, read as the reverse complement.
GCAACATGTCGAGGTCTTTGACCATAACGACGTTCGGGTCCGGGTAAGAAATCACATGGTTTGGACAAATATCTTCGGTTTCATCAAACCAATAGCGCGCTGTTTGGGTCAGCACCTGGCCTTTATATGGTACGGCGGCCAAAACCTGATCGAACGCAGATTGACGGTCGGTTGAGATCAACAGGCGTCGCCGATCCGGTAATTGGTAGGCATCCCGCACCTTGTTGCGGTAAAAGCCCGGCAATTCATTATATTCTGCATCGATTAGGCAATTGTCCATGAGCTGTAAGTTGCGGGTCGGTCGCGCCATAAAGTTGACACCTCTTAAATAGTGTTCTGTACAAAAGTCTTATTTTAGCGGTTCCGGGCAGCGAGGCACATCCGCACCGACTCAGTCAGCCCGGATCGTTCACGGCGGGGCAGGCTGATCGGCGCGTAGAAGCACGGGAGTGCCTGCCCAGCAAGGGAAACTTGCGTATCCGGCAACTCATACGAGGATCTCGATCGGTAGCGGATGGCTGAGAAACCCTGCTGGGCTGGCCGTTAGGCCATATGCACCTGCCTGGAACACGGCGATCAAGTCACCGACATCGGCGTCCGGTAGCGGAACCTCCTCACCGAGAACATCTAGTGGTGTACATAAGGCGCCAACGACGGTCGCTGGTGATGCGCTTGGCTCGTCAACACGTTCGGCCATAACGATTGGAAAGTTGCGTCGGAAAAATTGTCCGAGACCACCTGACGCAGCGAGTTGGTGATGCATGCCGCCGTCGACAATTAGGAACGTACGGCCCCTAGACTGTTTCCTGTCAACGATCCGAGTGACGTAGACGCCACATTCGCCGACGAGGTATCGCCCGAGTTCGAGGACGATCCGTGCTTCAGGATGGTTTGGGTGAATCGTACGCTCGACAAGATCGGCGATCGCCCCGGCAACCGCCACCAGATCGAGTGGCTCATCTGTCGAGAAATATGGGATGCCGAACCCACCGCCAATGTTCAGGAAGCGAACTGGGTCCGGGACATGCTGGGCCAGCCGCAACAGCAAGTCGACGTTTCGGCGCAGCACCTCGATGAGGCTCTCTGCTTGCAGGGCCTGGGAAACATTGAAAATGTGAAGCCCAGCAATATCCAGGTGCATCCTCGTCAACCGGTGTAGCACCGCGGGCACGTCCTCGGCGTCAACGCCGAAATGCTGCGGCCCGCCGCCGAGGCTTGAACCGGCCCTTCGCACCTTGAAGTCTGGATTCACACGCAGGGCAACTGTTGGCCTCACACCCTGTTGCCGGCCAGCCTCAGCCACGGCCGCAGCCTCGCGTTCGGACTCGGCGATGTGAGTTATCCCCGCAGCGACGCCCTGACGCAACTCTGAGTTCGTCTTCCCAGGGCCGGCGAAGGTAATCCGCTGCGGGCTTATGCCCGTATCGAGGGCCGCTCGCAGCTCGGCACCGGACGCGACGTCGAATCCGTCGACAAGTCCGGCGAGGTGTTGAATCACAGCAGGCATCGGGTTGGCTTTCACCGCATAGCTAATCGCGACCTCGGAGGGCAGGACCGCTCGTAGCAGTTGGATACGGCGGGAGATCAAACCACGGTCGTAAGCGAAGTATGGCGTGGATCCGACCCGTTCGGTCAGTCGACGCACGTGGATACCACCTACGGAGAGAGCGCCGTCAGAGCGTCCAAACAGCGCAACAGTGGGATGGGTCATCCCGCGTCCATGGTTTCACGTAGCGCCGCGCGGTCGTATTTGCCGTTGGCAGAGACTGGAAGGTTGGCCAATACCATGATCCTGGTCGGTACCATGTAGCTCGGCAGCCGCCGCCGCAGTTGTGCCAGGAGTACCGAAGGGTCGAGGCTGTACCCGGGTCGTGAAATGACGGCGAGACCGACGAGTTGATCTGCATCAGTCGATTCGTAGCCGAACGCGACCGCGTCCTTCACCATGTCGGTAGCGATGACCACTTCTTCCACCTCGCTGGGGCTGACTCGGTATCCCCTGGTCTTGATCATTTCGTCGCCGCGCGCAATGAACGTGAGATATCCATCGTCGTCCCTGACGACCAGGTCTCCGGACCACACCGCGATCGTCTCCTGCCCATTCACCCGGCGAAACGGCCGGAAGCGCAGGTCTGTCCCGGCTGGATTGTTCCAATATCCGAGCGCCACGAGTGGCCCGGCATGGACCAACTCGCCCACTTCGCCCGCTTCGCATTCAGTGCCGTCCGGTCGCATCACATAGACCTCGGCGAGCGGGATGGCTTTGCCGATCGAGCCTGGGCGGCGGTCAACTTGCGTGGGGTCTAGGTAAGTTGACCGGAACGCCTCGGTCAACCCGTACATCAGATACGGCAGCGCGCGCGGGAATATCGCCCGAAGCCGCTGAAGCGTACGAGTCGGCAGGTGACCGCCGGTGTTGCCGAAGTAGCGGACGCGACGCACCGCTGTGTCGTCCCACACCGCATCGACAAGACCTGCCCACAGCGCCGGGACACCGATGATGCCTGAAACGCCGTATCGCGCGCAGAGTCGTACGGCTTCAGCCGGAAAGAGGTACTCGCTGAGGACTGCCGTTGCTCCGCAGCGAAACGTTGCGGTCAGCTGACTAAAGCCTGCGTCGAAGCTGAGCGCCAGCAGGACTAGAAAGACGTCGTCGGCCGTGTGACCGAGGTATGCATTCATGCTCGTGGCGCCGGCCAGCAGGTTGCGGTGGGACAACACCACTCCTTTGGCTCGCCCGGTGCTGCCGGAGGTGTATATGATCATCGCCGCGTCCTCCGCCGACCTACAGACCTCCGGTTCGGTAGCCGACGGCACGGTTTCGAACAACGATTCCCAATCCCACGTCGTGGCGCGGCCGGCCGCCTCGGATGCTCTGTCGCCATCGAGCACGACCACGGTGTCCAAGCCATCCAGACTTTCGACCGAAGCAACCAATTCATTCCACAATGTACGTGTGGTCACTAGGACTCGGGCGCCTGAGTCAGCCAAAACGTGTGCTACCTGCGCCGGGCGCAACAGTGGGTTAATTGGCACCGCCAGGCAGTTCGCGGCGGACGCGGCGAAGAGGGACACGACTGTTTCCAGTCGGTTCGCGGCAATAACCGCGACTCGGTCGCCGTCGTCGGCGCCTACCGCTCGCAGACCATGAGCGACCGTCGCGGTCGCCTCTGCCAGCTGGCGATATGACGTCACCCGGTCGCGCACGATGAGCGCAGGCGAATCGGGCCGCTGACGAGCCGCCTGATATAGGAGAAGGTGTATTCGTCCGGTCATCGTTCGCCGAATGTCGGTGGGCAGTGGGCCGCCGCGAGGTGTTCGAGAACGATGGCCACGACCTGGTCGCTTGGCAAGGTAGCGTCAACGACGAAGAAGTTGCGCTGGTCAGCGATCTTCAACAAGGCCGTGATCGTGTCGAGGCCCTCATCGGTGGGACGAATGCCAAATCCGTGCCGCCAATGCCTGTCGTGTCGAGGAGCTTTGCGTGCGACGGTGAGATCGGCCTTCGAACTTGTTGAATACATGAATTCAGAGGTTTCGGGCGTGCATCGGATCGCCGGTCGCCGAGTCGAGCAGGCCCGCCTCCCGCACGATGCGGATGGCTTCCTCAAGGTGGCGCGGGGACTTTTCGGGCAAGGTCGCCGTCACGGATTTGCACCGTTCATACGACCGGCTGTGGACTCCAACAGTTGACGTCGGTGCTTGGACACGAGACGGTCCCGCATTGTTCCCTTCCAGTGACGCAAACCGCCACCGGGAGCGTAGGCGGCAGACAGCATCGTTTCATCCAACCGGCCGCTGAGGCCCGCAGCCGCGGTGACACTGGTGCCGAAGAGCCGGTCAAGATGTTCGGTAACCCATGCCATCGGCCGCACGAGGTCAAACTGTTCTATCGTTGCCAGCAGGCCGATCGCCAGGCCGTCGCCGTGCATCTGCCACAACCGAAGGACATCACCGAACTTCGCGAGATTGACGTCTTGGTCGTCGCCGTCGCCCAACCATCGGTCCAGCCAGGCCTCCCGGAACAGATGGAGGGCTGTGAAGATGAACTGAAAATCGGGTGCCAGCACCGGTAGGTTGGTGCCGGGGACACCGGGGATCGCCTGCTCGGTCAGGGTGGCAAAGGCCGCCGACACCGGCACGTCATATTCACTGCGGGCCCAGGTCAGGCTATAGGCGATGTCGAGTCGAACGGCTGGCGCGATCGTGTCGCCGGTGGTCAAGGCCATGATTGGAATGTGGTCGGGGTTCAACCTGTAGATGACCTCTTCGCGACGGCTGTGCGGGACCACAGCCTTGCGGCCCGCGTTGTAGTCGCCAACAACGAACCCAATGCGTTCCAGGGACTCAACAGCAGCCACGCGGTCGTGCGCTTGCACCATGAAGTCGAGATCGTTCATATATCGGCTACCATCCGCGCCGTATATTGTCGACTCAAGGGCGATACCCTTCGTGCCCGCTGTCGTGACGCCGGCCTGGGCCAGCGCTTCGACAACACGAGCCGCGGTGTGACGGTATATACCCAGAAAGTGGCGGTTCACCGCAAGCGATCGGTCCAGATGAAGGCGTATGGGCCAAGGGATGCGATTGCGGACAGGCTCAGCAGTCAGATGCAATGCGATCAGCGGTAAGAGTTTGTGCCGGAGCGCTTGCTCGATGAGCTCGCCCCAGTCGATGTCGTTTTGAGCGAGCGTGGAGTCGAAGTCGGGAAGTTTGCTGGGGTCGGCGCCTGCCCTGACCGTCGCTTCGAGAAGCGACCATTCGATACCGAACGAGAGATCGACGGACAACGTTAGCTCCTGGCGGTTTCGGTGACATGGCTGGCAGTGTCAGATGTATTTGGGCGGATGAGCCGAAGCACCGGCAGTGCATTGCGCTCGATTGCGTGCGGGAACTTTCGCTGCAGGGCGTAGAGGCGGCGGAGGACGGCTCGCCGGAAATCCGCTCGCCCTGGCCAGACCTTGCTGCCCCAGTAGGTTGACGTGTCGGCCCACTCACGCTGAGACTTGTCCCGCTCGAGGATGCCCTTGGACGCCACGATCTGGCCGTACAGCTCAGTCATCGGGTACGGCGTATAGAAGTGATGTGACTGCTGGTTGTGCCCGAGGGCACCCAGCTGCTCCAGCAGGACGAAGGTGAGATCGCTGTCGTTCTGGTTCTCGTCGGGCAGATCGTGGATGAAGCTGGTGCGCGTACGAATGCCGGCTCTGTCCAGCTGTCGGCAGGCGCTTAAGGCGTCAGCGGCAGTCGATCCCTTACGGATCAGTTTCAGGAGACGGTCCGAGCCGGATTCGAGGCCTATGAAGATGCTCTCGAACCCCACTTCGCGAAGTTCCTTCAAGTCGATCATCTGCGCGATGCGGACGATGTCGCGGGCTCGCATGTCGCAGAGAATTGGAATGCGTCGACCGCCGCGACGCAGCTCCCTCACGATTTCGACAACCCGATTGGGGTTGGAGGAGAAGTTCGGATCGTGGAAGCTGATGAGATCGGGCTGGTACTCATCGACTAGGCGGAACATCTCGTCGACGACGCGCGCCGGCGAGAGTCCGCGCCAACGCCGCAGGCTCTGTGTAGGCTCTGCGCAGAATGTGCAGGCGTGGGGACAACCGTAGCTGCTGATGCAATGGATGGTCCGCTGACCGTCGCGGAAATATCGCTCTACATCGATCAGCGTGTAGTCGAGTGGGGCGAGCAGCTCTATGGACTCCAGGCGAGTCTGGTCGTTCCCCCTGACTGCGTCACGGTCGCGAAACACGAGATTGGGGATCGCGGCTAGCGCCTCGAGCCTCGCCGACGGCGGCGTCGCAGTAAGCACCTCGACGAGACGAACGACCGCGGATTCACCTGCACCGCGAACGACGTAGTCGGCGAGACCCTCGTCGAAGATGCCCATGAAACTCTGGGAGGCGTGATAGCCACCCCAGACTATGGGCACCTCTGGGGCGCAGGATCGGGCAATCGCGATCCCGTCCAGGACGGCGTGAATGGACGGTCCTGTCAGGCACGATACGCCGAACATCGACGCGCCGGGCAGGTGCTGACGAAGTAGGTCCTTCCAGTCGTGCTCGACTTGGGCATCGATTAGGACGATCTCGCATCCGATGGACCTGAGCGCGGTGCCGATTGCCATCATCGACAGCGGCATGAAGAGTTCGCCGCCGACGTCCATTCCGCGTACATCGGAGAGAAGGACCACCTTGGGCACAACGATGTCGTCAGCTCACATCGACGCGCTGTGCGCGCAGCAACTCCGCGACCGCGTTCTCCAGCACGGTGACACTGTCGAAGAGCTCAGCCGACAGGACGTCGTCAGGTATTACGATATCGAATTCTTCCTCCAAGTTGAGCACGAACTCAATCACCTCTAGTGAGTCCAGACCGAGGTCTCCGAGGCGTGCAGTGAGAGGTACGTCCACTGCGGAATCGAGCCGTGTCAAGTGCGGACGGAGAACCATCAGCAGCCGTTCATGAAGATCGGACGGGCGGCCATCCGTGCTCTCGTTCATCTGCAATCACGTTCCCTTTGGTGGCAGCTGCTTACGATGCGCCGATGCGCACCGTGGTCAAGAACGTCGACGTCGCAGAGTTGGCGCAGCTGCGCCAGATTGCGGTACGCCGGACGTCCAAATCGGAGTACTCGAGATCCGTTGCACCACGGATTCTGGAAGATAAGCGGGCTAGTCGGAATTCGATCCTCGATGCCGGTCGCTCACGTGTGCAGCCCTACACGGACCTGATCCAACGAGCTTCTCAATTTCGGCACGACCAAGCACCTTCCGCCGGCTGTGTGCTAAGCATCCCCGTGACACCCGCGTTGTGTTCGGCAGTCTACGAGCGGCTTTCGGTGGGTGTCAACGCCTCGCGGGTTCCTGGATCCGTGCGGTACGAGCAGTTCCGAGCCGCCGGATAGCCGGGCCTACCAGCGCCCGAGGCCGACCTTAGTTGGGTGACTTTCGGGGTTGCGAGCGGTGATCGCCACCCTGTATGGCCGCGACTTATGTTGCCGGAGCCGTCCGAAATGGAGGATGCGTTCCCGCCGCATAATGCTCTGGCCCAGTCCGAGCCTGGCGACCGCAATCACTTACGCCGCACCGTCCTTCGCTGCCTCTATGTCCCGCTCTCGCTACAACGGAAGTGTTACGGAGTCCGAGAGCTCGTTGCACTCAACCTTCGCGCTGGTGGCCTTCGGGCCGCTGACTCTAAGGACGCCAATCTCGTGGGCCCCGCCAGGGCCGATCGGGCCGGTCGGTGGATATCGCAGAAGACCCTCGGCGTTGGCGGGCAGGAGCGTAACTGTCACTCCGGTAGCTGCCGTAGTACCCATATTCCGCAGCTCGTAGAGAATGCCCTGCGCCGGGGTCAGAGCCCAGATAACTCGCGGAGGTGTTGGGGGGACTAGCGCCTCAGCGGCCGCGGCTGATCGTTCACCGGCTTTTGCGGATCTTTCCGTAGCGAGAGTGCTCCTGCGTGTGTAATGCAGCGTGACGAGACCGACGACGAAGCCGACCACGAGACCGAGGATGCCAAAGACGATCTCCCCAGCTGTCACGATGCGAGCATAGAGTCCTTATGGCCAGCGATGTAGCGGAAAGTTTGAGACCGGGCTCGTAGGAGCCTCAATTTGTGGTACCCCAGATGGCCGGTCCGATTTGTCAGATTATGCGATCATGGCAAATCCTGGTCCGGACCTCTGCAAGTGAGTGTTTTTGCAGTTCACAGCTCTGAGGCGCGAAGATCACCCAGATCTACGAGGGCACGAACCAGGTCCAGCGGATCGTGATGGCCCGCCAGCTCCTCAAGGGGCATCAGCTAGCCCTGTCCCAGCCTTAGCGGCGAAACAGAGACTCTGTTTTCGCAGCTAGGCCGCGTTTCGCATGTCCCACGGTGTCCCATGGAGGGTGCGGGCCTTGACGTGCCGCTGTCAGATGACTCCTGTCAGAAAGACACCGACGCGAGAGGGAAACTGCGATGAACGCCACGAAGCCCGCCAAGAGCACCACCGCGAACGGCAAGAGCTACGACGGATTCACGGACGAGGAACGTAGCGCGATGAAGGAGCGCGCCAAGGAGCTGAAGGCCAGTGCCCGCAGCAGCTCGAAAGCGGCGGACGCTGAAAACGAAGTGCTCGCGAAGATCGCCGAGCTGCCGGAATCGGACCGCGTCATCGCGGAACGGCTCCACGCCCTCATCAAGGCCAACGCACCGGGACTGGCGTCGAAGACCTGGTACGGGATGCCCGCGTACACCAAAGACGGCAAGATCGTCTGCCACTTCCAAAGCGCGGAGAAGTTCAAGACGAGGTACGCGACGCTCACCTTCAGCGATGTGGCGAACCTTGATGATGGCGCCATGTGGCCCACCTCCTTCGCCCTGACCAAGCTGACCGCGGCCGCCGAGGCGAAGATCGTCGCGCTGCTGAAGCAGGCGGTGCGCTGAGTCCTAGATCCTCTTGAGAGAGCCGGCTTCGGCCGGCTCTCTAAGCATGTTCCGTGAGGCGTTGACGTGCCTCACGCGCGAGCTTCTCGTCATTCGGCCGCCCGAGCTTTCGTGCCAGTTCGATCGTGCGCTCATGCAACGCCAGCGCCTCGTCGGTCAGTCCCGCGACGCGGCAGGTCTCGGCATAGGTCGGCAGGAAGTCGATCTCCAGCTGTGCCTCGGCTAGCGGCTCCAGCAGCTCGAAGGCACGCCGATGGTGTTCAAGTGCTTCCTCGAGTGAACCCATGATGCGCAGCGCGACACCGAGATAGTTGTGACACCACGCCTTGGTATGCGGAACCTCGGCTAGCTGCAATGCGTCCAGCAGCGTTTTTCTCGACTCTGCTGCGTCTTCCGACGCCAGCGCGACACCGAGTGTGACCAGCCCTGTTATCTGGGCAGGCCCATCGGCTAGCGCGACTGAGGCACGGGCGATTTCGGCGGCTTCGTGGTGGCGTCCGAGGTGCAGGGTCACCCATCCGTCGAAGGCCAGCGCCTGGGACTGCCCGCTACGGTGCCCGGTCTTCTCGAAGAGGTTGTGCGCCAGCCGGAATTGAGCCTGCGCCGCCTCAAGTTGACCGAGATCCCGGAGCACGAAACCGGTGCGCAGTGCGAGCCCGGCGGCTAGGTCATCATCGTCCAAACCAGACTGTTCGGCCAGTTTATAGGTGGCAAGCGCCTCAACGAGACGTCCAGCGGCAGCGTGGGCGAAGCCGAGGTCCGCCAGCAGCGAAGCCCGCAGCTGGTTCCGGCCGAGACGTTGCGCGGCAGCTGCGGCGGCTTCGAGCAGGCGTACCTGGTCGTCGGTCCCCCGGTGCCGGAAGAACCAGGCGCGCATGGCTGGCGGCAGCTCCGCCACGACCTCGTCCGCGCCTAACCGCACAGCGGCGTCGAAGCAGGCGATCAGGTTCGTGTACTCGGTGTCGAACCAGGCTACGGCCTTGGCCGGGTCGCCCGGCAGCGTCTCCTTGCGGTTCTGGAAGGGCAGCGTCCTGTCGTGAGCGATCGCTTGCCTCAGATAGTGGTTCAGCAGACGGCGCACGGCGTCGTCAGCCTGCGGCTCCTCGTCGTCGGCGATGTCTGCCGCGTACCGGCGGATTAGGTCGTGCAGCCGGTAGCGTCCGGGCGAGGGCTCCTGTGCCAAATGTGCGTCCACGAGCTCCTCCAGCACCGCATCGACGCGGTCTGGCGTCATGCCGGTAAGTGCGCCCGCCGCTGGCGCGTCAAAGTCGGTCCCTGGCAACACACCAAGCAACCGGAACATGCGGCGCTGGTCCGAGTCGAGCTGCTTCAGCGACATGCCGAACACGGCATCAAAGCGGCTGGTGCTATCGCGCAACCGCTCGGCAAGCACAGCGACCGTCCAACCAGGACGATGCCGCAGTCGCGCACCTGCCATCCGCAGCGCCAGCGGAAGCCCACCGCACTCCCGTAGCACCTGCGCAGCCGCCTCCTCGTCGGTCAGATTGACCCCTGCTGCCTGGCCGAAGAGCGTTGCTGCGTCCGCATTGGACAGTGGTTCCACGGAAACCGGTGGAACACCATCCAGGTCCACGAGCCGATTGCGGCTGGTGACCAACACCGCGGACTTCCCCGCGCCAGGAAGGAGCGGACGCACGTGCTCCGCGTCGGCCGCGTTGTCGAGCACGACGAGCGCCTGCCGCCGGGACAGTTCCGACCGCCAGAGTGCCGCGCGTTCGGATGGGTCGGCCGGAGGATGCGAGACACCCAGGGCCCCCAGCAGGCGCGCCAATGCGGCCGACGGCTCCAGCGGTTGCTGGCCTGGAGTGAAACCCTGCAGGTCGAGATAGAGCCCACCGTCGGGAAAGGACGGTGCGAGCCGGTGCGCCACATGCACAGCGAGGCTGGTTTTCCCGACGCCCGCCATACCGTCGATCGCGACCGCGCTCGCCGTACGCAGAAGTTCCGCGACGCGTTCCAGCTCGGCCTCGCGGCCGGTGAAGTCGGCGAGGTCGGCCGGAAGGTCGTTCCTGCGCGGGCTGGGTTCCGCCCCCGCCTTGGCCGCCTCGGCCCACAACGCGCGCAGTGGGCGGGGATCGCGGCCCACTGCCCGGCAGAGGGCAACAACAGCCTCCCATGGGGGTACCAGTTGGCCGGTCAGATACCGCGACAGCGACGAGCTGCTCAGGCCCGTCTTGCTGGCAAGAGCGCGCAGGCTGAGCCCACTCAGCTCCTTGATCCGGGCGAGCTGGCCGACTAGGCGCTCATGGACGCTCGACACCCGGAACACGGTACCCGTCCCAGCCCGCTGCCACGGTACAGAGCTTCGTTCCCACAGCTAGGCCGCGTCTCGCGTGTCCCACGGTGTCCCACGGACGGTGCGGGCCTTGCCGCGCCGGTGGTCGGATGACTCCCGTCACTACACACCGACGGAGGAGACAATGTCAACCGAACGCATGCCGAACCCGGCGATCCTGATCCCCGAGGCGATGCAGGGGCTGATCGCTGTCAATAAAGCCATCATGGGTGCCGGAATCGACGGCAAGCTGCTGGCGCTGACCCATCTGCGCGCCAGCCAGATCAACGGATGTAGCCCTTGCGTGGCCGGTGGAGCCCACCAGTCCCGCCATCACGGTGCCACCGCGGAACAGGTCGACACCATCGCGGCATGGCGTGAGACGCCCTGGTTCAGCGATGAGGAACGCGCCGCGCTGGCCTTGACCGAAGCCGTCACCCGGCTTGCCGACAACCCCGACTCGGTACCCGATGAGGTGTGGGACGTAGCCGCCAAGCATTTCGACCAAAAGGAACTGGCCGCGCTGCTGCTCAACATCGCCATCACCAACGCCTTCAATCGTCTTAACGCACCGACGCGCCAGCAGGCGGGCGGGAAATGGTAAGGGTGGTCCGCATCCAGTCAACGCTGAGCTGATCGGCCAGCGTTGGCGGATCAGGTGGGAGTCCTGGCCGCAGGGTCTAGCAAGCGCGGGCTTGAAAAGTTAAATACCGGGACTGATCTATCTGTAACGCCCGATCGAACAACCCCGATACACACGGCAAACGACGCCTGATCGGCTCGTTACCTCCCGTGTGAAAGGGGTGCTCTGTGTCAACGAAGACCCGTAGCGCACTCGCCGTATTCATAGGTGCCGCGCTGGCTGCCGCCATTGTGTTACCGGCGGCTCCGGCACCGGCTCAGCCAGACAACCCTCCCGTCGCCTCATACCTTCATGATGTCTCCCAGCCGATTCCGGGTGTCACCGTGCTGGGGTCGATCGTCGAGCAGCACCGCGTGGTTGCCGCCGACGGCATCGAGCTCGACACCTGGATCATCCGGCCGAACATTCCCGGGCCGGTGCCGGTTGTCCTTGATGTGACTCCGTATTGGGGCGGCGGCTCGCCGATCGCCGACGACGGAAAGAGCCATCTGCTTGGCCGTTTTGCCGAGACGTTGATTCCCCGCGGGTATGCCTATGGCATCGCGTCGGTGCGTGGCACCGGTAACTCCGGCGGCTGTTTCACCATCGGTGGCCCGGCCGAGGCCGATGACACGGCCGCAGTCATCGAGCACTATGGCCGCCAGTCTTGGTCCAACGGGCGCGTCGGGCTCGTGGGCGCCAGCTATGACGGCACCACACCGCAGGACGTGTGGGTGCGCGGAACTCCTTCGCTCAAAACCATCGTGCCGGTCAGCGGAATCTCCGACCTCTACAAGTACAACTTCGTCAACGGTGTCCCGATCAACCTGCAGGGCTTCAGTTTCAACACCTATTATTGGACGCTCGTCGGCTTGAGCCCGACGGGCCTCTACCCGGGCAGCTCTCAGTTGCGTGATCCGGTGAGCGTGCCAGGTGCGATCGCCGGTGAGGTTTGCGCCGACCAGATCTGGGTTCAGGCGGGCGGGATCACGTCCACAGTGGACGGAAACAAGGACCGCTACTGGCAGTTGCGCGACTTCGGTGCGGAGTTGCGCGCTGATCCGGACAAGCCGCGGGCGAGCGTCTTCTACATCCATGGCTTGCAGGACTGGAATGTCAAGCCACACCACATGGAAGCCTGGCTCGCCGATGTGCAGCGGACCGGGGTGCCGTTCAAGGCTTGGCTCGGCCAGTGGGCCCACTCGTGGCCCAACCGCGCCGATTGGTGGAATCAGGTGATGGTCGCCTGGTTCGACCAGTTCCTTAAGGAACGTGACACCGGAATCCTTGACGCGCCAAGGGTTCAGGTCCAGGACGATGCGGGCCGGTGGCGGCACGAGGCCAAGTGGCTGGACGGCACCGACGACACGATTACGCTGCACCCACAGTCTTCCGGGACCCTGACCACCATCCAGGGTGCTGACACCGTCCGCTATCACGACTACAGCGGCAAGCTCGTCCTGGCCGGCGACGAGGATGCGGTACGCGGAAATGGCAAGGTTGTCTTCACCTCAGCGGTGCTCGAGCACGATGTCGTCATCTCGGGCATGCCTCGATTCGAGGGAACCGTTACCGCGTCAGGGCTTCGGGCCAGTCTGGTGCTGTCACTGGTGGAGCTGCTGCCCGACGGAGCGCAGCGTCCGTTCAACTGGGCGGCGCAGAGTCTCAATCACGTCAACGATCCTGCGGCCGGGCGGTTGAGTGTGGCGGGCCAGCAGCAGAGGGTCGGGGTCAACTTCTTTCCGCAGGACAGTGTCGTGCGGGCGGGGAGCCGGATCATGCTGGTCGCCGCTGGGAACACTGTGGGCGCTCAGCCCAGTTTGCAGCCGGTCAGCGACGGCTCGGCAATCGTGCTCGACCTCGGCGATGCCCGTCTCGTCCTTCCCGTCGACACGTCACTGGAATTCGAGAGCCAATTACAGGGCCAATGACCTAGACATGAGCCGGATGCCGGCCTTCGGCGAATTCCTCGATCATCTTGGCGCAGAAGGCCGGCAGGTCATCGGGCTTACGACTGGTCACCATGCCGTCGTCGTTGTGCACCTTCTCGTCGACCCACTTGCCACCGGCATTGCGTATGTCCGTTCTCAGGCTGGGCCAGGAGGTAAGCGTCCGGCCTCGCACTACATCAGCCTCGACGAGCATCCATGGTCCGTGGCAGATGGCAGCGACGGGTTTGCCTGCCTCAAAGAACGCCCGGACAAAGGCCACCGCCTCCGGATAGGTGCGCAGCCGGTCAGGATTGGCCACTCCGCCGGGCAGCATCAAGGCGACATAGTCATCCGGCCTCGCTTCGGAGATGATGCGATCCACCGGGAAGGAGTCCGCCTTTTCGCCGTGATTCACTGCCTGTACCCGGCCACTCTTTGGCGCGACAAGATGCAGCTGTGCACCTGCCTCCTGTAGGGCCTGCCACGGATCGGTGAGCTCGATCTGTTCTACGCCCTCGTTGGCCACCAGCACCGCAACCAGCCCGTTGATCTTTCTTTTCGCTCTCATCTCATCTGCATAGCCAGCTTGGAGATCAACTAACGTGCCAAGTGCACTTATCTGGCATGGGAAGCGGCGTTGGCGGGTACTCGGAAAGCATGGTTTCTCCATTTATCTTCAATCCCTGGGCGTGGCGCGATCCGGAGTGGCTGGCCATCCCGGAGCCGGATCCGGACGAGCAGGAGACCACCGAGGCGGCACAACGAGGTCGCATCATGTTGGACGGCTATGGCGTAGAGGCCATCGACGGCAGCATCGGTTCCATTGACGATGCCACCCACGAAGTCGACGCGGCACATCTGGTCGTCGATACCGGGCCGTGGATCTTCGGCCGCAAGGTGCTGCTGCCCGCGGGCACGGTGCAGCGGGTCGATCACGATGAGCGGAAGGTGTACGTCGACCGGACCAAGGAGCAGATCAAGAATTCGCCGGAGTATGACCCGGATACCTTCGGCAAATCGGAGCATCGGGCTCAGGTCGGCAACTACTTCGAGGACAGCTACCGCAACGCGCCACCGATCTAGGCGCGCAGATAGGTCAGCACCGCAAGTACCCGGCGGTGCTGATCGCTGTCATCGGCGTGCAGGCCCAGCTTGGCGAAGATGCTCCGGATGTGCTTTTCCACTGCGCCATCGCTGATCACCATGGCCCGCCCGATGGCCGGGTTGGATTTGCCTTCCGCCATCAGGGCAAGGACTTCGCGTTCGCGTGGGGTGAGGGAGGCGAGCG
>DPJL01000326.1 GCA_003543035.1 Micromonosporaceae bacterium | reverse complement strand
CCGCACTCGACCGGGCGCCAGAGCTGGCGGCGGAAGTCGAGTCCCGCCGCCTGGCCGCCTTCGCTGCCTGACCCCTTTAGGGGGTTGGAGAGCTGGTAGCTCCCGCCTGACCGATGAAGATCGTGACCGTGGTCCGGTCGGCCGGCTTCTTGCCGTCGCTCGGGCTCGGATCCTGTTGCGTTACCTTGCCGACCAGCTGCGGCGTGGAGATCTCGCCCGGCTTCACCGAGACAATGAACCCTGCCGCCTCAAGCTCGGCCTTGGCGACCGCCTCGGTCTTGCCGACCACATTCGGCACCGGCTTCACATTGCCCTTGGAAATGCTGACCTTGACCTTGGCACCCTCGGCGATCGGGCTGCCCGGGGCGGGATCAGACGCGACAACCTGGTCCTTGGTAGTCGGCTCGCCGTCCACCTCGACAAACTCGGGGACGAGCTTGGCCTGACGCAGCAGTTGCTCAGCGCCGACTCGGTTGGTGCCGAGGAGCGACGGCACCTTGGTCGACGGCACGCCGCCACAAAGCCTGAAGGTGACCTCTTTGCCCTCGGCGAGCTTGTCGCCCTCCTTCGGCGTCTGCTCCACCACCTTGTCGAGCTCGCACGTGCCGAATGTGCGCTCGCCGACCTTGGGCTTCAGGTTCTTCCCGTTGAGCGTCGACTCCGCCTCCGCCTGGGTCATCCCGAAGAGGTTGGGAACGGCAATGTCCTTGGGCTGATTGGCAAGGATCAAGCCCGCGGCCAGGGCGACCACTGCGAGCACGCCCAAGGTGGACAGTGCGGCGATGACCCAGCCCGACGCTTTGCGCCTGCGTGCGTCGCCGACCCGGGCCGGTGTCGTCCGGCCCGCCCCCGCGCGAGCCGACGTGGACAGCTGCGCGGTCTCTTCCTCACGCAGCAGCGGGGTCGCGAGCACCGGCCGGCCGGCTGCGGCACGCAGCAGGTCGGCGCGCATTTCATTACCAGACTGGTACCGGTTGATCGGGTTCTTGGCCAACGCCTTCAACACGACCGCGTCGATGTCCGGCGTGACCTCACGGCAGGAGTTGCTGGGGGGCGGTGGGTCTTCCCGCACGTGCTGGTAAGCCACCGCGACCGGGGAGTCGCCGACGAATGGCGGGTGGCCGCAGAGCAGCTCGAAGAGCACACAACCGGCGGCATAGATGTCGGATCGAGCGTCGACAGCCTCGCCGCGCGCCTGCTCCGGCGAGAGGTACTGGGCGGTGCCGATCACGGCCGACGTCTGCGTCATCGTGGTCGCACCCGAGGCGAGCGCACGCGCGATGCCGAAGTCCATGACCTTGACCTGGCCGTTGGGCGTCAGCATGACGTTGCCGGGCTTGATGTCCCGGTGGATGATGCCGTGCCGGTGGCTGAACTCGAGCGCCGCGCAGATGTCCGCGACCATCTCCAGCGCCCGCCTCGGCTGGATCCTGCCCTCGGCGGCCAGCACCTCCTTGAGGGTGTGACCGGCCACGAACTCCATCACGATGTAGGGCAGCACCTCGCCCGTCGGGGCGCGCTCCTCGCCGGTGTCATAGACCGAGACGATCGCCGGATGGTTGAGCGCCGCGGCGTTCTGCGCCTCGCGGCGGAAACGCATCTGGAAGGTGTTGTCCCGGGCGAGGTCGGTGCGCAACATCTTGATCGCCACGTCACGACCCAGCCGCAGGTCACGGCCTCTGTGCACTTCTGCCATGCCGCCGTAGCCGAGCAGCTCGCCGACTTGGTACCTGCCCCCTAGCAGGCGGGCCTGCGCGTTCATCGCGTGAGTCGTCCTTCGGTTATCTGGTTCTGTGTCTCCGACGGTCCAAGCGCCGCGGATATGACGTAACCCGGCAGTTCCAGGCTGCCTTGCTGGCGATTCTTGTTGGCCTGATACCCGAGATAGGCCGTACAGAGCAGCACGGTCACCATCGCCAGCAGCAGCCAGACAACAATAAGCGCGTTACGGCCACCCGAGGGGCGCGGCTGCTGCTGGATGGGCTGTTGATACACAACTGTGGCCGGTTTGGGCACCGGGGCCGCTCCACGCTGATACGGCACCGCTCGTGGTTGCGACTGCACGGGCGCTGGCGGAGGCGGCACCGGCACGGTGGCCGCCGTGCCGTTGGCCCCTGCCATCGCGCCGACCGGCTGGGTCGCCGCACGCCTGGCAGCCTGAGCAAACTCCTCGGCCGAGCCCCAGCGCGCGGCCGGGTCCTTGGCCATCGCCCGTTCCACGACCTGCCGGATCGGCAGCGGAACATCGTCGGGCAACGGCCGGGCGACACCATTCACGTGCTTCATCGCGATCTCGAGCGGCGTGTCGCCCTCGAACGGGCGATGCCCGGACAGGCACTGATAGGCGACCACGCCGAGTGAGTACACATCGGAGGCTGCCGAAGCGGGGATCCCGGATGCCTGCTCGGGAGCAATATAGGACGCGGTGCCGAGCACTGCGCCGGTCGCGGTGAGCTGGGCCGCCGCGGCGGAGCGGGCGATGCCGAAGTCGGTCAGCACGAGTGTCCCGTTTGGACGGACGAGCAGGTTGCCCGGCTTGACGTCGCGATGCACGATGCCCTTCTCATGCGCCGCGTGTAGAGCTTCGGCAGCCTGTGCGACCAACGACATCGTGCGTGCCGGGGTCAGCCGGCCAACTCGGCCCAGGGTTTGGGAGAGCGGCTCGCCTTCCACGTATTCCATGATCAGATAAGCCACCTGATCGTGGCCGAAGTCGTAGATCCGCACGACGCCGGGATTGTTGATGGTGGCCATGGTCCGCGCCTCGGTCCGGAAGCGCTCGACAAAGCCGCGCTCTTCAAGCAGCGCCATCAGCATGATCTTTATAGCCACCGTGCGACCGAGCACCTCATCGGTCCCGCACCACACGTCGCCCATCCCGCCGCTGGCGATGCGGTGATCGAGCCGGTAGCGGCCGCTCAGCAGCACACCCGAGGAGACCATCACTTTCCCGCCTTGTCAGCGATCACACCGCGCATGACCTGTCCCGCAATCCGGGCAGCCTCGCCACTTCCACCCTTGCCGGCATTCTCCAGGAACACCGCAACGGCCGCCACCGGCTGACCATCCTTGAGCGCGAAGCCGATAAACCAGCCGTGGGTCTCTTCACCCTCGCCGCCCTCGGCCGTTCCGGTCTTACCGCCGACCTGATGGCCTTCGATCTTCGCCTTGCTACCGGTGCCGTTCTCGACCACGCTCATCATCATCTGCTGCAGCCCGGTTGCCGTGGACGGGCTGCACGAGCGTCGCAGCGGCTTGGGATCGGCAACATAGAAATTCGTGGTCAGATCCGGCCCGACCAACTGCTGGACGATGTGCGGGCGCATCTGCTGACCACCGTTGGCCACCGTGGCCGCGATCATCGCGCCCTGCAACGGGGTCATGTTGACGCTGGCCTGCCCCATTGACGACAGGGCGAGCACCGGCTTGTTCTCGCCGGTCACATTGCCCTTACTGTCGCGGTTATACAGATCGCCAAGCACACTTTCCGAAACCGGAACGCCCTTGCCGTCCAACCGGCCGACGGTCAAATTCGGGTCGTAGAAGCCGAATTTGGTGGCCGTGTCAGTCATCTTCTTGGCACCCAGGTCGACCCCGAGCCGGGCGAAAGCCGTGTTACACGAGATGGTGAGAGCCTGCAGCAGCGTGATCTTATCCGGACAGTTGACCCCGGAAGAGTTCGGGATTTTGTGATCCGTTCCCGGAGCCTGATACGTCGCGCCGCCATCGAGCACCGTGCTTGGCACGCGCCCGTCCTCCATGCCCGCCGCGGCGGTGATCACCTTGAACACCGAGCCCGGCTCGTTGATCTCGGTCAGCGCCCGATTCAGCAGCGGCTTCTCCGGATCCTCGAGGAGCTTCTTGTACGCCGCCTGAGCCGCATTGACATCGTGGCTGGCCAGCGCATTGGGATCGAAGCTCGGCATCGACACCAGCGCCTTGATCGCACCGGTCGCCGGATCGATCGCCACGACCGCACCACGCTTCGCGCCCACCTTGTTCTTGGTGAGCTCGTTGAAAGCCCGCTCCTGAGCGGTCGGCGAGATGGTCAGCAGCACGTTGCCACCGGCCGTCTGCTCACCGGTGAACAAATCCCGGAAGCGATCGCCGAAGAGCTTGTCCGACGTCCCCGCGAGGAAGTCATTTTCGGTCGACTCGACACCGGTGGCGCCGATGTTGACCGGCTTGTAGCCGAGGAGGTGGGCGTACTGCTCTTTGAGCGGATAGGTCCGCAGGTACTTGAGATCGTCCTCGGTGACCTTGCTGACCGCGAGCTGGGTGCCCCCGGCCATCATGATGACCCCGCGCTGGCGCTTGTATTCGTCGAGCTGCACGCGACCGTTGTAGGGGCTGCTGCGGTACTCGTCTGCCTTATATGCCTGAACCCAGTTGAGGTTGGCAAACAGGAGTCCGAACAGGACCATCACGACGACGCCGACCCGGCGCAGTGGAGCATTCATGCTCGTCCTCCTCCCGTTACGCCTGGTGATCTTGCCGCATTGGAGATCCGTAGCAGGACCGCGACCAAGAGCCAGTTGGCCACCAGCGAGGAGCCGCCGGCCGACAGGAACGGTGTGGTCTGACCCGTCAACGGAATCAACTTGCTCACGCCGCCGATGATGACGAACACCTGCAACCCGAGGGTGAAGGCGAGGCCACCGGCGAGGAGCTTGCCGAACGAATCGCGCACGGTCAGCGCCGCGCGAAGCCCTCGCTCGACCACGAGCAGGTACATGACCAGCAGCGCGGTCAACCCGAAGAGACCTATCTCCTCACCCATCCCGGCGAAGATGAAGTCGTTTCGGACCTCGGGCACCAACAGTGGGTTGCCCGCACCCGGCCCTGTCCCGAACATACCTCCGGTGCCCAGCCCCAACAGTGACTGAGTGAGCTGATAGCCGGTCCCGTAAGGCGCGGCGAAGGGATCGAGCCAGACGTCGACCCGCTGGCCGAAGCTCGCGAATGGCCCACCCGCAGTCTCAGCGAGCAGATAGGCCAGAGCGGCGCCGCCGAAGAAGAGCAGCAAACCGATGATCAGCCAACTCACCCGCTCGGTGGCGACGTAGAGCGTCATGACGAACATGCCGAAGTAGAGCAGCGACGTCCCGAGGTCCTTCTCGAAGACGAGGACCAGCAGACTCATCGCCCACACCACGAGCACCGGGCCGAGGTCACGCCCGCGCGGAAAGTCGATACCGAGGAAGCGGCGGCTGGCGAGCGCCAGCACCTCGCGCTTACGGACCAGGTAATAGGCGAAGAAGGCAAGCAGCGCGAGCTTGGCGAACTCACCCGGCTGGATCGCGAAGAGGCTGCCGAACTTGATCCACAGCTTGGCGCCGTTGACCTCCGAGATGCTGCCCGGGAGCATCGCCGGTAGCAGCACCAGCACGATCCCGGCGAGACCGAGTGTCCACGCATACTTGGAGATCTCGCGATGGTCGCCGACTATCCAGAGCAACACGGCCGCTCCGGCTATCGCGATCAGCGTCCACAGCAGCTGACGGCCGCTGTCGCCGGCGAAGATGGCTACGTCGGCGCGCTCGGATGCCTTGGCGCGGCCCAGATCCAGCCGTCGCAGGAACGCCACCCCGAGTCCGTTGAGCAGAGCCACGGCCGGCATCAGCACCGGATCGGCGAAGGGGGCCCGCAGCCGGATAACCACATGCAGCGCAACGAACACCGCCGTCAGCACCCCGACCGGAGCCCAGAAATCCGGCGTGACCTCGCCAAGCATGTTCGCCTCGACCGCCGCCAGATAGGCGGAGACCATCAGCATGCCGAGCAGCAACAGCCACAGCTCTGTCCGCCTGGCCGTACGGGCAGCCACCGGCATCGCCGGCAGCTTGATTGCCGGCGTGGCCGCGATCGGCGTGGCAGGGGTGCTCACTACTTATTCACCTCTCCGGTGACCTAATTGGACCGGCACGGCACCGGAGTGGGCACCACCGCGGGCTCAGTGGCCTGAGCAGTCGGTGTTGCCTCCGGCGTCGCGGTCGGACTCGGGTCCACGGACGGCGTGACTACGGGTGTCGGCGTCGGGCAACGCGGCAACAGGTTCACATTTGCCGGGTCATCACGAACCAGGTCGTTCAAACGCGCTCGCGCGTCGGGAAGGCTGTCGGTCAGGATGCCCTTGCGCACCTTCTCCTGCGCCACGGTGGTGAGCTGATCCAGCCGCACCTGGCTGACCTCTTGCACCTCGGAGAGGCTGAACCCGGCCAGCTGCCCGGGCACCCCACTGAAGATCGCCACCTGACCGGCCTCGGTCGCCCCGATGTAGTACTGGGATTGGCTCCAATTCCACAGGAACCAAACGCCACCACCGAGCACGGCGACCAGGATCGTCATGATGACCGCGGCGCGGACCGGATGCCGATCCGGCTTACGGCTCTCTTCTGCGGGGGCAGCCGTCTCGGGCCCGGCCGGGCGAGGCGGCGTCAACGCGGAAGCCCTTGCGGCCGGGTGCGACTCCGCGTCGGCGGACGCGTTCTCGCCGCGGTCACGGCTCGCGGCGCCACCCACCAAAGGTGCCTGCTCGACGATGTCGTCGTCGGTGGCGTCGGAGACGATGATGGTGATGTTGTCCGGGCCGCCGCCGCGCAAAGCGAGCGCCAGCAACCTGTCTACGCACTGCTGCGGGTCAACGTATTCCCGCAAAGTCTGGGCGATCGTGTCGGCACTGACCACACTGGACAGACCGTCCGAGCAGATCAGGTACCGGTCGCCGGGGAGCACCTGACGCACCGAATACTCCGGCTCGGCGTCGCGCCCGTCCATCGCCTTGGTGATCAGCGATCGTTGCGGGTGGACAGTCGCCTCTTCCGCGGTGATCCGGCCCTCGTCGACCAGGATCTGCACGTAGGTGTCGTCCTTGGTGATCTGGGTGAACTCACCGTCGCGCAGCATGTAGGCCCGGGAGTCTCCAATGTGGGCCAGGCCCATCCTGGTACCCGAAAAAAGCATGCCGGTCAGGGTTGAGCCCATGCCATCGAGCCGGGGGTTGGCGTCCACAGTGTCGCGAAGCTGCTGATTCGCAGCTGCCACAGCGGCTCGCCAGGCGTCGATGAGGTTGTCCGGGGCGACATCTTCGTCCAGCGGGGCTATTGCCGAGATGACGATGTTGCTGGCGACGTCACCCGCAGCCATCCCGCCCATGCCGTCGGCAACTGCCAGGAGGCGCGGACCGGCATACACCGAATCCTGATTGCCTTCCCGGATAAGACCGCGGTCGCTTCGGGCCGCGTAGCGCAGAGTCAGTGTCATGGCCGTAACTCGAGTGAAGTGCGGCCGATGCGGATCGGCACGCCGAGGGGGACGGGAGTCGGACCGCTGACCTTGGAGCGGTCCAGATACGTACCGTTGGTGGAGCCGAGGTCTTCCAGCACCCATTGCCCGTCGCGCGGCACGAGCCTCGCGTGCCGCGCGGATGCGTAGTCATCGGTGATGACGAGGGTGGAGTCCTCTGCTCTGCCGATCGTGATGGGCGCCTCGCCCAACGTGATCTTTGTGCCCGCCAGCGCCCCCGCTGTCACTATCAACTGGTGAGCCGCCCGGCCCTTTTTTACCTTGGCCGGCCGGGCACTTCCCGCCACCACATTCACCCCGCGGGGAGTGGCGACCAACCGGCCCGCGCGCGAGCCGGTGAACAGGTCCCGGCGGATAACTCCCACCACCGTGAACACAAAGATCCACAGTAGTACGAGAAATCCGAACCGGGCAGCGGCGAGAACGATTTCGGGCAAGGGCTGTCAGCCGTCCACTCGGAACGTCAGCGTCGTCGTCCCGAGTTGGATCATGTCGCCCGGGTTCAGGGCGACCGCGGAGACACGCTGGCCGTTCACCATCGTTCCGTTGGTGGAGCCGAGGTCGGTCAGGATCACCTGAGCCCCATCGAAATCCAGCCTGGCGTGCCGGCGTGAGATCCCCACGTCGGGCAGTCGCATGTTTGCCTGATCGCCGCGGCCGATCACGGTCTGGCCGATGGCGAGCGGATAGGTCCGGCCGTCACCGGACACGAGGCGCACGTTGCGTGAGCCTCCCTGTGCCGGCGGTGGCGGTGGCGGTCCTGGCTGCGCATAGGACTGTGGCGGGTAGGCGGGTGGCTGGTCGTAGTGCGGCGGCTGCTGCGGCTGATCGGCCGTATAGACCTCCGCCGAGACGCGGAACATGCCGGTGTCCAGCCCGTCACCACGCTCGATTTCAACGATCACGTCGCCGTAGACCGTCCATGCCTGCTCACCGATGAACTCAGCCTGCGACTGCGCCAGCTCTTGAGCCAGCGCCGCGGCATACGGCGCAAGCCGACTGTGATCATAGGGTGAGAGATCGATCACATAGCGGTTAGGCACCAGCGTCCGCCCACCGACCAGGATGGCCTTGTGAGCCTCAGCCTCCCGCTGCATGGCGTTCAGGATCTCCACAGGGTGCACGACACCCTTGAACACCTTGGCAAAGGCGCCTTCGACTAGGCCTTCCAGGCGTTTCTCAAAGCGTTGCAACACGCTCACCGGCTCCTCCTCGGGTTCCGAGGACATGATGCTATCTGCCCTCAACACCCCGCGTCTGCGCCAAGCCCCCCGCATGCAGTGGAGGACACACTCACCAGCTATGACCTACGTGCTAACGTTCTCCAGCCGACCGCCCCGCAATTGGCGGCAGGTATCGGGCATAGCGTAAGCTGTGCCAGCTGTTGATGAACAGTCACAGCGCGCCCTTGGGACAGCGTTTATGCTTCCCCGCGGCGAAGGAACAAGCCACGGGGAAGTGGCGGAATGGCAGACGCGCACGGTTCAGGTCCGTGTGCCCGAAAGGGCGTGAGGGTTCAACTCCCTCCTTCCCCACCAGAAGAGGTCCTTCGGGGCCTCTTTTTTGACGGGTACCCGATTCAAACTGCCGGTGTCGGAAGGTCAACACCGCCGGAGCGTTCGTCCGATATAGCATGATATTGGATATGCGCTGGCTGGTGACCACGAGTCAGAGGTTCTGGACCTTGCTGGTCGGAGTCGCGGTGGCGCTGGCGCTGGTGGGAGTCGCGCAGTTACGGGATGCCAGCGTGGATGTGCTGCCTGAGCTCGCGTCCACTGTCGTGAATGTACAGACCGAGGCCCTGGGCCTGTCCGCGGCCGAGGTCGAGCAGCTGGTCACCGTCCCGCTGGAACAGAACCTGCTCAACGGAGTGGCCTGGCTACAGGAGATCCGCTCCGAATCGATGAACGGGCTCTCCTCCATTGAGCTGCTTTTCGAGCCGGGCACCGATGTCCTCGACGCCCGTCAGATGGTCGCCGAACGGCTCACCCACGCCCACATCCTGCCCAAAGTCACGAAGCCGCCGGTGATGCTCCAGCCGGTCTCCTCCTCCAACCGGCTCATGGTGGTCGAGCTGTCCTCGACCACCCTCTCCCCGATCGAGCTGTCGGTGCTCGCCCGCTGGAACATCAGGCCACGCCTGATGGGAGTGCCGGGGGTCGCCAACGTGGCCATCTGGGGTCAGCGTGAGCGGCAGCTGCAGGTGCAGATCACCCCGGAACGGTTGCAGCAGCAGGGAGTCACCCTCAATCAGGTGGTCCGCGCCGCGGCCAACGCCCTCTGGGTATCGCCACTGACCTATGTGGAGGCTTCGACCCCTGGCAGCGGTGGTTTCATCGACGCGCCCAACCAGCGGCTCGGGCTCAGGCATGTGCTGCCGATCTCGTCGCCGGAGGATCTCGCGAAGGTGGTCCTGCAGACCGCCGACGGAAAGATCGTCCGATTGGGGGACGTGGCCGAGGTGGTCGAGGACCACCAGCCGTTGATCGGCGACGCCCTGGTGGCCGGTGGCCGCGGCCTTGCCCTGGTGATCGAGAAGTTCCCGAACACGAGCACCACCGCGGTCACCGAGGAAGTAGAGGCCGCCATGCAGGCCATGCGGCCCGGGCTGACCGGCGTCGAAGTGGACACCACCGCATTCCGGCCGGCCTCCTTTATCGAGACCGCACTCGGCAACCTCGGCTTTGCCGCGTTGCTGGCCGTAGTGCTGCTATTTCTCGTCTTCGGCCTGACCTTTCGAGGCTGGCGCAGCACGATCGTGAGTGTGATCACGGTCGTGGCCTCGATGCTCACGGCCCTGCTGGTCCTGCACTGGCTGGGCGCGACCTTCAATGTCGTGGTCCTGACCGGGCTCGTGATCGCCCTCGGCGTGATCATCGACGACGCGGTTGTCACCGTCGACGCGATTGCCCGCGGTCAGGATCGGCCCACCGCGGCCCAAGCCGTTACCGAAGCGGTGCTCAGGATCCGTGGACCGCTGATGTTCGCCACCGCGGCGATCGTCTGTGTGGCGGGTCCGCTGCTGCTCGTCGAAGGACCCGCGCGGGCACTGTTCCGGACGCTGGGTCTGTCCTATCTGGCCGCCGTGCTGGCATCCACCCTGGTGGCTTTGACTCTGGGCCCGGCCCTCGCGGTGGTGATGACCACCGGCCGGCGGCCGGAAGCGGCCGGCTCCGATTGGTTGCGGCACCGCTATGAAGCCCTCCTCGCCGGCCTCATCCACCGGCCGGTGAAGCTCTATGCGGTCACCGGCCTTGCCCTGTTGATCGGCTTCGCGGCTCTGGTCTGGCCGTCCGGGTGGCCTACCCTACCGGCCATCAAAGATCGCAACTTGGTGATCAGTTGGGTGGCGCCGCCGGGCACCTCGCGCACCGAGATCGTGCGCGTCACTGGGCGCCTCGAGCAGGAGCTGATCACCATCCCCGGGGTCCGGAACGTTACGGCCCATATGGGTCGCGCGGTCACCTCTGATCAGGTGACCGATGTGGAAACCGGCAAAATCCTGATCAGCCTGGACTCCAAAGCGAACTATGACGCGACGCTGACCGCCATTCGGGCGGCCGCGGCAGGATATCCAGGGATGCGGACCGAGGTGCTGTCCAATCTGGACGAGCTGACCTCCTCGTTATTCATGACCTCGCCCGCAGCGATCGGGGTCAGGATCTATGGCTCCAATCAGACTGTCCTACAAGAGAAGGCGGCCGAGATCCGGCAAGCCATGACGGACACGCGGGGGATCACCAATGCGCGGACCGACGAGCAGGTCCAGACACCGACCGTGAAGATCGAGGTCGATCTCGCCGCAGCCCAACGCTATGGCGTGAAGCCCGGCGACGTGCGCCGGGCAACCTCGGCCATGATCTCCGGTATCGAGGTGGGAAACCTCTTCGAAGAACAGAAGGTCTTCGACGTCCTCGTCGTGGGGGCGCCGGTACACCGGGAGAATCTCACCACCATCCAAAATCTCCTCGTCGACACCCCCAGCGGTCAGCAGGTGCGACTCAGTGACGTCGCCAGGGTGGAGGTGGTCGGCAGTCCGTCGATCATCCGCCATGAGGCGGTCAACCGGTACATCGATGTGCTCGCCGATGTCTCCCCCGGTGTTCGCTCCGCCAAGGTCGATCAGGACGTGCGGGAGCGGGTCAAGAAGATTGACTTCCCAAGCGAGCATCATGCCGAGGTGTTCGACGAACCCACCCGGGACCAGGAGAACATCGCCACCATCATCCACATCGCGGCCTCGGTGATAGCGATATTCCTGCTGCTGCAGGCAGTGCTGCGAAGCTGGTCCACGGCGTTGACGATCATGTTGCTGCTGCCGGGTGCCGTCGCCGGCGGTGTGGTAGCCGCGGTACTGGGGGGTGGGGCCTACTCCTTCGGCATGCTCGCGGGTGTCGTGGGCGGGCTCGGGGTGGCCACCCGCTGGATGGTCCTTGCCGTACAACGGTTGCAAGAACCCGATGCGGGAGAGGTGACCGGGTTCGTCAGAGCCGCCGCTGAGCGGCTCGGCCCGGTGCTGGCGACCACCCTCGCGACCGTGGCGGCTCTGATTCTGCTCGTGGTCTGGCGGGCACCCGGCTTCGAAGTGGTCCGGCCGGTCGCGTTGTTTCTGATCGGTGGCCTGATCACATCGGCTCTATTCAGCCTGGTGGTAGTCCCGACCTTTTACTCCCGATGGAGGCTCAAGGCATGAGGCGCTGGCGATGGGCTGTTGCGGTGGGTGCGCTCGGACTGATCTGGCTCGCGACGCGCGGCGTGGACTTGCCAAGCATCGCCGCGGACGAAGAACCGCCCGCCCGGGTGGAAAGGGTCGAGGGATCGGATCTCAAGCGGATCATCCTGACCGCCAAAGCCGCTTCCCGCCTCGGCATTCAGATCGCGGACGTGACCGAGGAGAAGGTGGCCGACAAGACGGCCAAGATGGTGCCCTACGCCGCCCTGATCTATGACCCAACCGGTGCCACCTGGGTCTACACGAACCCGCAGGAGCGGGTGTTCCTCAGGCACCGCGTCGTGGTGGACAACATCGCCGCGGATCGGGTCGTGCTCAGCGAAGGCCCGGCAGCCGGAGTAAAGATCGTCACTGTCGGCGTGGCCGAGCTATACGGCGTGGAAAACGGACTCGGGTAGCCAATCCCATGATGCGATGGATTGTCGGCACCAGCCTCAAGTTCCGGGCTCTGGTGCTCGCCCTGGCCATAGGCATGATGATTGTCGGGGTTGGACACCTGCGGGATACCCCGGTCGACGTCTTCCCCGAATTCGCCCCACCGAAGGTCGAGGTGCAGACCTCCTGCCTCGGACTGTCCTCGGCCGAGGTGGAGGAGCTCGTCACAGTCCCTCAGGAACAGGCTCTGCAGGGGATCCCAGACCTTGATGAGCTTCGCTCGCGCTCGGTACCCCAGCTGGCTCAAATCGAGCTGATCTTCGCGCCCGGTACCGAGCTGTTGCAAGCCCGCCAACTGACTCAGGAGCGGGTCGCCTCAGTGGCCGCGGCACTGCCCAGTTGGTGCACTCCACCCGTACTCATCCAGCCTTTGTCGGCCACCAGTCGGATCATGAAGATCGGCATCTCGTCGCCGGACCGATCACTCGTCGAGCTTTCGATGATCTCGTTCTACACGATCCGGGCCCGGCTGCTTCAGATCAGCGGCGTCGCCAACGTGGCGATCTGGGGCCAGCGCAAGCAGATGCTCAACGTTCAGCTCGATCCGGAGTTGATGAGCCGCCACAACGTCACGCTGGACAGGGTTAAGCAGATCACCGCGGATGCGCTGGATGCGGGCCTGCTCACCTACGCCGACGGCGCGATCGTGGGCACGGGTGGCTTCACCGAAACCCCTAACCAACGGCTCGCCGTCGAACACGTCGCACGCATCGCCACACCCGCCGACCTGGCCAAAGTCCTGATCGACGAGCGCAATGGCAGTCCGGTCACCCTGGGCGATGTGGCCAGGGTCGTGGAGGACTACCCGCCGCTCATCGGGGACGCGGTAATCAACAGCGGGCCGGGCCTAATGCTCGTGGTCGAGAAACTGCCCTGGGGCAACACGTTGGAGGTCACGCGCGATGTAGAGGAGGCCCTGGCCGACCTGGCGCCGGGTCTGTCCGGAGTGGACATTGACACCACCATCTTCCGGCCCGCCACCTTCATCGAGCACGCCCTGAGCAACCTTCAGCTGGCTCTCCTGCTGGGTTGTCTGCTGGTTCTCCTGGTACTCGGCGCATTCCTCTATTCCTGGCGCACCGCGGTGATCAGCCTCGCCGCCATCCCGCTCTCCCTGATGGCGGCCTGGCTGGTGCTTTCGTCACAGGGTGCCGTGGTCAACACCATGATCCTGGCCGGCTTTGTGATCGCCATCGGGGTGGTGGTGGATGACGCCATCATCGACATCGAAAACATCGTGCGGCGCATTCGCCAGCATCGGCGTGAGGGAAGCACCAAGCCGATCGCCTCCATAATTCTTGAGGCGTCCCTTGAGGTCCGGGCACCGATCATCTACGCCACCCTGATCATTCTCGTGGCGGCCGCCCCGATCTTCTTCCTGACCGGGCTGACCGGAGCCTTCTTCCAGCCGCTCGCGCTCGCCTACGGGCTTGCCGTGTTGGCCTCCCTGGTCGTGGCGCTCACGGTCACCCCGGCGCTGGCCCTGGTGCTGCTCCGCAAGGCGGACCTCAATCATCGCGAGCCACCGCTGACCCGTTGGCTTCAGGCTCGGTACCAGGCCGCGCTAGGACGGATCGTGCACCGCCCGCTCTGGGCCTATCTCGCGGTGCTCGTCATCGCGCTAGCCGGCATCGGAGCCGTGCCATTCCTCGGCCAATCCCTGCTTCCTAACTTCAAGGAGCGGGATTTCCTGATGCACTGGGTGACCGAGCCATCCACGTCGCATCCGGAGATGGTGCGCATCACCGAGGCTGCCAGCCGGGAGCTCAAAGCCCTCCCGGGCGTTCGGAATTTCGGTGCCCACATTGGACAGGCGGTCAACGCGGACGAACCCGTCGGGATCAACTTCACCGAGAACTGGATCAGTGTCGACGAGAAGGCCGACTATGACCGGACGCTCGCCAGCGTGCAGGAGGTCGTCGACGGGTACCCGGGATTGCGTCGCGATGTGCAGACGTATCTGAAGGAGCGGATCCGGGAGGTGCTCTCCGGCGCCGGCGAAGCAATTGTGGTCCGGCTCTATGGAAACGACCTGGAAGTGTTGCGTGCCAAGGCAGCGGAGGTGAAGCAGATCCTCGGTGACACCCGGGGAGTGGTGGATGAGCACGTCTCACTACAGGTCAACGTGCCGCAGATCGATGTCCGGGTGAACCTCGAGGCAGCGCAACGCTATGGCCTCAAACCCGGGGACGTGAGAAGAGCCGTCGCCGCCATGGTGGCCACCGAGGAGGTCGGCGACCTGTACCGGGGCGGCCGGATCTATGACGTGCGGCTTTGGAGTACGCCGGAGACGAGGCATGACCTGACCGCGTTGCGCAACATTCCCATCGACACCCCGGATGGCGGTCACGTCCGGCTGCAAGAGGTGGCCGAGGTTGCCATCAAGCCAACGCCGAACATCATCACGCACGACCGGGGCTTCCGGAAGCTTGATGTCGGCGCGAATGTCCGCGATCGCGACCTCGGATCCACGGTCGACGAGATCACCAACAAGCTCGCCAGGGTCGAGTTCCCGCAGGGCTACCACTTCGAGCTGCTAGGTGAATACGCCGAGCGTCAGGAGGCGGAGCGGCGGCTGATCTATCTCGCGATCGCTGTGGTGGTGGCCATCATGGTGTTGCTGCAGATGGCTTTTGGCAACTGGCGGCTCACCGGGATCGTGCTGGTCACCCTCCCCTCTGCGTTGGTCGGCGGAGTGCTCGCGGCCTCCGTCGGCGGCGGGGTGATCTCACTTGGCTCGCTGGTCGGCTTCTTCACTGTGCTGGGGATCGCTGCCCGCAACGGCATTCTGATGATCGGTCACTTCCAGCATCTAGAGCGGCTCGAGGGCGTGCCCTTCGGGCCGGAGCTCGTGCTGCGCGGCGCTCGCGAACGCCTCGCCCCGATCCTGATGACCACGTTGGCGGCCGGATTGGCTTTGGTACCAATGGTGCTGTTGGGCCAGATCCCCGGCAATGAGATCGAACATCCGATGGCGATCGTGATCCTGGGCGGGCTTGCCACTTCGACTCTGCTCAACCTCTTCGTCATCCCGGCTGTCTATCTCCGCTTCGGTGGCCTACACCGGCAGCGTCACAGCCTCCGGGCGTATGCGGCCAACGCTTCGAGCTGACCAGGGAACCCGGCGCTGACATTCGGCCCGGAAACATCCGCACCTTCACCTTCCAGCCAGATGGTGAAGGAAACCCGGCAACCACCGGCATCGTTGCTGTCGATCCGGTGGGTGAACCGTCCGTCGAGGCCGAACACTTCGACATCATCGCTGTATCCCACGCCGTGGATGACATCCATCAGGACCGTCCTGACCGGCTCCGGCGCGAAGGTGAAAGCGATCCACTGCACCGTTCCGTCGGCGAACGGGCCTTCTAGCCGGACCGATTTCACCCTCTCATCCCAGCGCGGGTGATGCGTCTGCGGATCCGAGAGGATGGCCCAAATCGTTTGCGGCGCAACATCGGCGAGCTCGATCGTCTGCGACTGAACGTAGTACATGTCGATCACGCTAGCCGTCCTGAGGCGGCTTGAGGAGGCACTGCCGATCCCTCCCAAATACGCTGTCGGCATGGCTGAGACGGTGTCGGAGGAATTGACCATCAGCGTTGCGCCGGAGCAGGTCTACGACGCGGTCGCCGACATCAAACGGATGGCTCGCTGGAGTCCGGAGTGCATCGGCGTCTGGGTGTGGCGGCGCGAAGGCGGGCGCCCGACTCGGTTTGTCGGCTGGAACCGGCGCGGCCCGTTCCTCTGGTTCACCACGTGCACCGTGCGGGTCGCTCGGCCCAGTGCCGAGTTCGCCTTTGACGTCACAACTTTCGGCCTTCCGGTGGCCCGATGGGGGTACCAGTTCACCCCCGCCGACGGCGGCACACGAGTGACCGAGACGTGGCAGGACAAGCGAGGTCGCGGGGCGATGCTGTTGGGGCGCATCTTCACCGGGCGGTCCGCGAAGATGCGGCCCGAGGTCAATCGTGAGGGCATGCGGGAAACGTTGCGCCGCCTCAAACATGAGCTGGAAGCATGAGCGGGCGAAACACGAGATAGGCCAAGCCGTTCCGGCGTCGGACAATCAGCAGCCACATCAGGAGTGCGACCGCGGGGACGCCAAGCCACCAGCCGAGCTGATGGATCAGCACGCTCGCCACTATCGCCGCGCCCAACGTGACCCCGAGGATCGCCACGAACACCAGACCCACCAACAGAACAGCTGACCGTTGTACGCCCGCCTCGCGATGCCCCGCCCTGATCCAGGTGAGCATCGGCGCGATCATCGCCGGGATGAGGACTGCGCCCATGCCGTAGAGGGTCAGCGCCACCGGGGAGGTCAGCCAGTCGCCCGCACGCGAGAAGCCATCGGCCACCGTGGGATTCGCGGGCCAGGTCGCGAAGACGTCGCGCGACGCGGAGAAGAAGCGTTGGTAGCCACGGCCATCCCAGCCGTGCACGAGGATGAAGAACATGCCGAAGTACCCGAGACCGGCCTGTAAGAACGCGGCATAGGTGCGGCCGCTGAGGATCAATCGGCGAGCGACCCAGTAGCCGAGCATCCCCTGACTGATGTTCGTCGCGGCGAATAAGGCCACTAACCACGGCGGCAGCGAGCTGTGCGACGAAGCCACCTGCATCGTCTCCCAGTCGGGGAAGCCCCACAGCAGCCAGATGCCGCTCGGGGCGAAGAGCAGTCCACAGTAGACAACCGTGGTCAGGAGCGGGCCCTTGTCGGCCGGATCCTGCTTGATGCGATAGGAAGCCGCCGTTGCCATTCCGGCGCCTATCCCGTACGCCCAGAAGACATCAACCTGAACCATCTCGACCCTCCCCCAATCCATCGAACATCAGTGTTTCCACTACCTGGATCCACGGCCGGCGTTCGGTTTCGGGGTCGGCCGCGTGGAGCAGGCGGGCGGCACCGGCGAGGATCATGCCGTTGACCGCCAGCCCAACCACCTGCGCGTCAACGTCGTCGCGCAGGAAGCCCTTGCATTGCCCATTGCGGATGAACTCGGCGGTGTAGGCGCCGCTTGCTTCCATCGCCCGGCCGACGAAATCCGCCTGGGAGCGATCGATGGCGATGGCGTCGTAGAACAGGATTTGGCACAGTTGCGGCTCGGCGATGACCAGGTCGAAGAGCTTGTTGCCAATCCGGCGCACCTGGGCCCGGTATTCGTCCAAGCAGGACGGTGCGCTCGGATCCTCGTCGGCCAGCGCCGTCATGACCCGGCCAAGTGCCTGCGCGATCAGGCTTCGCGCGATCTCCTCTTTGTTCTTGAAGTACCGGTAGAAGGTGCCATGACCAGCGCCTAACTCGCGAGCGATGTCGGCGATCCCCGCGGCGTGATAGCCCCGCTCGGCGAACACCTTCCCGGCCGCTTGCAGGATCTTCTCTCGCTTGGTCATCCAAACCTCCATGCCGGAATGACATGTCATTCTGCTTTGGACACCCCGAACTGGTCAACCCCCGTTGAGTAGGGCGTGACTGTTGCCCTGGTAACCGGCTCGGCCGGATTGATCGGATCAGAAGCGGCCCGGCACTTTGCCGGCCTCGGACTGCATGTGGTGGGGATCGACAACGACATGCGGCGCTACTTCTTCGGGCCGGAAGCCTCAACGGATTGGAGCAGGCACCTTCTGATCACGTCACTTGGCTCCCGGTACACCCATCTGAATTTGGATGTGCGCGACCGGGACGGCCTGGAGAAAGTCTTCCTCCGGTATGGCCGTGACATCTCTTTGGTTGTTCATGCCGCCGCTCAGCCCAGTCATGACTGGGCGGCGAAGGAGCCGTTCACCGATTTCGATGTGAACGCCGCCGGCACGTTGAACGTGCTTGAACAAACCCGGCTGCACGCGCCGGAGGCGGTCTTCATTCACTGCTCCACCAACAAGGTCTATGGCGACTCACCGAATCGGCTTCCCCTGATCGAGCAGGAGACCCGATTCGAGGTAACGGCCGGCCACCGGTATGCCGAAGGCATCGATGAGAGCATGAGCATCGACAGCAGCATGCACACCCTCTTCGGGGCCGCCAAGCTGGCCGCGGATGTCATGGTCCAGGAGTACGGCCGGTATTTCGGCATGCGGACGGCCTGCTTTCGGGGCGGCACGCTCACCGGCCCCGGTCATTCAGCCGCTGAGCTGCACGGCTTCCTCGCCTACCTGATGCGGTGCGTCATGCAGGGCCGCGTCTACCAGCTCTATGGCTACAAGGGGAAGATGGTCCGGGACACGATCCACTC
Source organism: Micromonosporaceae bacterium (assembly GCA_003543035.1). Lineage (GTDB taxonomy): Bacteria > Actinomycetota > Actinomycetes > Mycobacteriales > Micromonosporaceae > Rhizocola. The sequence goes on along the minus strand of DPJL01000326.1, from coordinate 705 downwards.
GCGTGATGTCCTCACCGCTTTCGAGGCTTTCTTCCGCGCCCCACGCTCCGGGGAGGTCTACAACCTGGGCGGCGGGCGCTTTGCCAACGTCTCCCATCTGGAGGCTTTTGCGATTGCGGAGCAAATTACCGGCAAACCGGCAAAGGTTAATTATCGGGAAGAGAACCGCATCGGGGACCATCAGTGGTACATCAGTGACATGGGAAAGTTTCGCGATCACTACCCACGCTGGAGCCCGACCTACGACGTTCCAGCGATCATGGCCGAGATTCACGAGGCCAACCTAGGCAAGTGGCACGAGTGAGGCGGCCATGGACCCCTCCAAGCGAAACGTGCTCGGTGTCCTGATAGACGCCTGCGACTACCCGGCCGCCACCGCGCAGATCATCAAAGCCGCCACCGAACGGCGGCACTTCGCGATGACCGCCCTGGCCGTTCACGGGATCATGGAGGGTGTCGGCGACTCGTCCCTGCGCCGCCAGCTCAACAGCTTTGACCTGGTTACTCCGGACGGGCAGCCAGTGCGGTGGGCGCTGAACCTGCTGCACGGCACCCGGCTGAAGGACCGCGTATACGGCCCTGACCTCGCGCTGTGGGTGCTGGCTGACGCTGCCGAGCAGGGCCTGCCCATCTACTTCTACGGCTCCCCCCCCCCCCACCACTCCTCCCTCTCCCTCCCCCTTCCCCCCTCCGCCCTCCCCCCCC
>DPJL01000437.1 GCA_003543035.1 Micromonosporaceae bacterium | reverse complement strand
CTGGTAGTACGTGACCTTGACATGGATCTGCTGGCCGAGGTGCGCGACCGATGGGCGTTCTATCGCGATCGACGCCCGGACGCTTACGAGGACTTGGTGAAGCCATGACCCTTCTGATCAAAGGTGGCACCGTCGTCAGCCCGAGCGGTGCAACGCCGGCCGACGTCCTCGTTGACGGCGAAACCATCGTGGCTGTCTTCGCACCCGGCCGCGCGCCCGAAGTCGAGCAGGTTGTTGACGCCACCGGCAAGTACGTCATCCCCGGCGGCATCGACGCCCATACCCACATGGAGTTGCCGTTCGGCGGGACCTTCGCCTCGGACACCTTCGACACCGGTACCAAGGCAGCGGCCTTCGGCGGGACGACGACCATCATCGACTTCGCGGTTCAGAAGACGGGCGAGAACGTCCACGAAGGACTGGCCGCCTGGCACGCGAAGGCAGATGGCAACTGCCACATCGACTACGGCTTCCACATGATCATCGGTGGAGTCGATGAGGATTCGCTCAAGGCAATGGACGCGCTCGTCGACAACGAGGGCATCACCAGTTTCAAGCTTTTCATGGCCTATCCCGGGGTGTTCTACAGCGATGACGGCCAGATCCTGCGCGCGATGCAGAAGGCGCGGGACAACGGATCCATGATCATGATGCACGCCGAAAACGGGATCGCCATTGATGTTCTGATCCAGCAGGCGTTGGCGCGAGGGGAAACCGACCCGATCAATCACGGGCTCACTCGACCGTCCGAATTGGAGGCTGAGGCGACCCGGCGAGCCATCTCGCTGGCGAAGGTGGCCGGTGATACACCGCTCTACATCGTGCACATGTCGGCGTGGGAGGCGCTTGCCGCGGTCGCCGAGGCCCGCGACGCGGGGCGCAATGTCTTCGCCGAAACCTGTCCGCAGTACCTGTATCTCACGCTCGAGGATCAACTCGGCGCGCCCGGCTTCGAAGGCGCCAAGTGGGTCTGCTCGACTCCGCTGCGCACCAAAAACGAGCCGCACCAACGGGATCTGTGGCGCGGTCTGCGCACCAACGACCTGGCGATCGTCTCCACCGATCACTGCCCCTTCTGTTTCAAGGACCAGAAGGAGCTCGGCCTGGGCGACTTCTCCAAGATTCCCAACGGGATCGGCGGGGTCGAGCACCGGGTGGATCTGCTCTATCAGGGTGTCGCCGACGGGAAGATCTCGCTGGAGCGCTGGGTCGAAACGATCGCCACCACCCCCGCGCGCATGTTCGGTCTCTACCCGCGCAAGGGTGTCATCGCGCCGGGGTCCGATGCCGACATCGTGGTCTACGACCCCAACGGGCGGACAAGGATCAGCGTCGAAACGCACCACATGAACCTGGACCACTCCGCGTATGAGGGATACGAGATCGCGGGCAAGGTCGACACCGTCATCTCGCGCGGCTCAATCGTGGTGGCCGACGGCGAATACTCCGGCCGCAAGGGCCACGGCCGGTATCTGCCGCGCGGCCTGTCCACCTACCTCGTCTGAACCCGTTGAACGGAGTCCACCATGGACATCGGCGTCGTTTTCCAGCTTGACCCACCGGCGAAGCAGGTCGTCGAGTTGGCGAGGAAGGCCGAGGCGGCCGGCTTCAGTCACGTGTGGTCCTTCGACTCGCACCTGCTGTGGCAGGAGCCTTACGTCATCTACAGCCAGATCCTCGCCAACACCGAGAAGGTCGTCGTCGGGCCGATGGTGACCAATCCTGGTACCCGGGATGTGACTGTCACGGCCAGCACCTACGCCACGCTCAACGAGATGTACGGCAACCGGACCATCTGCGGCATCGGTCGCGGCGACTCGGCTCGGCGCACGCTGGGCCTGCCGCCGATGAACCTTGCCGAGCTGAGGGAATCGGTGGAGGTGATCCGCGAGCTCGGCAACGGCCGCGAGGTCACCTACCGGGGTTCCAAGCTGCATTTCCCGTGGGTCGAGGATTCCAAGCTTGAGGTGTGGGTCGCCGCCTACGGGCCCAAGGCACTCAAGCTCACCGGCGAGGTGGCCGACGGCTTCATTCTGCAACTGTCCGATGTGGATATTGCGCAATGGATGATCAAAGCGGTTCGCAAGGCGGCAGAGGAAGCGGGGCGCGACCCTAAAGGGGTGAAGTTCTGTGTCGCGGCACCGGCTTACGTCGGTGACGACCTCGCTCATCAGCGGGAACAGACCCGTTGGTTCGGCGGCATGGTCGGCAATCACATCGCGGACATCGTTGCCCGCTACGGCGACACGGGTGCGGTGCCGCAGGTGCTCACCGACTACATCAAGGGCCGCCACGGATACGACTATGCCGAGCACGGCCGGGCGGGCAACCCGCACACCGATTTCGTCCCCGACGAGATCGTGGACCGGTTCTGTGTGCTCGGCCCGGCGCAGGCTCACATCGACAAGCTGACCAAGCTCAAAGAGCTTGGTGTGGACCAGTTTGCGGTCTACCTGCAGCACGACGACAAGGAGCACACGCTCAAGGTCTACGGCGACACCATCATCCCGGCCATCAAGGCGCTCGGATGATTGCCGCTCGCGCAGCGGCGGCGGTGGGTGCTGCGGCGCTCGCCGCTGGGGTTTGGGAGGGGTATAAGGCCGTCGGAAATCCCGACGGCACCGTCCTTTTTGGAGTAAGGGTGCTCCCCCGCGCCGACGACCTCGCCATGCCCCACCTCGCCACGATCTTCGGTCGCCTCTTCGATCCTGACGTCGCCGGCGGCCCGGCCGTGTGGGTTGTGGTCGCGTCCGCGATCGGGGTCACCCTCGGCGAGGTCGCAGTCGGAGCAACCCTCGGCGCCCTGGTCGGCGTGCTCCTCGCGGTCGCGATGCAGCGGCTGCGAGTCATCGAGCGCGGTCTACTGCCGTACGTGATCATCTCGCAGACGGTGCCGCTGGTCGCGCTGGCACCGGCGATCGCGGGCTGGGGCGGGGTCATGTCGCTCGGCCCCTATCCGTGGCAGCCGTGGATGAGCGTCGCGGTGATCTCGTCCTACCTCGCGTTCTTCCCCATCGCCGTGGGAGTGCTGCGCGGCCTGCAATCCCCTACCCCGATTGAGGAGGAGCTGATGCGCTCCTACGGCGCCTCCTGGTGGCGCACCTTGCTTGTGCTCCGCTTCCCATCCTCCCGGCCCTATCTGTGGACAGCAATGAAGCTGGCCGTGGCAGCGGCCGTCGTCGGCGCCGTAGTCGGTGAGATCTCGACCGGTACGCGTGGCGGCATAGGCCGGCTGTTGCTTGAGTACTCCCGCTCGGCGACAAGCGATCCCGCCAAGGTCTACACCGCGATGCTCGGGGTGGCAGTGCTCGGCCTACTGGTCACCGGCCTGATCGCCCTCGGCGAAAGGCTTGCCACGCCTGCTGTTCTGCGGGGAGGCCAAGTATGAGCGCCCCCGTAGCCATCCGCGATGTCACGAAGATATTCAATGCCGGGCGGGCCGATGAGGTCACCGCACTGTCGCAAGTGGACCTCGACATTCCGGCCGACCAATTCGTGTCGCTGATCGGCCCGTCCGGCTGCGGCAAGTCCACCTTGCTACGGCTGATCGCCGATCTGATCGGGCCCACGACGGGTGAGGTAACCGTGGCCGGGTTGTCCGCGCTGCAGGCCCGCAAGGCGCATCGCTACGGCATCGCCTTCCAACAGGCCGGGCTCTTCGAGTGGCGGACGGTAAAGCGCAACGTGGAGCTGCCCATGCAACTGCTCCGAATGCCGACCGAGCAACGCCGCGCCCGGGCCCAGGAGATGCTAGCGCTGGTCGGTCTCAGCGACTTCGCCGGGCACTATCCGGCGCAGCTGTCCGGTGGCATGCAGCAGCGCGTCGCTATTGCGCGCGCCCTTGCCGTGCATCCGCCGCTGTTGCTGATGGACGAACCCTTTGGCGCACTTGACGAAATGACGCGTGAACGCCTGCAAGATGAGCTGCTGAGGCTGTGCACGCAGACGACGGTCGTCTTCGTCACGCATTCGATCACCGAAGCCGTGTACCTCTCCGACCGCGTGATCGTCATGTCGCCGCGCCCCGGGCGGATCACCGCGGACATCCCGATCGACCTGGGGCCACGGGATGAGGCGACTCGCCAAAGCGAGAAGTTCTTCGCCCATGTCACCGCGGTACGCCGAGCACTGCGCGGAGACCAGCCGTGAAAGCGATCCGCCTCGCCTTGGCTCCGCTGGTTGTCGGGCTCGCCGGGCTCGCCCTCTGGGAGGCGATTGTCGTGCTCGGGCACATCGCGCCCTTCGTGCTGCCGGCGCCTTCGGTCATCGCCGAGCAGTTCTGGGCCGGCCGGGAGGTGATCTGGCGGACCGGTCTTGCCAGTGGTGCCAACGCTTTGGCCGGTCTGATCATGGGCAGCGTGGCAGCCGTGCTGGCGGCACTGCTGGCGAGCCGCTTCGCCGTCTTTCACCGACTCACCACACCGATGATGACTGTCCTCAACGCGCTGCCGATCATCGCGGTGGCTCCGTTGCTGAACAACATGTACGAGTCGACGAGCAGCCTGCCGCGACGACTTGTCGTGGCACTGGTGGTCTTCTTCCCGGTCTTCCACAACACCTTGCGCGGGCTCAATCAAGTCAGCGCCACTCACCTCGAGCTGATGGCCTCCTACGCCGCGACAGGAAGCCAAACCGCGCGCCTGGTAAGGCTTCCCGGGGCGATCCCCTACCTGTGTACCGGCCTACGCCAGGCAGCTCCGCTGTCCGTCATCGCCGCGGTGGTGAGCGAGTACTTCGGCGGGCTGCAGGACGGGTTGGGCTCGCGCATCACCTCGGCTGCGGCCAACACGGCCTATCCCCGTGCGTGGGCATTCGTCCTTGGTGCGTGCGCCCTCGGCCTGTTGTTCTACCTGTTCACGTTGGTTATCGAACGAGTCGCCACCCCATGGAGGGCACGATGAGAAAACCCATAAGAACAGCCGCTGCGGCGGTGGCGCTCGTCGCCCTGCTCGCCGCTTGCGGCACGGCAGATCCGCAACCGCAGGGCACCGGGCCCGGCGGCAAAACCAAGGTGAAACTGCAACTGCAGTGGTTCTACCAAGCCCAATTCGCCGGGTACCTGGCCGCCGTGGATCAGGGTTTCTACGGCGAACAGGGTCTCGATGTGGAGATCATCGAGGGCGGTGTCGACATCGTGCCGCAGACCGTCCTCGCGACCGGCCGCGCCGACTTCGCCGTCTCCTGGGTGCCCAAGGCGCTCGCCTCCCGCGAGCAGGGCGCTCAGATCACCGAGATCGGCCAGGTCTTCCAGCGCTCAGGCACGTACCAGGTTTCCTTCGCGGACAAGGGAATCGCCACTCCGGCGGACCTGAAGGGCAAGAAGGTCGGCAACTGGGGCTTCGGCAACGAGTATGAGCTGTTCGCCGGGATGACCAAGGCCGGGCTGAACCCGGGCAAGGATGTAACCCTGGTGCAGCAACAGTTCGACATGCAGGCGCTGTTGCGCGGTGACATCGATGCCGCGCAAGCCATGAGCTACAACGAATACGCTCAGGTGCTCGAGGCGAACAACCCGAAGACCGGCAAGCTTTACCAGCCCTCGGATTTCACGATCCTCGACTGGAACAAGGTTGGCACCGCCATGCTGCAGGACGCCATCTGGGCCAACACCCAGAAGCTCGACAGCGACAAGGCGTACCAGGACACCGCGGTGAAGTTCCTCGCCGCGAGCCTCAAAGGCTGGGCCTTCTGCCGCGACAATGTGGACAAGTGCCGGGATGTCGTGGTGGCCAAGGGCTCCAAGCTTGGCAAGACCCACCAGGCCTGGCAGATGAACGAGGTCAACAAGTTGATCTGGCCGTCGCCGTCGGGTGTGGGCGTGCTCGACGAGGCGGCATGGAGGTCCACCGTGACCACCGCGCTCACCACGAAGAATGCTGATGGCGCAACAGTTCTCACCAAGCAGCCCGAGGGCAAGGCCTACACCAACGAGTATGTGCAGAAAGGCAGTCGATCTGCTCAAGGGCCAGGGCGTCGACGTCACCGGCAGCAACTTCAAGCCCGCTACGGTCACCCTTAACCCGGGTGGCGCCTAGCTACCTCGATCTGAAGAAGTAGCTTGAAGAGGGCCGATCTGGTAGGTCCGGGCTGGCTCTCTTCAAGCGCCGTTCATGACGAACCAGTTGAGCTGCCAGCCGGTGCCGCCGAGGCGCAGTGTGTTCACCCCCTTGCTGAGCCGGATCGTCGGACCGGTTACCAGACGCCAGTCGCCATTGGTGTTCACCGCTGTCGTGTGCGTGGCCCCGCCGACGGTGAGCTGGATGGCGGCTTGGGGATCTGTCCCGCGAACCTGGTACGCGATCGGGTAATCGCCGTCCGCCGGCGCCCACACGTGATAATCGGCCGTTCCTGCGGCGAGGACGAAGCCGTCAGTCGGATGCCGGAGCATGTGGGCAGTGCTGTCGACACGGATCACCCCATCCGGACGGGGTGGACTCTGCCTGGTACCCGTAGAAATGGTTTGTTCTGCTTGAACCTTCGTCTGGCCCGCACTCAGTCGCACCGCAGGGGGCGCGAAAAGCTGGGCAATGTCGACCGATGCCATCCAATGGTCCAAGGGCTGGGTGTAGCCGTTGTTCGGCGGCCAGACGTGCACGGTGAACCACATGCGGCCGCTCTTGTCGAAGACCGGTGGCCGCTGCTCCGGCGGCCCTTGTCGCGGCAGCAGGTTCCGGCCGGTGTCGACGAGATTGCCGATCGTGAAGGTCTTGTTCCGCCCGACGCCCGCGTGCCGGATGGCCATGACGTTGCCGGTGTCCCAGGTGTCCACGCCCACGATCGTGCGGCTCACGGGATCCTCGGCGAGCTGCAGGAAGTTGCCATTGAACCCACCCCCGCCCGCGTCCTTGCCCTGGGATATCTCGTAGTCGGGGGCGCATGTCTGCCCCCAGACCGTGCGGCCGTTGGCCGTGGTCGTGAAGCTCGCAGGCGCGGTGTTCCAGCGGTTGTAGTCGAAGGGGCAGGACGGCCCGTTGGCGTAGACAAGAATCCCATCCGAGTATGTCCACATGTTGCCCTGATGATCGTAGATTCCGCCATGGATTCCCCGGAACTGTATCCCATCGGGGGTAAGGCCCGCGATGAACGGCGCCGAGGTCGGCTTGATCTCCCCGGTGTTCGCGTTGTAGCTGAACTCCTGCGTCACGCTGGGGTCCAGGCCGGGTGGGACGGTGCTCGGATTGCCGTCATTGTCGGCGTGCCAGATGTCGGCGACAACGCTGAACCGCTCATCGCCGAGCGGGCTGGTCGGGTCGGGCTCCACCGTCTTTATTGCTATGCCAAGGTTTCCCGGCCGTTGCGGGTTGGGCGGGTTGATGTCGGGGACCTCTGGATATGCGTAGTAGCCGACGATCCTGACGCTGTACTGCCCGGTGCTGTTGGGACCCGTGACCCGCAGGGCCATCAGGCCACCGCTGGTGCGAAACCCATCGCCCGCGTAGAGCGCCACGATCAGATCGCGCGAGCGTGGCAGCAGCGCCATCTCGTTCGGCCCGCCACATAGGCTTGTGGCCTCCGGCATGCCCTGATAGGGCGCGCAAGCGCGCTCGTCCACATCCGAGTCCGGATTGGACTGCCGAAGCTGCGCGGCGCTCCACTGATTGACGAGCTGCCAGCGCCCATTCACTTTCGCCATGATGCCGAAGCTTGGCCACACCCCTTCTGCGGGTACCCTTCGGCGGTCAAGATAGGACGGCCAGGGCACCCCGAACAGGTTGGTGAAAGCGACCGCATTGCCGTCGCCGATGGCCTGCACATCCCAGGCACCCGCCCCGCCATGCAGGGTCTTCCCGTCCTCGACGATCGGCGCGACAGAGTCGTACCCCTTCGAGGTCTTGGCCTTGATCGTGGACCACTCGTTCGCCTTCGGGTCGTACACCCCCGCCACCAACATGTCGTCGGCCACATCGGTGTTGCCGCCCTGAACGAACAGCGTGCCGTCAGCGGTGACCGTGTTGAAGATGCCGTTGTGCCCAACGGGCCACGCCCACGCGGGCACCGCCCGGGTAGCCAGTGACTGTCCTGAAGGGACGATCGGGCCCAGAAGCTGACTGCCGAAGGTGCCACTGCGGCCGTGGATCGTCACCACGCCCGGTTCGTACAAAGCGGGCAGGGTCCCGCTGGTATCCAACCGGAAGGTGAGCTGAGTGCGCAGGTTGGAGCTGCCGCCCCAGTACATGTGTGCCGTGGCGTAGACGGGCTGAGTGTTGGTCAGGGACATCCCACCGAACCCGGGCAGGTCGGGGAAACCGTTGACGGGCTTGGCGTTCACGCCCGCAACGGCGGCAGTGCGCTGCGAATGACCCCACCACGGCCGGTACCGGCTGGCCGGGTCGAACGAATTGACGATCGCACATCCCCCACCCTCGGTTGGAGTGACGCGGCCGCACAACGCCCACCCGGTCGCGTAGTTGTTCGACGCCCAGGCGTTGGCGGAGAAGAAGAGCCAGAGCTCGCCCGAGTCGGCCCGTACCATCGTCGGGTTCTCGATTACCTGCTCGATCGTGCCATCGGGCTTCCTGATCTCATCGAAGCCGAGGTCGGGATGGTTTTCGTGAAGAAGTGCGCGCACCGGGCCGACGAGCGACGCCGTCGCTGGATCGAACCGCTGGATGTTCAGCGGGCCGGAATCCCACATCAGGTACCACGCCTGGGTCTGGCGATCGTAGAAGATCTCCGGATCAATGGCCCACCAGCCGTTGGCCGGGCAGATCAGCGGCTGCGCCGGATGCAGCCAGTTGGGACCGGTGGAGCGATCTCCGGCCGCGACGCCGATGCACTGTTGCCCGCTGCCGGCTTTGCGGGCAACGTAGAACAACCACCACGCGTTGCCGATCTTCGCCATCGACGGCGCCCACAGCCACATTCCCACCTGCGGCGGGCGACCCGCCCACGGCCCCGGGCCGTTGGGCATCACGTCCCCGCCATAACAGTCGCCGAGCTGATCCGGCGTTGGCCCGGTTCGGTACGGCAAGTAGGCGAATCCCTTTGCCCACACCGGATCTGCTGGATCGCACGCCTTGGCGTACGGCGCCGCCAGAGATTCGTTTGTGGACAGTGACACCCACGTGTCGCCGTCGCGGACAAGCGTGGGATCCGCCGCCCGCAGCGAGCCTTGCGGCCCGGCCATCGCCGGTTGCTGCGGCGCCACCAGCATGCTGCCCAGCAGCGCCGTGACCGTGATCCATGCAATGCGATGTCTCATTGGTTCCTCATCACGCAGTAGATACTGAATCCGGCGCTGGGTATCGCGATGTATGGATTCGACCCGCCGGCGAGGGTGTAAGCACCGCCTCCCACGCTGTTCGCGTCGCAGGCCATGTCCCACGGATCGGTGCTGTGCAGCTCCGCGTAGTACTCATCGCGATACGCCTCGTGGATCGAGCTCTCGACCTGCAGCCGGGCTATCTCGTTCTCCGCGGCCCACAATTCGCCCTGCAGGATGGCGCCTTGTCGCTCCGCCTCCACCCGTCTCGAGCCCAGGATGTGGGGCTCGCCATCCCAAGTCGCGGGCACAAGCGGCCCGTCATTTCGCAAGGTCTCGAGGTTGATGGAGTTCACCATCCTGATGGGTATGCCCGTCCCGTTGAATATGCTGGTGAGCACCGCTTCTTGATACTGAGGCTGGATGGCTTCGAAGACCAGTCCGATGATGATGCTTCGCTGGTACGCGATCACACTTGCCTGTGCCCGGATGACACCCGCCTGGTACGCGATGATTCCGCGCAGCCGGCTGATCTCGCGCTGCTGAGCCCGCACAACACCTTCCAGGTAGGCGACTCGCGCTTGCAACTGCTCAATGATGCTGGCCTGCCGCGCGATCTCCGCCTCCAGTGCGTCAATATAGGTGAGCATCTCGTTGATCGCGTCCTGCTGTCTGCGGATGACATCCTGCAGCTCGGCGATGTGGCTGTTAAGCAGTCCGATGTGGGCGATCAGTTCTCTGTTCTGCGCTCGCAGCTTGGAGTTTTCGACCTCAAGACCCCACGCGTACATCGAGTAAAGGCCGCTCGGGTCGGAATAGGTCGCCGGGTTGTTGCTCGAATAGCTATACGGGTTGAGCGACTTCACCTTGGACGTGTCATAAAGAGCGTCGGTCGAAATGAAGATCCCGATGCCGGCGTCGTAGTAACGAGCATTCAGATAGGACAACCTCGTCGAAGCGTCCTCGATCTGGCCGGCGAACCCGCGGTCGGTCGCCATGTCACCGCCGGTCTGGGCCCGCACCCGCCCGTACGGGTCGTATGCGCGGGACGCCGACGGCGTGCCGCCCGACGGGACAGACATCTCGACGGAGCCCGTCGCATCCGAGACCAGGTAGTCCACTCCAGCCAGGGTTCGCGTTGCCACGACCTCACGGTCGAATGTGTACGGCCGCACTGACGTGACCGGCGATCCGTTTGCGTTCACGGTGATCTCGTGCCCGGCGAAGTACAGCGTCGCCCGCCCGTCCGGGGTGCGGCGCAGCAATCGCTGCCCCGAGGCGTCATAGCCGAACGAGGTCGTGCCGCCGGGGCCGGCGACCGACTGCAGTCGGCCCTGCACGTCCCACGAGAAAGTCTCACCCGGGCGCGACGCCAGTCTCCCGGCTGTGTCCCACGTATAGGTGTCGCTGCCGACGCGGGTGGGCGCATGCGGGCGCGCCGAACCGGCTGCCGGATAGGTATATGCCTTGCTCAGGCCGTTTTCCGTCCGGTTCACCATCTTGCCGTCGGCACTGTACTGATAGCTGTGCGCATACGGCTGATCTCCGGTGCCCGGCATTCCGTCCGCGCACGAGGTGGCGGCCGCGACGGTATGAGCCGCAGTCAGCCTGCTCCGCGCGTCATAGCCGAAGCACTCGCGCCACGCCAAGCCGTTCTGGCTCGTCAGCTTCTCCTTCAGGTTGCCGGCTGGGTCAAACGACAGCTCATGCCGTGAAACGACACCCGTTCCGGCGATGAATGTCTCGGCCCCATTGATCCGCTGGTCCACGTCGTAGGTCCACTTCTTGCCCATCCACGTGTTCCCGCCCGGGCGCGGGCCAAATCCCGCTTCGTTCTTGCGACCACGGTCGTCATAGGACACTGCCCAGACGTATTCGCTTAGGCCCACCATGCGCGTGGCCAGCCCAAGGGTGTTGTAGTCCGTGGTCACGGTCTCCTGCGGCAGGCCGCCGATGGCCGGATAGGTCACGGATCGCACTCGATCGGCCCGGTCATAGGTCTGCGTTATGTCGTACGAGCCCGACAGCCCGGCAATTCCCGCCGGGACAACGAGTCTGCTGCCCGTCGCGCGACCCTTGATGTCGTAGCCGAGGACCTCGGAGACCCAGCCACCGCTGGTCTCCTTGTGCGGCTTGCCCTTGCCGAGCGGCGCGGTGTCGTATTGCCACGACGCCAGCACCTGTCCCGTCGTCGACCCCGCCCGCCGCTCGAACGGGCGGTTCAGCGCGTCATAGCGGGTGTGTATCTGGTCGCCGTTGGCATGCGCCGCCACCGTCTGATTTCCCGCGTTGTCGTAGCCGAAAAGCACGCCGCCGCGGTTGGGGTCCGCCTGGCCGATCCGCCAGCCGGCCAGGTTGTAGCTGTAGTCCATCTTGTTTCCGGCCGGGTCGGTGACCGAGATCAGCCTGTCCGCCAGGTCGTATCGGTAGGAGCTGCTCACCCAGGCCTGGCCGTCATGCTCCTCAACCGCGATCGTGCGGCCGAGGCCGTCGACCCGTTCGCGCACCCTGCGCCCATCCGGCCCGGTCACCGTCACCGAGTCCGCGCTGTAGGACGTGGTCGTGGCATGAGCCACCGAGCTGCCGCGGAACCACTCCGTGCGCACCTGGCGACCCAACTCGTCGTAGTGGTCCCGGCTGCGGTTCTTCCAGCTCGACCCGCCGGGCACGTATGCGCCCGGGTTGCCGGGCAGCGCCTGCTCGACGGTCTCGTCGTACAACAGGCCGCGATCGTCGTAGCTGGTCTCGGTCACGAGAACCTTGCCCGATTCCGGAGACTTGCCCTGCAGTTGACGTTCGCGCCAGAAGCCGTCGTAGATTGCCCAAGCCTCCTCGAAGACCACTCCCTCGCAGCAACGGGCATCGGACACCAGCCGCCGCGAGCGCACGGCCCGATTCTGGATGTCGTACGAGAACCGCCATGACGGCTCGGCGAATGCCACCGGCTCGGTTGGCAGCCACACCACCTCCAGGCGGCCGAACTCGTCATACCCGTACTCGGAAACGTTGCCGTTGGCGTCCTGCCCGCGCCGCTGAACCCCGAACTCGGGATGCCAGTCGCTGATCTGCTTGTGGCCCAAAGCATTGGTGGCAATGGTCCGGATCGGAATCTCCATCGCCGGTGCGCCCGCCATCACCTCATAAGCAGTCGTCGTGACAGCGCCGTTCGGGTCGGTGACGCGCACCGGGCGGCCCAGCTCGTCGAATTCCGTTGTTGTCTGACTCCAACGGTTACCCTCGATAAGCATCCTTTGCCGCGTCGGGTTTCCATTGACCGGAGCAGCGCCAAGGGTGGCACTGCCGTCGTAGTAGACCTCCGAAAGCGACAGGACCTGGGTCGAGGTGCAGGCACCCGCCACGTTCTTGTTCACGGCAGGGTAGACGAACATCCCGGTGGCCGCGTTGTCGGCATAAGTGGTGATCGAGCAACGTTCGTCGCCCTGGACGTCCAGCCAACCCTCCTCCAGGGTCGAGGTCGGCTGGAAGTTCTGGTTGTGGTTGGTCTGGCTGCGACGGTGCCGGAACACGCCGCGCGCGGTGGCGACGCTTTCGGTGGTCGACTTCAGGCCCACCCACTCGGCATCGAAGAGATAGTCGGGCCCGGGATCGTGCGTGATCCGCTTCTCATACTCATGGCGACGCGATTGCAGGACGCTGTTGGCCACCCCGTCGAGCGTGCCGAGTTGCTGCTCCTCCAGGGTTCGCCCGGCGAAGGCATGGTAGTCCAGATAGGACGATCCGTCCGAGGCCCGCACCTCTTCCCGACGGCGGCCGAGCGGCACCCAATCGCCGCTGGCGTCCTGCACCAGCGTGGGATCGTCATGCCAGCCGCGGAACACCACCAACCGGGTCTTGGCCGTGCCGCGCGTGATTGTTGCCGCCCCATAGCCGCGCCACACCGACCATCCCGTCTCATCCTCGTCCCGGGCGAACGCCCCCGTGTCGAACGCCCAGGCGGGATCCCCTTCGTAGGCATAAGTTGTCGTCATGTCAGGTGAACCGCCGCCGGGCGACTCGACCACCTGCTTCACAAGCCACTTGTAGAAGATGCCGGTGCGCAGATGGTCACCGTCCTTTATCGACTGTGGGAAGCAGTCGCGGATGTTCAGATCCCAGCGCGGCCACGGGTTGTAGGGGTGCGTGCATTGCCGGTTGAACCCATAGGTGACGGTGACGCGCCCGCCGAACGGGTTCGTGATCGTCTTGATCCGGTTGTGCCGCATGGCTTTAGGGATGTAGGCGTCATTGTCGAAACGGTTGTCCTGGAACTCGTAGCTGAACTTTGTCGACGGATAGGCGTTGAGCTTGCCGAACGCGATGGCCGCATGCTGCAGCTCTTGGACCTGCAGTTTGTAGGCGACTCCGCCCTCACCATTGCCGAAACTGTGCAGAATGTTGTGCTGTGCCACCGGTTTCCACACATTGCCGATCTTCACCTCGGTTCGCACGTGGGAGTAGCGCCGGGCGGTGAAGAAGGATGGCGCGTGCACCGAGCATGCCGAGCCCGGCGCGCAGATGAGATCGGTTGGCACGTCTGGGAACCCGGTGTGTCCTGGCGTCGCTGCAGGACATTGCGGCACCAGGTAGTAGCAACGCCATTCGTGGCCGAAGGTCACGCGCGCGGCGTAGTGGTCGTCCTGCCAGCCCCGGCCGCCATAGATGATCTCCTTGAGGAGCGCTCCACGGTGATACCGCTCGTTGTTTCCAAGACCGCCGATGGCCGAGTACCAGTTCTCCTCCCGCTCATACAGATAAGACGTCACGTTCCCGTCGGGATCGACCACCCGGTCGAGATACCAGCGCCAGCCCTGCTGACAAGCACCGACCTTGTCGTCTGGAGTACGGCATGGCTCGCCGGTGTTGTCCGCCAGCACGGGGACGGAAAGGATCGAATTTGTCACCCGGCCCGGCATGTGCCCGCCGCCGAAGGTGTAGACGGTCCCATCCGGCCCGGTCACTTTCCAGAACTGCTTCTGATAGATGTCGGTGTAAGGCGCGCCGGTGAGGCGTTCGATGCGCCAGCCGGGATCCGACTGCACCTTCCATTGAGAGCGCGCTGCGTTGGCCGGGATCAGCGCCCCCGAAATGCCGCCGAGCGAGATCGTGGCATTGTCGGACTTCCAGCACAGGTCGGTCGTGCCGACGGTGCGGAAGCACGGCTCGTATCGCCGCTCGATGAACGCGTTGGCGAAGTCCGACCAACCGACGCCGCTGGGCGACGCCTGGGTGTTGCTGGCCAGGGTCAGCCCGTCGACCGCCGCGGAGGAGTAGCCCAGCGACACCGAGGGCGCGCTTCCGCCGGCGGGCTTGGGCACGTCGATGGGGTACGAGTAGGTGAACGCACCCGAACCCGGCGACACCTGCCACGACCCCGAAATCGCCAACGGCGTCGCCGCGAATGTGCCAATGTCACTGCCCACGCCCGAGGTTACGGCGAACAGCGTGTTGTCCTGGTTGGACGGATCGACGTCGGCGATCAGCTTCTTCGCCGCGAGGTCGTTGCGGGCGGGCACTCGCACACCAGCCTGCTTGCAGCCGGTCAAGGCACACTCAGGCAGGGCAACCACCTGCAGCCGATCCGCGTAACCGGCGCCATACGCATTGGCGAAGCTCGAATAATCGATCACGAGCTGCTTGGCGGCGCCGGTTACCCGGAAGACGAAGCCCGAGGCCCCCACCTTCTGGGCCGCCGCGCGATCGAACACCTCGACACGCGGTTGTGCGCTTCCCGCACGCGTTGCGGCGGCCACCTGCACCGGGCTGTCTCCGGGCTTGGGAAACGAGAACTCCGCGGGTTGGGCGCCGTTGCTCTTGCCGAGTGGGGCCGACGTCGATTCACGCCAAGGCACTTCCGCTGGGGCCTGTTTCTTATGGGTACCAGACAAAGCCTCAACCCACTGCGGAGGAGCCTGCGAAACGGGGCCGGTCGGTTCACCCGGGAGCGCGACAAGTCCGCTCAATCCCACCAGAAAGGCCAAAGCCCCGCGTACCAACATGGTTCCTCCCCATCAAGAGTTATCGATCTGGATTCTGCCCATCGGGTTGCAGATAATCGATACATTTGGACCGGCCATTGGAAGGCCACTTCGGGGGGAGACCAGATGGCTCACACGCTTGCGTCGCTGTTGCGCACGTGGCGCGAGCGAGCACTCCTCACCCAGGAACAGCTCGCGCGGCAAACCGGTTTGGGCGTGCGCACCATCCGGCGCCTGGAGTCGCAGGGTCTTCTGCGCCCGCGCACAGACTCGGTCCGACTGCTGGCCGATGCGCTGAAGCTGAGCCACGCCGAACGTTCGCTGCTGGTCACCACGGCTCGGGGGGCGCAGCCCGGCACTCCCCGTCAACTGCCCGCGGATCTGCCGAATTTCACCGGTCGCGCCGACCTCTTGCGCGACATGGACAAGCTACTCGGCGATCACCGTGCGCTGGTGACCTGCGTGCTGGCGGGAACGGCGGGGGTGGGCAAAACTGCACTGGCGCTGCATTGGGCACACCGTGTCGCCGACCGGTTCATGGACGGACAGCTCTATGTCAACCTCCGAGGATTCGATCCCAGCGGTGTGCCAACCGAGCCGGGCACGGCCATCAGGGGTTTTCTGGATGCCCTTGGGGTGCAGGCGGAGCGAATACCCTACGAGATCGGCGCGCAGGCCGCGCTCTATCGCAGCCTGGTGGCCGGTAAGCGAATGCTGGTGATCCTCGACAACGCGCGAGATGAGGAGCAGGTACGCCCGCTGTTGCCGGGCGCATCAAGCTGCCTTGCCTTGGTGACAAGCCGCGACCAGCTCACCGGCCTTGTCGCCGGCGTTGGCGCACTTCCGGTTGTGGTGGATCTACCATCCACAGTGGAGGCTCGTGACCTGCTTGCCCGCCGGCTTGGCGCGGACCGGGCGGCCGCGGAACCGGCATCGATCGACGAGATTGTCATGCTGTGCGCACGGTTGCCTCTGGCGCTGGCCGTCGTCGCCGCGCACGCCAGCACGCAGGCCGATCTCCCGCTCACCGCCATTGCCGCCGGACTGCGTGTGGGCTCGGGCCGCCTATCCGCCCTGCATACTTCAGACGCCGCCACCGATGCTCGACGGGTGTTTTCCTGGTCCTATCAACGCCTCGGCGCGACGGCCCAAACCATGTTCCGTCTTCTCGGCCTGCATCCCGGGCCGGACTTCACCGTTGCGGCCGCGGCAAGCCTGATGGGGACGGGCCACGACGAAGCCGAGCCGGCGATGCGAGAGTTGGTGCGGGCAAATCTGCTTACCGAGCACCTGCCAGGCCGGTACACCTTCCATGACCTGTTGCGTGCCTATGCCGTTGAACAGGCGCCCACTGAAGATGCCGCCATCCACCGGCTGCTTGACCACTATCTGCACACGACGCAAAGCGCCGCATTGCTCATCAGTGCGACCCGCAAGCCGATCCCGCTCGACCCACCTCGCCACGGGGTGACGCCGGAGCGGCCGGCCGGCGACCGGGAGGCCATGGCCTGGCTCAAGGCGGAGCATCGTGTGCTGCTCGCGATCATCGAACAGGCCGCCGGCGCAGGTTTGCACGCCCACGTGTGGGGGCTGGCTCAGAGCCTCACGACGTTCTTTCATCGCCAAGGGCTCTGGCAGGATCTGGCGACGGCGCAACAGACCGCGCTCGAGGTCGCGCAGCGGGCGGGTGACGTGCCGCGCCAGGCCGCTGCTCATCGCGGCCTCGGCAGCTATGCCATCCGCCTCGGCCTGCACGACATGGCCCAGACCCATCTCACACGTGCTCTCGCACTATGCGAAGAACTCGCCGACGACTCGGGGCAAGCGTATGTCCATCAAAATCTTGCCTGGATTTGCGACAAGCAGGGCGACACCCGGGCCGCACTCGGCCACGCGTTGGCCGCGCTCCAGTTACAACAGCGCGGAGGCAGTGCCGGTGGTGAGGCCAACGCCCTCAATGCCGTCGGATGGTACCGAATCCGGCTCGGCGATTACTCGCGTGCGGTCAGCGACTGTCAGAAGGCGCTTGCCCTGCAACAGGAACTGGGCAACCGTTCAGGCCAGGGTGGCGCCTGGGACAGCTTGGGATACGCCTACCACCACATTGGTGATTACGCCAAGGCCGTCGAGTGCTTTTACCGAGCATGCGATCTGCTGCGGGCCTTAGGCGACCGATTCGGAGAAGCCGACACCCTCGGCCGCCTCGGCGACACCCACCAAGCCGGCGGCAACCCGCACTCCGCGGTTGCGGTCTGGCAGTCTGCCTTGGAGATACTCGAAGAGCTGGGCCATCCCGACGCCGAAAAAATCCGTATGAAACTCGGAGGCTGCGGTGAGCATTTCAATGGCTAACTGTTGCGCATAGCGTCCAGCGCCACCAGAGCGACGTGTAGGGAGAGACAGACCGAGACGGACTCAAGATCGGCTTGCAGGATGCGGCCTATCTTCGCCAGCCGGTCATAGAACGCCGGGCGGGACATGTGGGCGGCGGTCGCCGCCGTCGACTTGTTCCGCCCGTGCTCAAGATACGTTCTCAGGGTGGGAAGCAGTGGCTCCTTCGGGTGCTGGGAGTCGTGCTGTAGCAACGGTCCGAGCTGTCTCTCCACGAAGATCTGCAGTCGCGGCTCATCCCGCAGCAGGAAGAGCAGACCGGCGAGGCCGACGTTGGGCAGGCGGTGTACGACCGCTATCGATGTCGCCGGGTCGTGCCTGGCCGCTTCGGCCACCTGCCGCGCCTCGATCAGCGAACGGCGAGCCTCCCGCAGACTGTCCACTCCGGACCCGGCGGCGACGATGAGATCGTGTTTTGCCCTGCGGCGCAACGATGCGGCAAATTCGGCCAGCATCGCATTCTCGTCCGCGCCGGGCTTTGCCCCGATCAGGGCACCGACCGCCGATCCGTCCAACGGGCTGGTAAGTCCGTCCATTGCGGACTCTCGCAGCGCGTGACTCACCGCCTCAGCCAGATTGCGCAACCCGTCCGCGTCGGCCGGCTCCTCCTGCCGCAACCGCACGGCGACACCGACCAGCCGACGGCGATCCAGCGTCACGCCGAGCGCCCTTGCCCTCAGCGCGACTTCGTCGACCGGCAGGGTGTGCTCAAGCAGGGCGGAGAGCAGGGTGCCGTGCAGTTGCCGTTCCAGGCCCTCGGCATCGCGCTGGATCAGCCGTCCCAGTGCCAGCGTCGAGGCGGCTCGTTCGAGCACAATGACCAATCTGGTGGGTGGCTGGGGGCCGTCGAACCGCAGCAGTAGGCGGCCCCAGTCCTGGCCTCTCGCCCCGACCATGGTGGCGAGCCAGCCCGCGTCGGCGTCATATCCCGTCCGGCCGGTGGTGCTTATTCGCCGGGAGTGCTGCTCCCAGCTGTCGAGCAGCATCTCGGCTCGATCGCCCGCCGCGTCGAAAGCGAGCACCTGCCGGGCCAGGTTCTCGAGCACGACCGGGCATCCGGACAGTTGGGCCGCCTGGTGTACCACTTCCGCCGGCTCCGCACCCTCCACGCTGAGCTCGGTAAACCGTTGGTGGATCTCCTCCGTGGCGCGCAGCTCGGTCAGTTGCGAGTCCACGATCAGCGCGTGCACCGCCTCGGTAATGCGCACGAACGGGGTCGGCCGCCTCAGCTCGATCAATGGCAGCCCCAGCTTTTGCGCCGCTGCCACCATCACCCGCGGCACCGACGCGGAATAGCGGCGGCCCAGCTCGACCACGAGGCCCGCGACCCCTACCTCGGCGAGGTCCTGAATGAAGGCACGGATGCCCGCGTCGTCGGCCGGCAGCCCGATCCCGGTGATAAGCACGAGCTCTCCACCTCGCAGCAGGCTCGCGATGTCGGGCACTTCAGACGAGTGAACCCACCGCACCGGCCGGTCCAGCCCGCTCTCCCCCGCCACGAGCCGAGGTGCGCCGACTCGCATGGAGTCCAGCGCCATCACCTCTCGCACGGTCGGGAACATGATCGCACTGTACCCACCTATGCCCGGGGAACGGGCGAGCTCTGGCGGGTACCCGGCGCCTTCGGGTTTCCGTCATGCCTCGAGGATCGACTTCCCGCTATGTTCCAGCAATGAGAACGGGAAATGTTCTAGTCATCCTCGTGGTGGGTGTCTTGGCGCTCGCCGCGGCGCCGGCCGAGGCAGCAGTCGTCTGGGACGGCGATGCCTCGAAGGGCACCAAGGTATTCGCCCTGATCGGCAGCAACTGTGCCAGCCCGGGCAGCGTCGCCGCGGTTGATGACAGCTCCCGCGGAAAGGTCTGGCGGTTTCGCAAGCCCTCCGGAAGCGACCGATGCGAGAACCGCGGTATCGCCAACAACGGCACGAAATACCACTTCGCCAACGGCGGTACGTACTACCTTGGCTGGTCGAGCAAGCTTTCCAACACGGTCAACAACAACGCCACGTTCCAATGGAAGTCCTACGGCGATCACATCCAGAACTGGCCGGTCGTGCTCAAGATGATCGGCGGCAGCCTGACCATGATTCAGCGCCAGCCCGACGGTGTCGTCCACACCATCTGGTCAAAGCCGGTATCGGCCAACGCTTGGAACCACATCGTGGTGGGGCTGAAGCTGTCCGACCAGACCACTGGCGGCTGGGTCGAGCTGTGGTTCAACGGGGTGAAGCAGACCTTCAAGAACGGTTCGCAGCGCTGGGCCTGCCGGACCTGGGACAGCCTCAACGATCCGAAGTGGGGTGTTTACGGCGCCGAAAACGCCAGCGTCGACAACTATCTGGACGATCTCAAGGTAGGCACCACCTACGCCGATGTCGCGCAGGGCGGAAACCCGCCGGACCCGGGCACCCATCCGGCATGGGCGACGAACACGGCGTACGCCACCGGCGACAAGGTTTCCTACAGCGGCCGCAACTACCGATGCATCCAGTCCCACACCTCTCAAGCCGGCTGGGAGCCGCCCAACGTGCCCGCTCTGTGGGAGGCGATCTGACCGGACTTTCTAGTCGGCGCGGCTCAGCTCCCAGCAGGCAACGGCGGTGGCAGCCGCGACGTTGAGCGAGTCGACGCCGCGCCGCATCGGAATACCCACTCGAACATCGCTGGCAGTCAATGCTTCCCGGGATAACCCCGGGCCCTCCGCGCCAAGCAGCAACGCGGGGCGCACCCGCTGCTGCGGCGTCAAGCTCTGCAACGGCACACTTTCCGCCCCGGGCGTCATCGCCAGCACCGCATAACCCGCATCGCGCACGAGCTGAAGTCCTTGCGGCCAAGGCGAAAGCGTGGCATAGGGAATGGCGAAGACCTCTCCCATGCTGACCCGCACGCTGCGCCGGTAGAGCGGGTCGGCACAGGTCGGCGACAGCAGCACGGCGTCAAAGCCAAGCGCCGCAACGCCTCGGAAGATCGCGCCGATGTTGGTGTGGTTGTTGATATCCTCCAGGATCACCACTCGCCGTGCGGCCGCAAGCACTTCCGACGGCGGGGGCAACGGCTGCCGGTGAAAGCTGGCAAGGACACCGCGATGCACATGAAAACCAGTGATTTCTTCGAGTACCTGGGGCGAAGCGCCAAAGACGGGAGCGCCCGTCAGGTCGGCGATCTGGCCGATGCGCTTCTCCTCCACCAGAAACGACCGCGGCACATAGCCCGCCCTCAGAGCCCGGCGCAGCACGAGCTCGCCCTCGGCTATGAACAGCCCGTGCGGCGGCTCCCATCTGGTCCGCAGCTCCAGATCGGTCAGTGCCTGGTAGTCGGCGATTCGCTCGTCGCGCGGGTCGGTGATCAGCTCCACCAGGTCATCCTTCCAGCATGAAGACGGGGCCGGTGGCGAGATGCCATCGGCCCCATCGTCATCGATCTGTCAGGCGGTCGGCGGAGGCAGTTTGCTCTGCTCGGCCTCGATCTGCTTGACCGTTGCCGCGGCTTCCTCTGACAACCTGGTGACCTCCTGCTCGTCCTCGTCCCCGGCCGCCTTGGCCTTCGCCGCCGCTTCCGGTGCCTCAATCAGATCGCCGAAGCGCGTGGAGATGCCCTCGAGCAACTTCGTCACCTCGGCCGGGATGATCCACAGTTTGTTGGAGGCGCCTGCCGCGATCTGTGGCAGCGCTTGCAGGTACTGCCATGCCATCACCTTGTTGTCCGGCTCGGAGGCGTGGATGGCGTCCACCACCAGCTTGATGGCCTTTGCCTGACCCTGCGCCTGCAGGATCCGGGCCTGCCGGTCACCGTCGGCACGCAGGACCGCGCCCTGCTTGTCACCTTCGGCCGTAAGGATCTGCGACTGCTTCACACCTTCGGCGGTAAGGATGGCCGCACGCCGGTCACGCTCGGCGCGCATCTGCTTCTCCATCGCGTCGCGGATGCTCGGCGGCGGCTCGATGGCCTTGATCTCCACCCGGGTCACCTTGATGCCCCAGCGCCCGGTGTTCTCGTCGAGCACCGCGGCCAGCTGGCTGTTGACCGCGTCCCGGCTGGTCAGCGACCGCTCGAGGTCCATCGATCCGATGACGTTACGCAGGGTCGTCACCGTAAGCTGCTCGATCGCCTGGATGAAGTTGGCGATCTCATACGTGGCCCGGACCGGCTCGACCACCTTGTAGTAGAGCACCGTGTCAATGGAGACCACGAGGTTGTCCGAGGTGATCACAGGCTGCGGAGGAAAGCTCTGCACCTGCTCCCGCAGGTCCACTTTGGTACGCACCCGGTCGATGAACGGCACCAGGATGTTCAGACCTGGGGTCAGCGTCCGGTTGTACTTGCCGAGCCGCTCAACAACATCATTGCGCTGCTGCGGCACGATCTTGATCATCCTGACCAGCGTGATCACCACGATCAGCGCGATCGCCACGACCAGGATCGTTATGAGCTGAGGCATTAGTCCCTCCACACCAGCGCGGTTGCGCCGTCTACTTTGACTACCCGGACCCGCTCGCCGGGCTCGTAGGTTTTGTCCACATCGTACGGTCGGGCTCGCCAGAGCTCGCCTTCGATCTTGACCATACCGTGGTCGCGGTCAATCTTCTCCACCACGAGCACGTCGGCTCCTTCGATCACCGCCAAGCCCATCTCGCGGCCGCGGCCGAAGCGCTTATTGATCCATGGGCGCACCAGCCACAGCGACAGCGCCGAGACGACGGCAAAGACCAGCACCATTACCCAGCCGGGTGCACCGAATAGGCCCACCAGAGCGGCCGCGATCGCTCCAGCGCCCAGCATCAACATCACGAAGGTGAAGGTAAAGAGCTCCGCGATGATAAGCACTACCCCCGCGATAAGCCACCAGATCCAATCTTCCACGCGTCGATCGTGTCATGTCCGCGCCACTAATTGGGGTTCCGGCGCAGACTCAGCCGTTCGTTCGATAACGTCGACCGCCGGATCGACGTTGGTCTGCTGGGAAGGGAGTACCGATGACATTGTTGCCGCATACCGCCCGCAAGGTCGACGACCTGATCGCCAGAGCCCAGGTTGATGGAAGGGCACCGGCGGTGGTGGCCGCGGTCGTTCGCGACGGTGAGCTGGCCCATTTCGGTGCCTTCGGCAGTGACCCCGCAACCGGGGCCACGCCTACCGCCGACACCCAATTCCGCATCGGCTCGATCACCAAGACGATGACCGCGGTCATGGTGATGCAGCTGCGCGACGAAGGCCGCCTCGCCGTGGAGGATCTGCTTTATCGCCATCTCCCAGGGACTCCGGTGGGTAGTGCCATTAATCTGCGCCAAATGCTGGGGCACGTCTCGGGGTTGCAGCGTGAGCCCGATGGCCAATGGTGGGAACGCATTGACGGCACCAATTTGGAGACCTTCCTCGAGGCGCTGACCCCGGACAAGATCGCGTATCCACCGCACCGGAGGTACCACTACTCCAACCTCGCTTACGGGCTGTTGGGCGCGGTGCTGCAGAAGGTGACCGGCCTGGATTGGACCGACCTGCTCACCAAGCGTCTCTTGGAACCGTTGGGGATGGGGCGAACCAGCCACATCGAGATTGAGCCATTTGCCCGCGGCTATGTAGTCCATCCGTGGGAGGGCACCCTTCGCGAAGAGCCACGGCCGGACACGGCAGCGATGGCTCCGGCCGGGCAACTCTGGTCTACGGCGGCGGATCTGGCCAAGTGGGCCACCTTCCTCGCCGACCCCGACCCGGGCCTGCTCGACCCGGCAACGCTCACCGAGATGTGCGCTCCCGTCGTCATCAGCGATCTGGAGTCCTGGACCACCGGACACGGGCTGGGCCTGGAGCTCTATCGCAGTGGCGAGCGCATCTATGTGGGCCACGGCGGCTCCATGCCCGGCTATCTGGCACACCTGTTGGTACACCGGCCAAGCAAGACTTCGACGATCGTCTTCGCCAACGCCTATACGTTGCAGGAGGAGCGAATCGCCAGCCTCAACAACCAGCTGCTGACGTTGGTGCTCGACGCCGAGCCGGCCCGGCCCAAGCCGTGGCGGCCCGCGCCCGACCGGCAGGAGCATGAGCTTTCCGGGCCGTGGTGGTGGATGGGGCGCCAGCTCATCGGCCGCTTCGAGGGTGACGAGCTCGTGCTGGAGCCTGTTCGCCCGCCCGGGGCGCCGTGGCGTTTCACGCAGTCCAGCGCCGATGTTTGGCGCTGCCACAGCGGCGTCAACGATGGCGAGGTGCTGCGGGTGCGCCGCGACGCGCAGGGCACACCGTCCGAACTGGACATAGCCACCTTCGTGCATACGCGTCAACCTTAGGTTGACGTTTTGCGATCGTCAACCTAAGGTTGACGCATGGCAGACGTACCCGTCCGGCTGGACGAACTCATCGCACACGTGAAGCAGCTCAAGCCCGAGGGCGACGCTCTCGACAATCTCAGCGACGCGGTCCTGGTCGCCGATCATCTTGACGAGGTCGCCGACCATCTCATCGGGCATTTCGTCGATCAGGCCCGCCGGGCCGGTGCCTCGTGGACCGGCATCGGCCAGAGCATGGGAGTGAGCAAACAGGCCGCCCAGAAACGTTTCGTGCCGCTGGATCTGCTGAGCGACAACGCGCTCGCCCGGTTCACCGACCGGGCGAAAGTGGTGCTGCTCAAGGCACAGAACGAGGCGCGCAATCGGGGGCACGACCATGTCACCAGCGAACATCTGTTGCTGGGGTTGCTGTTTGAATGGGAGGGCCTGGCCGGGCAGGCGATCGAAGCCGCGGGCGTGTCCCAGGATGCCGTCCGGGCGGCGGTCGTGGCCAACCTCGCCCCCGGTGGCCCCCCGATCGCCTATCACGTCCCGTTCAGCCAGGGCGTGAAGAAGATCAGGGAGCTAACCGTCCGGGAAGCCTTGCGGTTGGGGCACAACTACATCGGTACCGAACACATCCTCCTCGGATTGCTCGAAGCCGCCGATGAACCGGCCGCCCAAGTGCTGGCCCGCCTCGGTGTGGCCAAAGAGCGAACGGAGGCATGGATCCTGGCTACGATCGAAAGGCTCAGACAGTCACGAAGTCAATGAGCCGCTCCACCGAATTCACCAGTGGCGTCTCGATGTCGTGGTAACTGTCCACTCGCGACAGCAGATGCCGCCAGAAGCCGGCTGTGTCGCCGTTGCCCACAAAAGACAAGCCCAGGGCGGCACAGACGCCTTCCTTCCAAGGCTGTCCCGGCGGCACGACCGGCCAGGCGGTGATCCCGAGCCGGGCCGGTTTGACCGCCTGCCAGACGTCGACGTAAGGGTGCCCTGCAATCAACACATGTTCACTGTCCACAGTGGACGCCAGCCGGTTCTCCTTGCTTCCGGCGACCAGGTGGTCGAGCAACACTCCCAGCCGCCGGGACGGTCCCGGAGCAAAGTCCTTCACCGCGGCAGCTAGATCGTCCGCACCATGCAGCGGCTCCACCACGATCGCCTCGGCGCGCAGATCGTCTCCCCAGATCTTCTCAATCAATGCGGCGTCGTGCAGGCCTTCCACCCAGATCCGGCTTGCCTTGGCCACTTTGGCTCGCTGCGGCCGCAGCGATACCGAGCCCGATGCGGTGAGCTGGCGAGATTGCTTTTGGGCCGGCCGCACCAATGTCGCGACCTGGCCCTCCACCAGGAAAGCTGCCGGTTCGAGGGGAAAGTGGCGAAGTTTTCCATGCCGGTCTTCAAGCGTCACCGCACCGTGTTCGAAGCCCACCACCGCACCGCAAAACCCGCTCTCCGCACACTCCACCACCAGCCCGACTTCGGCTTCCACCACAGGAATCACGCGACGCATCGGGACAGGGTACGGGACAAAGTGTGTGAGCAGCACGTACTCTGGCTGGCATGTCCTCCACAGCGCATGCGGTGACCCTGACCGCGCGCAGGTCGGCCCGGTTGGTGAGCTGGGCGCGGGCCTGGCGCGCAGGGCTTGTTTCGTTCGACGAGATCGTTGATGTCATGACGGCTGTCGAGGAAGAGCAGCATGTCGAGGGCCTTCCGGGTACCTGGAAGGAAGTCGAGCTGCGCGAGGCGTTGCCCGCACTGGCCAAATTGCACCCGGACGAGATTCGCCTGGTGCTGCCGGTGCCCGGGGATCCGCGGGGGCTGCCCGGCCCGGGTCCCTTCACCGAGCGGGCGCTGCTGGCCGGCGAGGGTGTAATCGCGAGCAGGCTGGGGCTGATTCCTGAAGCGCGGCAACACACCTCGGGTTCCGGGGTGACCTTTTTGACGGTGCAGTGGCACGCCTTCGAGCTGCCCGAGGCGCCGGGTGCGCACCAGATCGAGGTCCGCGAGGCCGACGTGACGCTGAGCGTGGCACTTTCGGAGGCCACGACGCAGCTGGTGCGCCTTGATGTGGCGCAGTGGCGCCCCGAGCTGGCCGGTGCGCTGGCCGCCCTGCGTAAGCCGGATTCCGAATCGGATCTTCCCGCGGGCTACGACCCGCGAGCCCGCAGACTCTATGCGCGCGCGTGCGTGCTGGACCGAGTCCTGGTGCTGGCAAACCAAGCCGCGCCAGGCGGAGCCTTGAACAGTATGGAGATGCGGCAGCGAGAAGACGCCTTGCGCCCGCTCGCCGCCGCATGCCGAGAGGCTCTTGTCGCCGCCTGCAACTCGCCTCTCAGCTAGTTCAGGACCGGCCCCAACGCACCGATGAGTGCGTGATCGTTGGAGTCCTGACTCAGCTCCCAGGCCATCGCACCACGCAGGCCAAGCATTCGGATCAGCCTGGTACGTTCGGCGATCGACTGCGGGTCCGAGTAGACGATGGTGGCCGGCTTGCC
Source organism: Micromonosporaceae bacterium (assembly GCA_003543035.1). GTDB lineage: Bacteria > Actinomycetota > Actinomycetes > Mycobacteriales > Micromonosporaceae > Rhizocola. Next base: position 1,690 of record DPJL01000437.1, on the reverse strand, counting down.
GTGTTGCGCGTTCGGGTTCACCAGGTATGGCTCGCCGGCGAAGGCGTTCCAATGCCGGGTGTATCCGTTGGCGTTGACGATTCCGGCTACGTCCACGAGGTCGTGATAGGACGGTTGGGGTTTCTGGTCCCACACCAGCGAATCCGGGTTGAGACCGGTGTTGTCGAACGGTCCCTGACATCCTCATCCCGCGTGAACGCGGGAGATTCCCTTCGGCTTGCGGCTTTGGGGTGGTTGACGTTTCATAGCCTGCCTGGTGGCTAGGGCTCCACGTCCTGACACCGCAATGTCCTGCGGCGCTTCAAGCTGGTGTTCGGCGGCGTGGGTGATGTTGCATGCCGCGTTGTGATCGGCGTTGCCGGTCCAGCCACAGCCCCGGTGTTGGCATGCGAACAGGGCCTGGCTCGCCCGGCTGCCGGGGGTGGTTACGCCGCAGGCGTGGCACCGTTGGGAGGTACCGGGGGGCGAGGACCTTGACCAGGGTCCCGGCCCGGTCGGCAAGCTTGTAGGTCAGGAGTTCTACGGTGCGACCCCACGCCTGCCCGGCGATGGCGCGGTTCAGGCCAGACTTTTGCCGCACGTTTCTACCCGGCCGCTCGACCGTGCCCTTGGCTGACTTGACCATGTTGGTGATGGCTAAGTTCTCGACCGCGATCGCCCCGAAAGTGCGGGCGAGTTCGGTGGTGGTCTGGTGCTGCCAGTCCAGGACTCGGCGCTTGGCTTTCGCGCGGAGTCTGGCGATCTGGTCATAGGTGCGATTTAGCCGGCCAGACACGGGTGTGCCTCGGGGTCGGATGGCGCGCCGGCGGGCGGAGGTGCGTTCCAAGCGGCGCAGATGCTCGGCTTCACCGCTGGTGAGCCATGAACCATGGGTGCGGATGCTGCCATCCGACAGGGCCAACGGCACGGTGATACCCCGGTCGATGCCGACCAGCGGTCCCAGATGCGGGGGCGGTGCGGTGACAATGGTTTCAGTGCGGAAGACGATATGCCAGCCGAGCGCATCCTTGACCAGCCTTGCCCCGGTGATTCGCCCCGCTGGACCGCCGCTGGTGACACCGGGCAGGTCCTTGGTCCACCGGAAACGCACCCGACCGACTTTCGCAATGTTGACCTCACCCCACCGCCGGTTGACCCGCCGCACGTGCAGGTCACGGCCTTGCGGAACGTCGATGGCCATGCGGGAACGGACCCGGGATTTGAACCTCGGCGGGGCAGCCCGGCCTTCCCAGCAGTTCATCCACGCCCGGTGATAAGCCTTCAGCACCTGCTGCGCGGCCTGGGCTGGAAGGACAGCAAGCCAGTCGATGTCTTTGCGGGCCTGCCGAATCGCCACATCAGCCTGCACGAGACTCGGACGGCGATGCGGGTAAAACGTCCACCACTGGTGTAGCAGGTTCCACAGAGCGCGGGCGGCGTGACCTTGACCGTCCAATGACTGGATCTGAACCGGCGACAGAACAAGGCGGGCGACGTGCGCGCGCTGCCGGCTCACCTCACTGTCCACATTGGTACACTAACATTGGTTCATGTCACCGAGGTGGACGGCAAACCCCTTAGTTATGAGCGCTGTTCTCATCGCGCAGTAGCCTCCCTGAGTCGGCGGGAGGAATACGACCGAACGGGGTCACCGCCCTATGGCGGGGAGATCGGAAGAGGGTGGGGGAGGGTAGGTGGGTATTCTCGAAGA
>DPJL01000198.1:11377-11504 GCA_003543035.1 Micromonosporaceae bacterium | reverse complement strand
CCCGGGTGGTCGAGCTCAACGGAATGGCTTCGTCCACGGTGAACTCGAGCTCGGCGGTGTCGCGCTCCACGAGCCGGATGTCGGTTATCTTTCCCACTTTCACCCCGGCGATCCGAACGTCGTCGCC
>DPJL01000198.1:0-11009 GCA_003543035.1 Micromonosporaceae bacterium | reverse complement strand
CCACCTTGACCCCGGCGATGCGAACGTCGTCGCCGGCCAGCACCCCGGCCACATCCGTAAAGCGCGCCCGATACGTGGTGCCACCGCCTCCCCACGCGCCGAGCGTTTGCGCCAGCGCACCGGTCAGCAGCAGCGTGATGACGCCGAAGATACAGAGCTTGGCCAACGGCCCAGCCCAGTTGCGACCTTCAATAGCTTTCACGATTCGTTCACCACCGTTCCGCGAAGCAGTGGTCCCCAGAGCAGGACGGCGACATCGGGAACCTGCTCCGGGCTCTTCCCACTGTTGGCGGCCAGCAGCCCTTTGAGCAGATTGCGTTCGGCTCCGTAGTCGTAACCGTCGTTGATCTCGACCCCGTGGGCATATCCCGGCGAGGGCAAGCCGCGGCAGTTCGGCCCGTTGTGGGCGCCGTAAACCGGCTCATCCCGGCCTTTCTCGAACTTGCCCTGGTCCTTGGTCACCTCAAGAGTGATGTGCATCCGCCCACTCTCGAAGACCTTCTCCACCCGCGGCTGCAACGCGACCAAACCCTTGAGCAGACAGGGGTATTCGGGGGCGTACGCGGCGAGCAACTCGAGCACGGGCCGGCTGACCTGGCCGAGTTGGATGATCCGCGCCTCGTGCCGGGTCAGTACCAGGTTGGTCCCCTGCGCCAGGTCCGTGGTGCCGATGAGGAACTGCTGCAACTGATCCCGCTGCTCGCTGATCGTGTTGGCGGAGACCGTAACGTTGCGCAGCACCGCCATCAGGTCCGGCAGCGCCCCGTGATACACGTCGAGCACCTTGCTCAGCTTGGTGACGTCGGCGGCGATCGTCGGCATCTCCTGGTTCAGGGCGGCCAGATAGGTGTTCGCCGTGCTGAGATCGTTGCCGAGTCGTTCGCCCCGATCCTCCAGCGCATACGAAAGTGCCCCGAGCACGGCCGCGAGCTTGTCCGGCTTGATGGCCTGAAGCATTGGCAGCGCCTGGTCGAGGATGCGCTCCAGCTCGACCGCGCTCTCCGACCGGTCCTGATCGATGACCGCCCCGGCACGCAATGTCTGACCGACCGTTTCACCGATCAGCTCCACATAGCGTTCCCCGAACAACGTCTTCGGGAGCAGGCGAGCCTTGACATCCGCTGGGACATTCGCGATCAGGGCGGGGTTGAGAGCGAGCTTGAGCACCGCGGCTGAGCCGTCAGCGCTGATCTCCCTTACGTCGCCGACAATGACACCGCGATATTTGACATCGGCGCCTTCTGAGAGCTGCATCCCCGCATGACTGGTACGCAACGTTACCCAGTCGACCGGCGTAAAAGCCTTGCGGTATACCAGAACGCTCACCGTGAGCAAGCCGATCAGAATGATGATGAATCCGGCTCCCAGGAACCGTTGCCGTGCCATGTCATCACCCCGCTATCCGGACTGTGGTGGTGGCTCCCCAGATCGCCAGGGAGAGGAAGAAGTCGACGATGTTCACCATCACGATCGCGGCGCGCACCGCACGCCCCACGGCGACACCGACCCCGGCCGGGCCGCCGGTGGCGGTGTAGCCGTAGTAGCAGTGGATGAGCACGACGATCACACTGAAGACGAGCACCTTGCCGAAGGACCAGAGCACATCAACCGGTGGCAGGAAAAGGTTGAAGTAGTAGTCGTAGGTTCCCGCCGACTGTCCGAAGTAGACCGTCGCAATCGTCCGCGTGGCAAAGTAACTCGCGAGCAAACCGAGCACGTAAAGCGGGATGACCGCGATGAAGCCGGCGATCATACGGGTGGTTACCAGGAAGGGAATCGACGGCACCGCCATCACTTCGAGCGCATCGACCTCTTCGGAGATCCGCATGGCACCCAGCTGGGCGGTGAAGCCACACCCCACAGTCGCGGAAAGGGCAAGCGCCGCAACGAGAGGCGAGATCTCACGGGTGTTGAAGTAGGCGGAGATGAAGCCGGTGAAGGCGCTGCTGCCGATCTGGTTCAGGGCTTGATATCCCTGCAGGCCGACCTCTGTCCCCGTAAAGAAGGTCAAAAAGCAAATGACCCCAATGGTTCCACCCACCACGGCGAGCCCACCGGTCCCGAAGCTCACCTCGGCCAGCAGCCTTGCCACCTCACGCTTGTAGCGGCGCAACGTCCGCGGGGTCCAGGCCGCCGCCTTCAGGTAGAAGGCGAGTTGACCACCCATGTTCTCCAGCATCCGCAGCATCTCAGGATCCCTTCTGCGGGACGACCTGGAAGTAGATCGCGGTCAGCACGAAGTTGAGGGCGAACAGCAGCATGAAGGTGATGACGACAGACTGGTTGACCGCGTTGCCGACGCCCTTGGGGCCGCCCTTGGCATTCAGCCCGAGATAGGTTGCGACGAGTCCGGCCACCAACCCGAACACCAGCGCCTTGATCTCGCCGGAGATGAGGTCGGGCAACTGCCCCAAGGCTTGGAAGCTCGCCAGGTACGCCCCGGGCGTCCCACCCTGCATGATGACGTTGAAGAAGTAGCCACCGGAGACACCGACCACGCTCACCACGCCGTTGAGCAGTACGGCAACCAGCATCGACGCCACGATTCGGGGCACCACAAGGCGTTGGATGGGGTCGATACCCATGACGCGCATGGCGTCCAGCTCCTCGCGTATCTTGCGCGCTCCGAGGTCGGCGCAGATCGCGGAGCCGCCGGCCCCGGCGATGATGAGCGCGGTGACGATTGGCCCTGCCTCGCGTACGACCGCGAGCACGGATGCGGCCCCGGTAAAGGACTGCGCGCCGAGCTGACGTACCAGGGAACCCAGTTGCAGCGCAATGACGGCTCCAAACGGGATGGATACCAATGCGGCTGGGAGGATGGACACCGAGGCGATGAACCAGGCCTGTTGCACGAACTCGCGCAACTGCCATGGCCTCTTGAAGCACGCTCGGAAAACGTGCCCGCAGTAGATGAGGAATTCGCCGACTGTCCTCATTGGAAGGACCCTGGTGGTGGAGTGACTCCGTTCGCGCGGCACCATTCGCCGGGCACCCGCTCGGCCCGGCGGGTCCCAAAGTCGGATGGGCGCAGCTGCAACGGGATGGGAGGCAGCGGGGGCAGGCGCACGCCCGCCGCGGCCTCGGCGGCCAGCTCGTCGGCGTCCTTCTCCTCGGTCATGCCGATCGGCCCGAACCGCTGGGCGTTGAGGAACTGCCGCACGACCGGCTCGGTGCTGGACAACAGCATCTCGCGCGGACCGAACATGGCCAGGTGACCGTGGTAGATAAGGCCGATGTTGTCCGGAACCGTCCGCGCGGTGTTCACGTCGTGGGTGACGATCAGGAAAGTGGCGTCGAGCTGCTGATTCAGGTCCACGATGAGCTGGTTGAGGTACGCCGTGCGCACCGGATCCAGCCCGGAATCGGGCTCGTCGAACAGGACGATCTGCGGGTCGAGCACGAGCGCCCGGGCCAGACCGGCCCTTTTCCGCATTCCACCCGAAATCTCGCCGGGCAGCTTGGCTTCGGCGCCGATGAGGCCGACCATGTCGAGCTTCTCCATGACGATCCCCTTGACCTTCGTCTCGGAGAACTTCGTGTGTTCGCGGAGTGGAAATGCCACGTTGTCGTAGACATTCATCGAGCCGAAGAGCGCACCGTCCTGGAAAAGCACGCCGAAAAGCTTGCGGATCTCGTAGAGCTCACGCTCTTTGAGCTGGGTCAGGTCCTGACCTTCGATCCAGATCGCGCCTCGGTCCGGTCGCAGCAGGCCGACGAGTGTTTTCAGGAACACGGACTTCCCGGTACCAGATGGGCCCAGCAGCACCGAGATCTCGCCCGCGGGCAGGGTGAGGCTCACCTCCGACCAGACGGACGTGCGGCCGAATGACTTTGTCAGCCCTTCGACCCGAACCTCGACACCCATGTCCCACATATCGTGAGAGGCGCACATGGTGTTACAGCTAAATTTCGCGTTAGGGTGCTGGCGTGACCTGGTCGGAGGCGGAACTCGTGGATCGCGCTGTGCGCGGCGAAAGCGAGGCCACGGCGGCACTTCTCACCAGCGTCCAACCAGGTGTTGTCCGTTATTGCCGTGCCCGGCTTGGCCGGATTGGTGGTGCTTATACCACCGCTGACGACATCTCCCAGGAAGTCTGCATCGCACTACTGAAGGCATTGCCGCGTTACCGGCAGCAGGGTGTGCCATTTTCCGCTTTTGTCTATGGGATTGCCGCCCGCAAAGTAACGGATGCACAACGAGCAGCGATGAGACTTGCGACGCCCACACCTGATCCGGCTTTTGACCGTCCCGACACCGATCCAGGGCCGGAGCAGCGTGCGGTGGCCGCCGATCAAGCCCGGCTGCTCGGTCAGTTGCTCCAGCACCTGCCCGACACCCAGCGCGAGATCGTGGTGCTACGCGTCGCAGTGGGGCTCAGCGCCGACGAGGTGGGCCACACGCTCAACATGACGTCGGTAGCGGTACGCGTGGCGCAATCGCGGGCTTTGGCCCGGTTGCGAACGCTGGCCGCAGAGGTGTTCAACGAGACTCCGATGGAAAGGAGGGCGGCATGATGACGGATCGGGATGACGCACTCCTTGACGCATTGGGTTCGGGGCAGGCGGTTGCCGAAGGCGACGACCTTGCTGTGCTGTTCGCCGCCTGGCATGCCGACATTTCCGACATCGACCCGGCTATCCTCCGAAGCCCGATCCCGGAGCCGGAAACCGTTGCGGTGGCTCCGCCTCGATCGAGACGCAGGTTTCTGCCCCGGCTGCGGTTCTCCCGCCCGTTAGTGGTCAGCGTCGCGGCAGCTGCCGTCGCCTTCGGCGGCCTGACGGCCGCCTCCGCGACAGCCGGCCCGGACAGCCCGTTCTGGCCGATCACGCGCATTGTCTTCGGCGATACCGCTGACTCCCGGCTCGCCGAGCAGGAGGCCCAGCGCCTCCTCGAGCAGGCCAAGCTCGCAATGGCCGCCGGCCGCCCGGCAGAGGCCGCCCAGCTTGTCGGTGCGGCACGCGAAAAGATCGCCCTCATCACCGATGACTCGGCCCGGCAACGGCTTGAGGCCGAAGCGGCGGCGATCCTGACTCAGGTCGCGACCCTCCCAGAGCCTGTTACCTCAGCGATTGCCACGCCCACGAGCCCTCCGGTGGCCGAAACCCCGCCACCAGCGGGCACGTCGCAACCGACGCCGGAGAAGACCGGGCTCCTGCCGCCCATTCTGCCGAGCCTGTTGCCAAGCCCGTCAAGCCTGCTCCCCTGCCTGCCGCTGCTCTGCAGCTGAAGTCGCTTGGACCGTGCTCTAACGCTGTGCAAGGATCTTGGCGTGGGTGACGGGCTGGCGCAGCAACTCGACCGGATGCGCGAGTTATCCGGCCGAAGCCTGCGGCGTCTGGAACGGGACCTTCAGGTCAGCGACTCATCGCTGTCCCGCTACTTCTCCGGGCAGGCTGTGCCGCCCTGGCGCATAGTGCTGGGGCTGTGCCAGATCAGCGGTCACGACCCACGGCCGCTGCGTCCGCTGTGGGAGGAGGCAAACCGGGGCAGTCCGGCACCGGCCGAGTCTCAGTCGCCTTTGCCGCGAGCGCCGCGCAACGACCTGCCCGCGGACATCAGCGGCTTCATGGGTCGTCAGCCCGAGCTGGAGCTGCTGCTGAATCTGGTGGACGGCGCACGAGCGGTGGCACTCGACGGCATGGCGGGAGTCGGCAAGACGTCGTTGGCCGTGCACGCCGCGCATCTGCTGGCGGAAAAGTTCCCGGACGGGCAGCTGTACATCGACATGCACGGCTTCACCCCCGGGCGGGAGCCGATGCAGCCGGGCGACGCGTTGCGGGTTTTGCTTACCGCGCTTGATGTTGCGGCCGGCCGCATCCCGGAGGCGACCGAGGAACGAGCCGCCCTATGGCGAGCTGAGCTTTCCCGGCGCAGAGCCATTGTGGTGCTGGACAACGTGGCCAACGCCGATCAGGCTCGGCTGCTGTTGCCCGGGGCGGGTGACAGCTTCGCCATCATCACCAGTCGCAGCCGATTGCTCGAGCTTGATCCGGTACACCCCATCTCGTTGAATGTCTTCTCTGAGGCCGATGCGAGAGTGCTCTTCGAAACGGCAGTCGGGGATGAGCGCGTGGCGCGCGCACCGACTGCGACCACTGAGGTGCTGCGGCTATGCGGCCACCTCCCGTTGGCCATTCGTGTTGCGGCAGCACGGTTGCGGCACCGTCCTTCTTGGACAGTCAGCACCCTTGCCGAGCGACTGTCCGCGGATCTGAGCCAGCTGGACACGGCCTTCTTGATGTCACTGCACCAGCTCGATCCGGCGCAGCGGCGGATGTTTCTCCTACTCGGCCTGATGCCAGGGATCGACTTCGACGCGTATGCGGCCGCCGCGCTCGCCGATGTGCCTCTGGCCAACGCCCGCTCGATCCTCGAAGATCTGGTCGACGCTCACCTGGTGCAGCAGCCGACGGCAGACCGGCATCGCCTGCACGATCTGCTGCGGCAGCATGCCCGGCGAGCGGCGGTAGAGTCCAATGTGGATTCGCTGGCCGCACTTGACCGGTTGCTGGACTACTACCTGTACTGCGCTTCGACAGCGAGCATCACGGCCTCCTACCTGCTCGGCCCCGCGCCGGATTCGGCGCCGCCATGGGCCGTGCCCGCGCTCGACGAGCTGGGTGCTGCTCTGGCCTGGCTCGACATCGAGTACGAGAACCTGCGGGCGGCATTCCGCTACGCCGCTGACACGGGTCTCGATCGGTATGTCGTCGGGCTGCCCCAGGCGTTGCAACCCTTCTTCTCCCGCCGCGGCCGGACCGCGGAGTGGAACCAGATGATGGACGGGTCGCTCGCCGGAGCGCAACGGCTGGCCGACCCCCGCCTGCTGGCCGAGATCCACGTCGACCACATGTTCGCCAGGCATTGGGGTGGCCGCACCCGGGAGGCTGACGCCGGAATCGCAGCGCTGCCAACACTTCTGGCCGGGTTGGACGACCCGGCTCTGCACGGCCGGGTGTATTTCCGCCTCGGCTTGGTCTACCGATCGTGGCCGGTCCCATCAAGCGCTTGAGTGCTCGAGCATTGCGGCGCAGCGATTCCGGGACGCTGGTGACCCCGTTGGTGCTGCGATTGTCCAGGCATACCACGGTCATGCTCTGATCACTTTGCGCCGCCATGAGGAGGCCGCCCGGCTGGGGCGGGAGGCACTCGAGATCGCGGGCTCGACATCTGAATGGATGCCACGGTTTTCCGGCCTGCTACTTTTGGGTCGCGCGCTTACATCGTCCGAACCGGACAGTGCCCTCGAACACCTGCGGGAGGCTCTGGAAATCGCCAGGGAATCCGGCCACCGCCACAACGAGTTGGCTGTGCTCAGTAGTATGGCGGCCGCTCAGCGCCAAGCCGGCCGGCAAGTCGAGGCCATCGCACTGCACCGGCAGGCGGCCCGCGTCGTGACCGCGCTGGGTGAGGACCAATGGGCACTCATACATTTCAGCGAAGCTGCCGAAACCTACCTCCGAGGTGGTCAGCCTGCCGTGGCTGTCAGGCTCTTCCGCAGGTGCCTGAAGATCGGCCAGGAACGGCATCTCCCCGGCCCGCAAATGATTACCCATCATCGCCTAGCGGCCACGCTCGCCCATACGGACCCGGCAACTGCCGCAGAACATGCTGAAGCCACCGAAGCGATCGCCCGCGAGTTGGCCGCATAGCGCCCGACTGGCCGTTCACAGTATTGGTCCCAATACGTTGGTTGCTTCTTCAAATATCGGCATGTAACGATTGACTCCTCTCCATTGAAGGGAGTCCCACCACCATGCGACGAACCTTGCGAACAGCTGGAGTCGTGGCTGGGTTGCTCGCTTTGACGCTGACTGCCACAGCGTCCTGGGCGCATGACCCCAACACTGCCGAAGGCAAAGAAGAACTTCGGCGAATCATGGCGGACTACGAGCCCGCCTGGCGCACCTCGGATGGCGTCACCATCCAGGCTGCGGCGGCTTGCGTCGGCGGAATGGCCGCGCAATACCCTTGCAGCAACATCGATCTGCTGAGTGTCCTTCCGCTGTCGAGCATCGGCGGCGGCAACGGCAACAGCATGTGGGGCTGGACCGACTCCACAACCGGCAAGGAGTACATCATCTTCGGCCGGACCACCGGTGCCGCGTTCATCGACGTGAGCACCCCCACCGCACCGGTCTATCTGGGCAACCTGCCGTCCCACAACGGCACGTCGAGCTCCTGGCGGGACATCAAGGTCTACGCCAACCACGCCTACATCGGCGCGGATTCCATCAGCAGCCATGGCATGCAGGTCTTCGACCTGACCCGGCTGCGGACAGTGACGACCCCCCAGACGTTTACCGCCGACGCCCGCTACACCGGCTTCGGCAACTCGCACACACTGGCCGTCAACGAGGAGACCGGGTTCATCTTCGCGGTCGGCACCAACACGTGCAGCGGCGGAGTGCACATGGTGAACGTGCAGAGCCCGAAGAACCCCGCCAACGCCGGATGTGTCAGCAACGACGGCTATGTGCACGAGAACCAGTGCGTCGTCTACCACGGGCCGGACGTCACCTATCAGGGGCGCGAGATCTGCTTCAACTACAACACGGACACGCTGACCATCGTCGACGTGACCAACAAGTCGGCACCGGTGCAGCTGTCCCGCACCAGCTATGTCGGGGTGGGCTACACCCATCAGGGCTGGCTTACCGGGGATCATGCCCGGCTGCTGATGGATGACGAGCTGGACTCGGACACCCCGGGGACCAAGACCTTCATCTGGAACGTCTCGGACCTCAACGCTCCGGTCAACACCAGCGTCTGGGTCAACCCCAACATCCAGGCCACCGACCACAACCTGTACATCATCGGCAACAAGACCTACCAGGCGTCGTATCGCGCCGGCCTGCGGATCCTCGACAGCACCAACATCGCGTCGAACCAGCTGCAGGAAATCGCGTACTTCGACATCTACCCGTCGGCGAATAACACGGGCTTCAACGGCGCGTGGAACAACTATCCGTTCTTCGCCAGCGGCACGATCGCGATCAGCGGCATCGAGCAAGGTCTTGTGCTGGTCAAGCACAACCCGACCACACAGCCCCCTCCCACCACGGTGTGGAGCGACACCTTCGAGACCGCGACCGGCTGGACCGTCAACCCCAACGGCAATGACACCGCAACCGTCGGCGTGTGGGAGCGAGGCGACCCGGAGGCCACCAACTCCAGTGGGGCCAAGCAACTTGGTACCACGGTCAGCGGCACCAACGATCTGGTGACCGGGCGGCTCGCGGGCAACAGCGCGGGTGCGTTCGACATCGACGGCGGCAAGACCAGTATCAGGTCTCCCGCCGTGACGCTGCCGACCAGTGGCGCGCTCAAGGTTTCTCTTTCCTGGTACCTGGCCCACGGCAGCAACGCGTCAAGCGCTGACTACTTCCGGGTCAGTATCGTCCACAATGGAGGGACCACTCAGCTGTTCAACCAGGCCGGCACCGCGGGTGACCGCGATGGCGCCTGGGCGACCGGCAGCTGGGACATCTCGGCCTACGCCGGGCAGTCCGTCCGCATCATCATCGAGGCGGCCGACGCATCAGGTGCAAGCCTGGTCGAGGCCGGCGTGGACGATGTCAAGATTACGAAGCAGTAGCCCCTATCTGGTGATCGGGGCAGTTTTCCTGGCCACCGTTGCATATGTGCTGACCGTCCTACCTGGACGGTCAGCACCACCCGCGGAATCGCCGAGCCCGTCGCCGTTCGTGCACAGCGACGGGCTGTCGGACAGCTTTGACGGCTACCTTATGCGGCCGGTCGCCCTGCCGACCGTGCGGGGCAAGGACATTCCGGTGTCGTTCCACATCCTCGGCCCCGATGGGTTGCCGCTCAAGGACTATGAGACGGTGCAGGAACGGCCGATGCATCTCTTTGTGGTCCGCGATGACCTCAGTGGGTACCAGCATCTGCACCCCACGTTGACCGACGGCCTCTGGTCCACCCCGTTGACGGTGCAGGACGGCGGCTCATACCGGCTGTACGCGGAGTTCACGCCGAAGGGCCGGGGCACCCTCGGTCACCCGACCGTGCTTGGCGTCTCGTTCCTCATTCCCGGCGACACGAAGCTCGCCCCGCTGCCCGGCCCGGCGCCGACCAGTGTCGCGGGCAAGTACACGGTGACCAGACTCGACGGCATCGCCCACCTCAACGTCGGCCGGGGCACGCTGCTGAAGTTCCAGGTCGCCGATGCGGTGCTCGAGCCGTACCTGGGCGCGCTCGCCCACATGTCCGCCTTCGAGGTGCGCACGCAAGCGTTGACACATCTACACCCGGCGGCGAACGAGTTGACCTTCCACACCCTGTTCGTCAACCGCGGCGAATACCGGCTGTTCATGGACTTCAAGGTGGCCGGCGAGGTACATCGAGCCGCTTTCACCGTCTTTGTCACGTAAATCTGCGGCGGGTTCGGCGGGCGCCCCCGTGACACCCGGCGAACCACGCCGCTGATGGATGTTGGACCACCCCGGTTGCACGACGGTTGCACCGGCTCGGACGCACTAGAATCGCGGCCGGGAGGGCGACCATGATCGAGTTCTGCGTGCTCGGTGAGCTGGCGGTTCGCCGTGGGCATGATCCGGTCCCGATCCCGACCTCGATGTTGCAACGCCTGCTTGCGTTGCTCGTGTGCCAAGCCGGTCAACCGGTTCATGTCGACTACGTCGCCGATGCACTCTGGGACGGCGATCCGCCACGCACAGCGCGCAAGACGTTGCAGGTCTACATCCACCGATTGCGGCGTGCACTCGGTGACGATGGCCGGGTGGTGCACAGCGCTGCTGGGTACCTGCTGGTCGCCGCGGTGGAGGAGGTCGACTCCCGCGTCTTCGAACGGTTGACGGCGCAAGCGAGTGACGCAAGGTTGCGCGGTGATCTGCCCAGGGCAGCGGAGCTGCTCGAACAGGCGCTCGGCCAATGGCGCGGCGCCGCCTATGCCGGCATGCGAGACATCGCGGCGCTGGCCGCGGAGGCGGAACGGCTGGAGGAGAACCGGTTGGCCGCGTTG
>DPJL01000199.1 GCA_003543035.1 Micromonosporaceae bacterium | reverse complement strand
CGGCAACTTCTCGTTCGGCGACTACTTCAAGGAGCTCGCCATCCCGCTCGCGTGGGATCTGAGCGTGAAGCCGGTCGCCGAGGGCGGCTTCGGCCTGGACCCGGAGCGCATCTGGGCCACGGTCTACCTCGACGACGAAGAGTCGATCGATATCTGGCACAACACGGTCGGGCTGCCGATGGAGCGCATCGTGCGCCGCGGCAAGGCCGACAACTACTGGTCCATGGGGATTCCCGGGCCTTGTGGACCCTGCTCGGAGATGTATTACGACCGCGGACCGGCATACGGCAAAGAGGGCGGTCCCGAGGTCGACGAGGATCGCTACCTCGAATACTGGAACAACGTCTTCATGCAGTTCGAGCGCGGCCCGGGCACGGACAAGGAGAACTATCCGATCCTGGGGGAGTTGCCGGCAAAGAACATCGACACCGGCATGGGCCTGGAGCGGATGGCCTCGATCCTGCAGGGCGTCGACAACATGTACGAGATCGACGAGATCCGTCCGTTGATCGACAAGGCAGTGGACCTGACCGGCAAGCGCTACGGCCAGGGCGTGTCGAAGGTCGCCAGCGAGTCGCACCCGGATGATGTCCGGTTGCGGGTCATCGCCGACCACGTCCGCACGTCGCTGATGCTGATCGGGGACGGCGTGACGCCGTCCAACGAGGGCCGTGGTTATGTGTTGCGCCGCATCATGCGCCGCGCGATCCGTGCCATGCGCTTGCTGGGTTACGAGGACCCGGCTCTGCCGGAGCTGTTGCCCGTTGCGCGCGACAGCATGGCACCGTCCTATCCGGAGCTTGCCGAAGACTTCGATCGCATCGCGCAGTATGCCTACGCCGAGGAAGAGGCGTTCCGGGCGACGCTGCGCGCGGGAACCACCATTTTGGACACTGCCCTCGCCGACACCAAGAAGGCGGGCAAGCAAGCACTCGAGGGCGACAAAGCCTTCCAGCTCCACGACACCTACGGCTTCCCGATCGACCTGACCCTGGAGATCGCCGCCGAGCAGGGGCTCGACGTCGACACCGAAGGCTTCCGCCGCCTCATGGGCGAGCAGCGTAAGCGGGCCAAGGCGGATGCCGCGGCACGCAAGAGCGGTCACGCGGACCTGTCCGCGTACCGGGGTGCGCTGGATAGCGGGGGAGCGGTCGAATTCACCGGCTACAGCGAGGTTTCCCGCGAATCGCGGGTGCGGGCGCTGCTCGGAGTTTCCGGTCAGATCGAGGTCGCGACCGAGGGTGAGATCGTCGAGCTGGTGCTTGATGCCACGCCCTTCTACGCCGAGGGTGGTGGCCAGCAGCCCGACCTGGGACTGATCACCGTGGGTGGCGGCCGGGCCGAGGTGCTCGACGTCCAGCAACCCGTACCAGGCCTGACCGTCCACAAGGTAAAGATCGTCAACGGCGAGATCCGCGCCGGCGAGTCCGGTTTCGCGGAGATCGATGTCGACCGCCGTCGCGCGATCTCCCGCGCGCACACGGCAACTCACCTTGTGCACCAGACGATGCGTAACTTCCTGGGCGAGTCCGCCACGCAGGCCGGTTCCATGAACGCGCCAGGCCGGTTGCGCTTCGACTTCAACACTCCGCAGGCCGTGCCGCCCAGCGTGCTGCACGATGTGGAGCAGCAGATCAACGAGGTGCTGATGCAGGACCTCGAGGTCCGCGCGTTCGTCACGTCGCAGGCCGAGGCCCGGGCGATGGGGGCGATGGCGCTCTTCGGCGAGAAATACGGCGACCAGGTGCGCGTCGTCGAAGTGGGCGACTATGCCCGGGAGTTGTGCGGGGGCACGCACACCGCGCGTTCCGGGCACCTCGGCCTGGTGAAGATCCTGTCCGAGGCGTCGATCGGCTCCGGTGTCCGCCGGGTCGAAGCATTGGTGGGCATGGATGCGTTCCGCCACCTTGCCAAGGAGCATCTGCTCGTTTCTCGGCTGGCGGAGCTTTACCGGGTACCAAATGATCAGGTTGCGGAACGGGTTGAGCAAACTGTTTCGCAGCTGCGCGACGCCGAACGTGAGTTGGAAAAGTTGCGCGCTCAGTTGGTGTTGGGCGGGGCTTCCGCGTTGGCCGGCGATGCTCGCGACATCCGTGGCGTCGCGTATGTGGGGACCGAGGCCCCCGAGGGCGCTGCGGTGAACGACATCCGCACGCTGGCGCAGGAGGTGCGCGGGTCGATCCCGGCTGAGCGGCCCGCGGTCGTGGCGGTGGCATCCCGGGCAAACGGCAAGGCCTCGCTGATCGTGGCGATCAACGCCGCCGCGAAGAGCCGTGGATTGTCAGCGGCCGACCTGGTCAAGGGTGCGCTTTCGGGCCGGGGTGGCGGCAACGCCGATCTGGCACAGGGTGGCGGCCTGCCGGCCGAGGAGGCGCCGAAGCTCCTCATGGCGGTCGAACGAGCCCTGGGCGACGCCTGACTTATGCAGCGCGGAGTAAGGCTCGGAATCGATGTCGGAAAGGTCCGGATCGGGGTCGCCAAGTGCGACCCCGATGGCATTCTTGCCACTCCGGTTGCGACAATTTTAAGGGACAATACGGATCAATCAGACATTCCCGCTGATATCGTCGAGATTGCTCGACTGGTCGTGGAGCATGACAGCGTTGAAGTCGTGCTTGGGCTACCGGTGAACCTGGCTGGGCAGGAAGGACCCGCGGCGTTGCACACGCGAGCATATGCGGAAAAATTGGCAAATGTCATTGCGCCGGTGCCGGTGGTGCTGGCTGACGAGAGGATGTCAACCGTTGCGGCGACACGTAGGCTCTCGGATCGGGGCGTAAAAGGGAGGCGCCAGCGTGCGGTCATTGATCAAGCGGCCGCCGTGGAGATCTTGCAGAGCTGGCTCGACGCGCAGCGGAGGCGTAGATGATGATCGATGACCTTGACCTCGCGTTCGATGAACATGACGACAAGGGCCGCCATCGTCGTGGGCGGGCGGGACGTAATGCCAACAAGCGGAAGAAATCCGGGCGGGGCCGTTCCGGCCTGGCGCTGCTGGTGACCCTGTTGCTGCTCGGCGGCCTCGGTTTCGGCGGCTACCTCGGATACGAGAAAATCAGAGACACCTTCAGCACCCCGGACTATCAGGGCCAGGGCATCGACGAAACGGTGGAAGTCGAAATCAAGACCGGGGCCACCCAGGTCGACATCGCCAAGACGCTCAAGTCCGCCGGGGTCATCAAGAGCGAGAAGGCTTTCACCGAAAGCGGCAATCCCGATGCACTGAAGATCCAGCCCGGTTTCTATAAGCTGCGTAAGCAGATGAGCGGCTCCGCAGCCGTGCTCGCCCTGCTGGACCTGAAGAACCGCATCACCAATGGGTTGGTGCTCCAAGAGGGTCTGATCACGCTGGAGATCTATCAGCGGCTGGCCGAGAAGCTCGGCTTGAAGGTCGAGGACCTCAAGAAGGCGGCGGAGGATCCGGTCAAGCTCGGCGTGCCCGACTGGTGGTTCAACCGTAAGGACGGGGTGGCGCAGCCGACCCCGAAGTCGGTGGAGGGCTTCCTCTTCCCGGCCACCTACGAGTTCCCGCCAAACGTGACCGCTGAGGGTGCGCTGAAGATCATGGTGAACAAGTTCCTCACCGTCACGGGTGCGATGAAGTTCGCCGATCGCGTGCAGAATGAGCGGAAGATATCCCCCTACGAGGCTCTGGTCGCGGCGTCCATTGTGGAGGCCGAGGTGAACAAGCCCGATGACATGGGTAAGACCGCGCGGGCCGTCTACAACCGCGCCTACACCGACAAGGCCGACACCAAGCTGCTGCAGGTGGATGCGGCGATCAATTACTACCTCAAGCTGCAGGGCAAGGATCCCAAGCACTCCAACGATCTGCTGCAGAGTGAGCTGAACAACGCCAACAACCCCTACAACACGCACAAGCGGCCGGGCATGCCGATCACCCCGATCGGAAACCCGGGCGAGGCGGCGTTGAAGGCGGCAATGGATCCGCCGGTGGGCAATTGGCTGTTCTGGGTCACCGTCGACACCCAGGGCACGACCCTGTTCGCGGACAACCTGGCCGGTCACGAGGCCAACATCCGTACCGGCTGCCAGAACGGTTTCATCACCGGAAGTGCCTGCTGACCAGGCGTGCAGGGGTGCTCGGCAAACCGGTCGCGCACTCCTTGAGCCCGGTGCTGCACAACGCGGGCTACGCGGCCGCCGGCCTGACCGACTGGACCTATACCGCCACCGAATGCGGCGAGGACGAGCTGGCCTCACTCGTGGCAGGTCTCGGCCCCGAGTGGGCCGGGCTGTCCTTGACCATGCCGCTCAAGGAGGTCGCGCTCACCGTCGCCACCGCCGTCAGCCCGTTGGCGGAGGCGATCGGCGCGGCCAACACCCTTGTGCGTGGCGAGATCGGTTGGTACGCCGATAACACAGACGTGCCAGGCATGGTCGCCGCCCTTCGTGAGGCCGGCGTCGACAAGCCCACATCCGTTGCGGTGCTTGGTGCCGGTGGCACAGCCCGAGCCGCACTTGGTGCCGCGGCACAGCTCGGGGTCAAGCGGGTCATGCTCTTTGCCCGCCGCACCGAGGCGATCGCCGAGCTCGATCCGGTCGCGGAGGCACTAGGGCTCAGTTTGACCGGGATGACCTGGCCAGGTGTGGCGAGAGCCGCCTTGCACGATGTGGTGATTTCGACTGTGCCCAAGGGCGTGGCCGACGATCTCAACATCCAATGGCGACCCAGCACAGTGCTCTTCGACGTCGTCTACGACCCGTGGCCCACGCCTCTTGCCGCATCAGCGGAGAAGGCGGGCTGCCGCATCGTGTCCGGATTGGACCTGCTGCTGGCTCAGGCCCTGGGCCAGTTCGAGCTCTTCACCGGTGTCCCCGCGCCTCGCGATGCCATGCGCGCCGCCCTCCTCGCCGCTCGCGCCTAACCTCCGCTCACGGGGCGGGGGAGAGGAGGTCGGAGAGTTTGACCGGGGTGAGGCCGCGTGCGGCGAGCCCGTCGAGGATCGGGGTTAGGGCCTCGTCGGTGAAGGCCGCGTTCGCTTCGGTGATGTGCAGGACGATGATCGACCCGGCCTGTACCCGATCCAGCACCGCCGACACGATTGGCGCCGACGCGGTGGCGAAGGGGTCGCCCGAGATCACATCACCGTCCACGACCGTCACCCCGAGCGGTGCCAATGCGGTCAACGCCGCGTTGTCATGGCACAGGCCGGGAAAGCGGAAGTACCGGGTTTGGTTGCCGCCAAAGGTAGTCAGCACGTCGAAGGTGCGCCGCGCGTCGCCGGTCATCTCGGTGCGCGGAAGTTGCGGCAGCGTGTAGCAGTTGGGTGTGTAGGCCGAATGCCGGTACGTATGGTTCGCGACTTCGAATCGGCTGTCCTGCACGATCCGGGTGGTGACCTTCGGATAGCGCTCTGCCCACAATCCGGTGATGAAGAAGGTGGCCGGGATCTGCCGCTCCTGCAGGATGTCCAGGATCCTGATGTTCGCGTAGGACTTGACCTTCCCCGAGTCGAGGTTGCGCAGCATCACGTCGGTCATATCGGCATCGAAGGTCAGCGCTACCACCTTGCGCGAGCGGGGCCCGTGGTTGACCACCGGTGGCATCCGGCCCGCGTCGACGGCTCCAGGTAGCACCTGCTTCACCGGCGCGAGGGTGACCGTGACCGGTGGCTCGCTGGGAGCAACGCTCGGTAGGGCAAAAGGGGGTGCTGGAGCCGTGTTGCAGCCGGCGATCAGAAGCGTAGGCAGGGCAAGGCAAACGAATATCCCCCGTGATCGCATCGGGACATGATGGCAGATTCGGCGATCACTGTGGGGCATGACAGACTGATCAGGTGTTGCGGTGGTTGACGGCTGGAGAATCGCACGGACCGGCACTGGTGGCGGTCCTGGATGGTATCCCGGCCGGGGTGGCAGTGACGTCCTCGGAGATCGGCCATGAGCTGGCCCGGCGCAGGCTCGGCTATGGCCGGGGTGCGCGGATGGCGTTCGAGCAGGATGTGGTGACGATCATCGGCGGGGTCCGGCACGGGCTCACGCTCGGCAGTCCGGTCGCGATCCAGGTCGGTAACTCGGAGTGGCCCAAGTGGGAGACGGTCATGGCGGCCGACCCGGTGGATCCCGAGCTTCTCGCGGCTCAGTCCCGCAACGCGCCCTTGACCAGACCGAGGCCGGGTCACGCCGACCTCGCCGGCATGCAGAAGTACGGCCACACGGATGCGCGGCCCATTCTTGAGCGGGCGAGCGCGCGGGAGACCGCGGCGCGGGTGGCTGTCGGTACGGTGGCGAAGGCGTTGCTCAAGCAGGCGCTCGGGATCGAAATCGTGTCGCACGTGGTCGAGCTCGGCTCGGTCGCGGCCAAGCCGGGTCTGGTGCCGCTCCCATCCGACGCCGAACGGATTGACACGGACCCGTTGCGGTGCCTCGATTCCGAGGCGAGCGCGCGGATGGTGGCCGAAGTCGATGCGGCCAAGAAGGACGCGGACACGTTGGGCGGCATCGTTGAGGTGCTGGCCTATTCGGTACCCCCCGGATTGGGCAGCCACACCCAGTGGGATCGCAAGTTGGACGCGCGGCTGGCTACCGCGTTGATGTCCATCCAAGCCATCAAGGGCGTCGAGATCGGCGATGCGTTCACCCAGGCCCGATCGCGCGGCTCGGTGGCGCATGACGAGATCGTGCCGACCGCGACCGGGGTCAGGCGGCTCACCGATCGCGCAGGCGGGCTCGAGGGTGGCATGACTTCCGGTGAGCCCCTTCGGGTTCGGGCCGCGATGAAGCCCATCTCCTCGCTCAATCGCGCGCTGTCCACTGTGGACGTTGCCACCGGCGAGGCCGCGACGGCGATCAACCAGCGTTCGGATGTCTGTGCGGTGCCGGCCGCAGCCGTTGTGGCTGAGGCGATGGTGGCTTTGGTGCTTGCCGAAGCGGCGCTGGAAAAGTTCGGCGGCGACTCGGTTTCCGAAATCAAACGCAATTTGGCCGGGTACCTGGAAAGCCTGATCATCACATGAAACCGTTGGCCGTAATCGTCGGGGCGCCCGGTGCCGGCAAGTCGACAATCGGCCGCACGCTCGCCTCGGAGCTGGGTGTGTCCTTTCGCGACACTGACTCGGACATCGAGTTGGCCGCGGGCCAACCGATTCCGGATATCTTCGTGGACGAGGGCGAGGAGCACTTCCGCGCACTCGAGCGTTACGCGGTCGCCAAAGCACTGTCCGATCACGACGGTGTTCTCGCAGTCGGCGGCGGCGCCGTCCTAGCGACTCAAACCCGTGCGCTGCTTAAGGAACATACCGTGGTCTACCTGACAGTGGATCTGGCCGACGCAGTGCACCGCGTCGGGCTCGACTCCGGGCGCCCGCTGCTGATGGTGAACCCGCGCGCGACTTTGCGTTTCCTGCTGGAGCAAAGGCGCCCGTTGTACGAAGAGGTCGCCACGTACACCGTGGACACCGCAGGGCGAAGCCCGGAGGAGATCACTGCTGAGATCGTGAAGGTGTTGGCATGACCCGGATTCAGGTCGGCGGGGATCAGCCGTACGAGGTGATCATCGGAGATCACGTTTCCCCACACGTCACGGATTTCGTAGCCGGGGCAACGAAAGCGGCCGTCATCTTCACCGCATCCGTAAACCACGACGCCTCGCACGCTGTCCACGAGCTCATCGATGCGGGCCTGGATGTCACCCCGATCGAGGTGCCCGACGCCGAAGCGGCCAAGACCGCCGAGGTGGCGGCGCGATGCTGGGATACGTTGGCAGCGGCCGGTTTTACCCGTTCCGACGTGGTGGTCGGCGTGGGCGGGGGAGCCTTGACCGACCTCGCCGGATTTGTCGCGGCGACCTGGTTGCGGGGCGTTCGCTGGGTGCCGATCGCCACGAGCATCAACGGGATGGTCGACGCCGCGATCGGTGGCAAGACCGGCATCAACATCTCGGCGGGCAAAAACCTCGTTGGCGCCTTCCATCCGCCGGCCGGGGTGCTCTGCGAGCTGTCGGCGCTGCGCACGCTGCCTGCGGCACAGCTGGGAGCGGGCATGGCCGAGGTGGTGAAGTGCGGCTTCATCGCCGACCCGGTGATCCTCGATCTGGTCGGCAAGCCGGAAGCCTTGCCGGAGCTCATCGAGCGCTCGATCCGGGTGAAGGCGGACGTGGTCGCCAATGATCTCAAGGAATCGGGTCTGCGCGAGATCCTCAACTACGGGCACACGCTGGCCCACGCGATCGAAAACGTCGAGCGGTACACCTGGTCGCACGGCCACGCGGTGAGCGTGGGCCTGGTGTACGCGGCAATCCTCGGAAGCCTCACCGGCCGTCCCGACTTCGTGGAGCAGACGCGGGACATTTTGACGGGGCTCGGGCTGCCGGTGACTTACGACGGCGACTGGTCCGCCTTGCGCGACGCGATGGCGCTGGACAAGAAGGCCCGCGGGAAGTCGTTGCGGTTTGTGCTGCTGGATGGCTTGGCCCAGCCCGTGACCGTGACCATCGAGGACGACGAGCTACTGGCGGTGGCATATGAAAACCTACGTGTTTAACGGCGTGAACCTGGGCCGGCTCGGGACACGGCAGACGGACATCTACGGCCTCACGTCGTACGAAGCGCTCGCCGACATGTGCATTAAGGCCGGGGCGGAGCTTGGGCTCGAGGTGGAAGTCCGGCAGACGGACGCCGAGCATGAGCTGGTGGCGTGGTTGCATGAGGCGGCCGATGAGGAGGCCGCGGTCGTGCTGAATCCGGCCGCCTGGTCGCACTATTCGATCGCGGTGCGGGACGCGTGTGCGCTCCTGAAGGGCCCGCTAATCGAGGTGCACCTGTCGAACATTCATGCCCGTGAACAGTTCCGGCACCACTCGGTGATCTCCGCGGTCGCCTCTGGTGTGATCTGCGGCCTAGGTGTCGACGGTTACCGCCTCGCGTTGCTGCACCTGGCAAACCGTAGGCAAGAGGGCAGCCGGTAGACTCATAGCCGTTTGTTCATTGATTACCCATCGGGAGATACGGCAGTGGCCAGCACGAACGACCTTAAGAACGGCATGGTGCTCAACCTCGACAACGAGCTCTGGACGGTGGTCGAGTTCCAGCACGTCAAGCCCGGCAAGGGTCCCGCGTTCGTGCGGACCACCCTCAAGCATGTGCTCTCCGGCAAGGTGGTCGACAAGACCTTCAACGCCGGCACCAAGGTGGAGACCGCCACGGTCGACAAGCGCTCGTTCCAGTACCTCTACCCGGACGGGGAAGACTTCGTCTTCATGGACCTGGACACTTACGACCAGATTCACATCTCCGGCGGCACGCTCGGCGACAACGTGAACTATCTGCTGTCCGAGGCCGAGGTGGTCATCGCGACGCATGAGGGTGTGCCGCTCTTCGTCGAGCTGCCGACGAGCCTCATGTTCGAGGTCACCTACACCGAGCCGGGTCTGCAGGGCGACCGTTCGACCGGCGGCACGAAGCCGGCCACCATCGAAACCGGTGCCACGGTTCAGGTTCCGCTCTTCATCACCACCGGTGAGAAGATCAAGGTCGACACCCGCGACGGCCGCTACCTCGGCCGCAGCTGATCATGGCACGCTTTTTGATGACACTGCGCCCTAAATGGGGCTTGAAGCCATGGAGCTTGCGACATGGCTGAAGGCCCCAAGACGAATATGCCCGCGCGCCGCAGGGCGCGGAAGCGGGCGTTGGACGTGCTTTACGAGGCAGATCTGCGTGACCTTCCGGTGCCCCAGGTGCTTGCCGCTTACGTGGAGCGCTTGGAGCTCCCCAAGCCGGAGCACATGCCCTACGCGATCACCTTGGTGGAGGGCGTAAATCAGCATCTGCGCCGCATCGACGAAACCATCTCCACCTATGCCGAGGGCTGGACGCTCGACCGCATGCCTGTCGTCGACCGCAATCTCGCCCGCATCGCCATCTACGAACTTTTCTACCTGGACGAGATCGACGACCCCGTTGCCATCACCGAAGCCGTCGAGCTTGCCAAAGAGCTTTCCACCGACGACTCCCCCCGCTTCCTCAACGGCCTCCTCGGCCGCATCGCCGACTACGCCCCCCGCGACTAAAGGCCAACCCCACCCTCCCGTAAAAGGTGCATGCTCTTACCCCCCATGCACCTCACCTTGACCCCTAGAACCGTCAAGGCGCTTTTGCTGGATAGCTCGCTCGGAGCGCTCCATGATCAACAGCTCCACCGTTGATCATGGCCGTATGGCTGCGCCCGACGACTATCCGGCAAAAGCGCCGGAACTCACGATGCGAAGAACGCCCTCGGATCAGCGACAAGAACCTGATGATCAGCGAGACGCTCGATCAACTCCGTAGGCGTGCAGTCATAAAAAACCGCCAACGCCTGAAGGTCGACCGCCCGAATAGAGAGCACGCGCCCGTTGTAGTCCCCCCGCTGCTGCTGAATCGCCCTTGCAAACCTTGCGACCGACGCCAGGTCTTCGTCTGCGCCGTCGTAGAGCTTCTCCAGGTCCAGCACGATCTTGCTGGTGGGTTCGTGGCGGGGGGAGGGGCCGTCTGGGAGGAGCTCGCCTACTGGCACGCGATAGAAGTCAGCGAGCTCGGCCAGGCGTGACACGGTCACGGCCCGATCTCCGCGCTCGTAGGAGCCGACGACGACGGCCTTCCATCGACCGTTCGACTTCTCCTCCACGCCCTGCAGGGAAAGGTTCTGTTGCTGACGGATGGAGCGCAGGCGGGCGCCTAACGACTTCGCGTAATCAGATGGCATCTTTGGACACTCCCGGGGCAGCTGTGGTCATTACGCAGCGTGACGACCGTAACGGCGAGACCTACATGCGGTCAAGGGGCGATTGGCCCGAACGTGCCGATCAATATGGGCTGATCGGCTAGGTGCTACCTTTGACCTCGCTAAAAGAACCTCGCGGCTGACGCTAACCAGCCCACGGGCATGGTGGCCCGGCTGTGAGCACAAAGTTCCGGTTTCCTTTAATGACCCGTCCAGTGAGGCGGGGAAGGAGTCAGCTTTGCCGTATTCAAAAACTGTGCTCTCCAACGGCGACGTCCAGCGCGTGGTTGATCGGATCGCTCATCAGATCCTTGAGAAGACCCAGGGCGCTCAGGACGTCGTTTTGCTGGGGATAGCCACTCGCGGGGTGCCGCTGGCCCGCCGCCTGGCCGATCGCATTCTGGCCTTCGAGGGCCGTGACATTCCGGTTGGCACTCTCGACATCACGCTCTACCGCGACGATCTGCGCCAGCATGCCGTGCGTGCGATCGGGCGCACGGAGGAGCCGCCCGGCGGGATCGATGGCCGGCGCGTGATTCTGGTCGACGACGTCCTCTTTTCCGGCCGCACGATCCGGGCCGCGCTCGATGCGATCAGTGATCTGGGCCGGCCTGGCGTCGTCCAACTGGCGGTTCTGGTCGACCGGGGGCACCGGCAGTTGCCGATCCGCGCCGACTATGTGGGCAAGAACATCCCCACCGCTCTGAGCGAAAAGGTCCGGGTCAAGCTGGCCGAGATCGACGGCATAGACGAGGTCCAATTGGAGGCCGCCGCATGAAGCATCTGCTTTCCGCAGCCGACCTGGATGCCGAAACCGCGACCGAGATCCTCGACATCGCCGGCGAGATGGCCGCGGTGTCCGGCCGCGAGATCAAAAAACTCCCGACGCTGCGCGGTCGCACGGTGGTCAATCTCTTTTATGAGGATTCGACGCGTACCAGGATCAGCTTCGAAGCCGCGGCCAAGCGCCTGAGCGCCGATGTCATCAACTTCTCGGCCAAGGGTTCGAGTGTGGCCAAGGGCGAGAGTCTGAAGGACACCGCCTGGACCCTGCAGGCAATGGGCGCAGACGCTGTGGTGATCCGGCACCCGGCCAGCGGTGCGCCACACCGGTTGGCGAATTGGGTCGAGGGCAGCGTGCTCAACGCCGGCGATGGCACACACGAGCATCCAACTCAGGCTTTGCTCGACGCTTACACGATTCGCGAGCGGTTAGGCGTGATCAAGGATCTGCGCGTGGCCGTGGTCGGCGACGTTCTGCACAGTCGGGTGGCCCGCTCGAATGTCTTGCTGCTCAACACGTTGGGGGCGAAGGTGACGCTAGTCGGCCCGCCGACCTTGGTGCCGCAGGAGTTGGGCGACGTCAGCTATGACCTGGATGCTGTGCTGCCCGACACCGATGTGGTGATGATGCTGCGGGTGCAGCGGGAGCGGATGACGGATTCGTATTTCCCAAGCGCCCGAGAGTATTCACGCCGCTATGGCCTTGATGCCGCACGGCTGCGGCGGATGCCGGAGCACGCGATCGTGATGCATCCGGGTCCGATGAATCGCGGTATGGAGATCACTCCTGAGGTCGCCGACTCGCCCCGTTCCACCATCGTTGAGCAAGTGACCAACGGCGTCAGCGTCCGGATGGCCTGCCTCTACCTGCTGCTCGGAGGAAAATCGTGAAGATCTACATCAGGGACGGCGTGATCGTCGAGCGCGGGCAGGAGTCCTCCATAGTGGACACCGCGGGCTTGGTCGCTCTGCCGGGCCTGGTCGACCTGCACACGCATCTACGGGAGCCTGGGCGCGAGGACGCGGAAACCGTCCTAAGTGGATCGCGGGCCGCCGCGCTGGGCGGCTACACCGCGGTGTGCGCCATGGCCAACACCTCACCCGTGGCCGACACGGCCGGGGTGGTCGAGCAGGTGTACCGGTTGGGCCAGGAAGCCGGACTCGTTGATGTGCAACCGATCGGGGCGGTGACGGTCGGCCT
This sequence comes from Micromonosporaceae bacterium, assembly GCA_003543035.1. Lineage (GTDB taxonomy): Bacteria > Actinomycetota > Actinomycetes > Mycobacteriales > Micromonosporaceae > Rhizocola. The sequence continues at coordinate 2,173 of DPJL01000199.1, read as the reverse complement.
GGCCGGCGAGCGCCTCGCGGAGCTCGGCGCGATGGCCGACTCGGCCGCCAAGGTACGCATCTTCTCCGATGACGGCCACTGTGTGCACGACCCCCGGTTGATGCGGCGCGCTCTGGAGTACGTCAAAGCGTTCGACGGCGTCATCGCCCAGCACGCCGAAGAACCACGGCTCACCGAAGGCGCCCAGATGCACGAGGGTTCGGTGAGCGCGCGGCTCGGCCTGACCGGCTGGCCCGCGGTCGCCGAAGAGTCGATCATCGCGCGGGACGTGCTGCTCGCCGCGCACGTGGGAGCCCGCCTACACGTCTGCCATGTCTCGACTGCGGGCAGCGTGGAAGTTATCCGCCAAGCCAAAGCGCGCGGGGTCCGGGTGACCGCCGAGGTCACTCCGCATCACCTGCTGCTGACCCACGAGCTCGCCGGTTCGTATGACCCGGTGTACAAGGTGAACCCTCCACTTCGGACAGCGGCCGATGTCGAGGCGCTGCGTGAAGGTTTGCGGGACGGGACGATCGACGTCATCGCCACCGACCACGCCCCGCACGCGACCGAGGACAAGGAGTGCGAGTGGGCCTACGCCCGCCCGGGCATGCTCGGCCTGGAGACCGCTTTGCCGATCGCCATTGAGGTGTTTGGCGATGATTGGGATCTGATCACGGAGCGGATGTCTTTCGCGCCGGCGCGAATCGCCGGCCTGACCGGGCACGGCAACCCGCTGACGCCCGGCAATCCCGCCAACTTCACCCTCATCGACCCCACGACGCGGTGGACTGTCGACCCGCACGGGCTGGCCAGTCTCAGCCACAACACCCCCTACGCCGGAATGACGCTGCCAGGCCGGGTCGTCCACACCTACCTGCGCGGCACTCAGACCGTTGCCCACGGAAAGGCCCTGCGTTGATGCCACCACCCGGGTTGATCATGAACTTAAGTGCGGGTTCGACGGCGTGTCGCCGTTCCCAGCGTCTTGATCGTTGTGAGAAGGCGGGGGTGGCGTGATGCCGGAAGCGATACTTGTGCTCGAAGACGGCCGGACGTTCCGGGGGGAGGCGTACGGGGCGGTCGGGGAGACCTTCGGCGAGGCCGTTTTCACCACCGGGATGACCGGGTACCAGGAGACCCTCACCGATCCGTCCTACCACCGCCAGGTCGTGGTGCAGACCGCTCCCCACATCGGTAACACCGGCGTGAACGACGAAGATGACGAGTCGGGCCGGATCTGGGTTGCCGGTTACGTGGTCCGCGACCCCGTGCACACCCCGTCGAATTGGCGCGCCACGGGCAGCCTCGACGAGCGGCTGCAAAAGGAAGGCGTGGTGGGCATCTCCGGGATCGACACCCGAGCGCTGACCCGCCATCTTCGCGAGCGCGGGGCGATGCGGGTCGGCGTGTCCAGTGTGGACACTGATGCCAATGCGCTTCACCAGCGAGTGCTGCAACAGCCGCTGATGGAGGGAGCCGACCTCTCGGCCGAGGTGACCACACCCACCACCTACACCGTGCCGGCGGACGGGGAGCACCGGTTCACGGTGGCCGCGCTGGATCTGGGCATCAAGCGCAACGTGCCAAGGCGGCTCGCGGCGCGGGGAGTGACAACACACATCATGCCGGCGACGTCCACTTTGGACGATCTGCTCGCGGTCAGTCCGGATGCCATCTTCTTCTCGCCCGGCCCGGGTGACCCGGCCACCGCCGACCATCCGGTCGCCCTCGCGCAGGAAGTGATGCGCCGCGGGATCCCACTCTTCGGCATCTGCTTCGGCAGCCAGATCCTCGGGCGCGCCTTGGGTTTCGGCACCTACAAGCTCGGCTACGGCCACCGCGGGATCAACCAGCCCGTGATGGACCGCATCACCGGCAAGGTTGAAGTAACCAGCCACAACCATGGCTTCGCCGTCGACGCGCCCCTCGACAAGGTGACCGACACCGACTTCGGCCGCGTTGAAGTGAGTCACGTCTGCTTGAACGACAACGTGATCGAAGGCCTGCGGTGCCTGGACGTGCCCGCGTTCACGGTGCAGTACCACCCGGAAGCGGCAGCGGGGCCGCACGACGCCGACTACTTGTTCGACCGGTTCACAGAGTTGGTGAAACATGCCTAAGCGGGATGACCTAAGACACGTCCTAGTCATCGGTTCAGGGCCGATCGTTATCGGGCAGGCGTGCGAGTTCG
>DPJL01000438.1:4296-12630 GCA_003543035.1 Micromonosporaceae bacterium | reverse complement strand
CAGCCTGCTGGGCTATGTCAGACAGTCGTGCACGCATGGCCGCATGCTAACCGAAAACAACCTGTTTTGGGGCCAGCGGCGTTGCAAGGTCTTCCATAAACTGAAACTTCTTGCTAGCGTGCGCGAAACATCTTCCAATGTATGACAGGAGACCTGGATGCGCGCCATCCGTATTGCGGGTGTGCTTGCGGCAGTCGGCCTCGTGTTAGGTGCCTCGGCTTGCGCCGGCGACACCGACCCCGCGGCCACGCCGAGCAAGGACAAGGGAAACGGAAAGCTTGAAATTTGGGCCGACCCGAAGCGGACGGCTGCCCTAAAGCCCTTCGCCGACCAGTTCGGCAAGGAGAACGGCGTCACGGTCACCATCAAGGAGATCGCCGAGAACCTGCAGCAGACCTTCGTCACAGCCTCCCAGCAGGGCAGCGGCCCCGATGTCGTGATCGGCGCCCATGACTGGATCGGCAACCTGGTGCAGAACGGCTCGATCGACCCGGTGAACCTGACCGCGGCGCAGAAGTCGTCCTTCGAAGCGAGCGCCATCAAGGCGGTGACCTTCAACGGTCAGGTCTACGGCGCGCCTTACGCGATGGAGAACCTCGCCCTGCTCCGCAACACCGAGCTGGTGCCGACCGCTCCGGCGACTCTTGAGGATCTGGTCAAGGCCGGCCAGGACCTGAAGACGGCCGGCAAGGTCTCCGAGATCCTTTGCCTGCAGGTGGGTGCGGCCGGCGACGCGTACCACGTCTACCCGCTCTTCGCCTCGGCCGGTGGCTCGCTCTTCGGCACGACCGCAAACGGCGACCCGGACCCGAAGAACGTGACCGTGGGTTCGGCCGACTCGGTGAAGGCCTTCACCAAGCTCAAGGAGTTGGGCGAGAAGGGCAGCGGCGCACTGAAGACCTCGATCGGCAGCGAGAACTCGATCGCCACCTTCGCCGGTAAGAAGTGCGCGTTCCTGATCTCCGGCCCGTGGGCCACCAAGGAGGTCAAGACGGCCGGCGTGAAGTACGACATCAGCGCGGTCCCCGGCTTCGCCGGTGGCAAGAAGGCAACCCCGTTCCTTGGCGTGCAAGCGTTCTACGTGGCCTCGAAGGCCAAGAGCAAGGCGCTGGCGCAGGAATTCGTCGCCAACTACGTCACCAACAAGGACGTCGCGAAGGCTCTCTACGACGCCGACCCGCGTCCGCCGGCGCTTACCGCCGCGATCGACATGGTCAAGGCGAACGACCCGGATCTGGTGAAGTTCCTCGAGGCGGGCAAGGACGGCTTCCCGATGCCGGCCATCCCGGAGATGTCCGCGATCTGGGGTCCCTTCGGCAACGCCGAGGTGGCCGTGGTGAAGGGTGAGGACCCGGCAACCGCCGCGGCCGCCGCCCAGACCGCCATCCTCGCCGCCGTCAAGAAGTAGTTGAGGGGTAGTCGATGTCGTTCCTGCTGTCGCGGATCGTCACACTGAGCATCACCGCGGCGATTCTGCTCTACGCGGTGCCGCCGCTGATCCGCACCGAGTCCTGGGTCGCGCTGACGATCCTGGCGCTCGCGGCAGCCGGCATCGGCTACCTCTACCTAAGCCCTCGCCATGTCCCGGCGAAATATCTAGTGCCGGGCACCATTTTCCTTATCATCTTTCAGATTTTCCCGGTGCTCTACACGTTCAGCGTGGCCTTCACCAACTACGGGGACGGGCACCGTGGCTCCAAACAGGAGGCCATCACCGCGATCGAGCGGGAATCGCTGGTCGACATCCCCGGCGCTCCCGACTATGCGCTAACCGTTGCCACTAAAGGTGACGACGTCGTCTTCCTGCTCGTCAACCAGGAGACCAAACAGGTTCAGCTGGGTACCGAGAAAGGACTGTCCAATCTGGATGGAGCTGAAGTAGGCCTCACCGGCAAGGTCCTCTCAGCTCCCGGCTATCAGATCATCCAGGCGAGCGAGCGTGACGAGGATGTGCAAGCGCTCCGGGTGCCCACTGAACGCGGAGTCATCAAATCTGTCGGGTTAAGCCGCGCGATCGAGCAGGAGGCGCGGCGGAAGTACGACGCGAGCTGTGACTGCATCGTGGAAGGCGGCAACCGCTGGGTCGCCGACGGGAAACGCGGCTACTTCGTTGATGCGAGCGGTGGCAACCTGATCCAGGGGTGGAAGGTGAACGTAGGGTGGTCCAACTTCACGCGTGTTTTCACCGACCCTAATGTCTCGGGGCACTTCTTCGGGGTACTCGTCTGGAATATCGTCTTCGCTCTCGCTTCTGTGGTAACCACTTTCGCGCTTGGCATGGCGGTCGCGTTGGCCCTGCACTCGCCTCGCGTCAAGGGCACGAGGATCTACCGGACGCTGCTGATCCTGCCGTATGCCATGCCTGCCTTCGCGATGCTGCTGGTGTGGCGGGACATGTTCAACAAGGACTTCGGGTTGATAAACCGGGTGCTCGGCACCGACCTGGATTGGCTTGGCACGCCGATGAGCGCCCGCCTGGGCCTGATCCTGGTCAACCTCTGGCTCGGTTTCCCCTACATGTTTCTAGTGACAACCGGTGCGCTGCAAGCGATCCCGCGTGAGCTGACCGAGGCCTCCGGGATCGACGGTGCGTCGCCGTGGCAGAGCTTCCGCCGGGTGGTCCTTCCCCTGCTGCTCGTCGCACTGACCCCGTTGTTGATTTCGTCGTTCGCCTTCAACTTCAACAACTTCAACCTCGTGCGGCTGGTGACCGCAGGTGGGCCCTATGCGGTGGACAACAATCTGGTGGGCAAGACCGACCTGCTGATCACCTATACCTATCGGCTGGCCTTCGAAGGCGGGTCGGGCCAATTCGGCTTCGCGGCGGCAATCTCGACCTTCATCTTCGCCATCGTGGCCACGATCTCTGTGATCGCGTTCCGGCGCACCCGGGCTCAAGAAGAGGTCTACACGTGAAAAAAGTCTGGTGGCGACACGCTGTTGCCATTCTGGTGGTGGCGTTCTCGGTGCTGCCCATCCTCTTCGTGGTGTCGGCCGCGCTGAATCCGTTGGGAACATTGAGCTCGGCCGAGCTGGTTCCGACCGGGGCGAGCTTCAACAACTTCACCAAGTTGTTCGGCGACCCGGATCATTCCTTTGGCCGCTGGTTTATCAACACTGTGGTCATCGCGCTGGTTGCGTCGTTTGCGAGCGTCTTCCTCAGTGTCTGTGCCGCCTATGCCTTTAGCCGCATGCGGTTTGCCGGACGGCGAGTCGGGCTACTCTCCTTGCTGCTGATCCAGATGTTCCCGCAGTTTCTGGCGATCGTGACCATCTACATCATGTTCACCGAGATCAATGAGCTTTATCCCACCTTCGGTTTCGACTCGATCTGGGGTCTGCTGCTGCTCTACCTCGGTGGCGCGCTGGGTGTGAACACCTATCTGATGAAGGGTTTCCTGGACACCGTGCCCAAAGAGCTGGACGAGTCGGCCACGGTGGACGGTGCCTCGCACGCTCAGATCTTCTGGCGCATCATCCTGCCGCTCGTTGCGCCGATCCTTGCGGTGACCGCGATGCTGGCCTTCATCGGCACCATGAACGAGTTTCTCATCGCCAACCTCTTCCTACGGGAGGATGACTCGAAAACGCTGGCGGTTGGCATGTTCGGGCTGCTCGGACCGGACAGCCGCAACGCGAACTTCGGCATTTTCGCGGCGGGCACGTTGCTGACCGCGATCCCGACCGTGGGTGTTTTCCTTTGGCTGCAAAAGTACATAGTCTCCGGCCTGACGATGGGCGCGGTGAAGGGCTAGCAATGCAATTCTTGAATCACCCTCATCACGACGGCTCCGATCTTTACGTTTCCGGAAAGCAGGTGTGGGTAAGGGTTCCGGCTGACTTCGCCGCTGAGACTCCTTGGCTTCGCTGTGTCGTTGACGGCGAGCCGCGCTTTGTAGCCATGACCGTGGACCCGGCGCGGACCGGTCGAGCGATCGGCGGGCACGGCGCAACCGACACTTGGTGGACCGCGGTGCTGCCGGCCCACAATCCGGTGACGCCATACCGGTTCAGGTTTGGTGGCCAGTGGCTGACCGCCGCGGGCCTTGTCTCCCATGACATTCCCGACACCACCGACTTCCGGCTGGTGGCGTACGACGCTCCGCCGTCATGGATGCAGGATGCCATCATCTACGAGATCTTCCCAGATCGCTTCGCAGGCTCGTTGACCGGAAAAGCGTTGCCGGATTGGGCTTTGCCGGCTCAGTGGGACACCGACCCGGTCATCGGCGAAGGCCCCGGCGTCTCCGAGCAGTTCTACGGCGGCGATCTTGATGGCATCGTGGCTCACCTCGACCACATCCAATCGCTTGGCGTCAACACGATCTACCTGACGCCGATCTTTCCGGCGCGATCGAATCATCGCTACGATGCGTCCACATTCGACGGCGTGGACCCGTTGCTGGGCGGTGATATCGCGCTCAAGCGGCTTTCCGACGCGGTGCAGGCTCGGGGCATGCGGCTGATCGGTGACATCACCACGAACCATGTCGGTGCGGCGCACGAATGGTTCGCCTCGTTCCCCGAGATGTTCTATTGGCTCGAAGACGGCGACTACGAGTCTTGGTGCGGGGTCAAAAGTCTGCCCAAGCTGAATTGGAACAGTGCACTGGTCTGGGATCGGATGACCTCGGTCCTGCAACGCTGGCTTGAGTACTTCCACGGTTGGCGGGTCGACGTGGCGAACATGACCGGGCGCTTCCGGTCTGATGACCTGACGCATTCGGTGGCGGCCTCGTTGAGGCGAGCGTTGCCGGCCGAGGCGATGCTGGTGGCCGAACACAACCATGATGCGGGCGGCGACCTGGACCGCGATGGCTGGCACGGCACGATGAACTACGGCGGCTTCCTGCGACCGGTGTGGTGCTGGCTACGTGGCGAAGACGTGTCGCTCGACAACTTCCTTGGTATGCCGGGCAACATCCCATCACGGGACGGACTGTCCACTCTGGACACCATCCGAGCCTTCTCTTCGCGGATGTCGTGGCGCTCCTACGTACATTCGTGGCAGCTGCTCGACTCGCATGACGCGGCACGGATCCGGACCGTGACAGGGTCATTTGAGTCGCATCTGGTGGCTCTGGGGTTGCAGGCGGCTTTACCTGGTACACCCATGGTGTTTGCAGGCTCTGAGTTTGGTCTGACCGGCAGCAATGGGGAGCATTCACGCACTCCGATGCCTTGGAATCGCCCCGCGGACCGGTCGGAGGAAACGCTGGCCGCCTACCGCGAGCTGATCGGCTTGCGCGCCAAGGAAAATGCGCTGCGCCATGGCGGCCTGCGCTGGATCCACGCCGACGCGGACAGTCTGGTGTTCCTGCGGGAAACCGAGGCGGAGTCCATCGTGGTTTCCGCGTCGCGGACAGGCAACGCGCTCCCGGTGCCTTTCGCGACTACGCCGCTGTATAGCTCCTCCGGGCTCAAGATAGGTCGAGTCGCATGTTGAGGGCGTTGGCATACTCCAGGCTGGGCCCGGTGTCGGCGAAGCCGTGCTTGAGGTAGGCGCGGCGGCCGGCCACATTGGACTCATAGACGGTCAGCTCTATGGCCTGGCTATCGCGTTCGCGCGCCCACTGCGCCACGGCGTCGATCAGAGCCTTGGCGACGCTGCCACCGCGAGCCTTGGGCGCAACCCACATGCCGATCAGCGCGGTGACGTCGGGTTTCTCCGGATCCTGCCAGCCGCATGCCATGCCCACCGGTTCGTCGTCGATGCGAGCCGCGAAGACTTGCCCATTCTTCGGCCAGGCCCGCCAGTCCGCCTCGGTGCGTTTGGCGGTCTCCTCGTACGTTCCGCCGAACGCCTCCGGCGCGTTCAGGAGGGCTGCCAACCGCAAATCTCGGGTGGTCTCCCAGTCGTCCGGACCCAGCGCTTCGACTCTCACCATGCTGAGATCATCGTCTCGTCGCCGCGAAGCGGCGAGCAAATTACTGCGGAGAAATGGCGCGATCCGACCATTTCCCCGGCAGTAGCCTGTGGCAAGGGCTTATCGCCAGAAGACGGCGACGCCGGCATTGATCAGGGTCATCGCGGCGATGCCAATGAAATGGCCCTTGGCTACGACGTCCTTCTTACGGACGACGAAGACCATGACGAAGATCAGGATGGCGATGATGCCCTTGACCGCGAGCTTGGCCGGGTCGGGCTCCTTGTCGCCGCCGCCCCGCAGTGGAGCAGCCAGGGCGAGGCCGGTGACAACCTGGATGATTGAGCCCCACAGGATGGCCGAGTTGATCCGCAGCTTGCCGGTCAAGTACTGCGTGATCGCGCCCCCGAGCAGCAGGGCGAAGCCGATCAGGTGGGCGTAACGCAGGATGAGTCGAAGTGCGTCCATGATCGGGGAGATTACGCCTCACCAAATACCGGGTGTCCGCTACCCAAGGGTTACCGTTAGTAGCGATAGCACCACTTAGTGACGTACTACACGCAAGAGTCACGTCATAGTAACGACCGTTCAACAAAGCTTCATGATTGGCGGTCGGACGGCCGCCACCACCGTAGGCTGCCGTAAAAAGTTTCACCGCGCTTCCTGCTGAGACGGAGCAGGCCTGCTGTGCGGTGCAGGGAGAGGAGACCATCTTGCGCAGTTCGCGTGGGATGAAGATGATCGCGCTGGCCGCGGCCGGTGGCCTTGCGCTCGCCGCAGCCGCCTGTAGCAAACCGCCGGCGGAGACCCCGGGAACCGGCCCGACGGCTGGCACCTTCCAGGCCTGCATGGTCACCGACACCGGTGGCATCGACGACCGTTCTTTCAACGCGTCGTCGTGGTCAGGTCTTGAGGAGGCCAAGAAGCAGAACGCGGCGATCGCCACCAGCTACACGGCGTCGACGGCAATGTCCGACTACGACCCGAACCTGACCAACTCGGTCACCAAGGGCTGCAAATACATTCAGTCCGTCGGTGGCCTGATGGGTGACGCCACGAAGAAGGTCGCGGCGGCCAACCCGAAGGTCCAGTTCTCCATCGTGGACGCCGACAACCTCGGGCTGACCAACGTCTACCCGATCCAGTTCGAGACCCAGCAGGCCGCATTCCTCGCTGGTTACCTGGCCGCGGGCTACTCCAAGACCGGCAAGGTCGGCACCTACGGCGGTATGAAGATCGGTCCGGTGACCATCTTCATGGACGGCTTCGCCGACGGCGTGAAGCACTACAACACCGTCAAGGGCAAGACGGTCCAGCTGCTTGGCTGGAACAAGGACACCCAGGACGGTCTGTTCACGAACGACTTCGTGAAGCAGGAAGCCGGCAAGCAGCAGTCGGACACCCTGGTCGCCCAGGGCGCCGACGTGATCATGCCGGTGGCCGGTGGAGCGGGTCTTGGTACAGCGGCTGCGGCCGAGGGCAAGTACGTCGTGATCTGGGTTGACGCGGACGGGTACGAGACCACTCAGTACAAGTCGGTCATGCTCAGCACGGTGGTGAAGAACTCCAAGGACGGCGTCAAGGACGCTTTGCTCAAGGCAGTCGGTCAGCCGGGCACCCTGCTCACCGGTGGCTTCCTGGGCAACTTGGAGAACAACGGCGTTTCCCTGGCTCCCTATCACGACTTCGACAGCAAGGTGGACGCCTCGCTGAAGTCGGAGATCACGGCGCTCAAGGCCGATATCATCTCGGGCAAGATCAAGGTCACCTCACAGGCTCAGCCGAAGTGACCGCGCTTCGCCCTATCTGGTGAGATCATCGCCAGTAAGGCGGCAATAGCACCATCCGGCCGCCGCCGGAGCCGGTCCGCCGGTTCCGCGGCGGCCTTTGTTACTCCACAATGCAGTGATGCTCTCGATGAGGAGGCGACGCTGAGACTCGAATTGCGCGGCATCACCAAGCGTTTCGGTGACCTCGTCGCTAACGATGACATCGACCTGACGGTGGAGTCCGGTGAGATCCATGCCCTCCTCGGCGAAAACGGCGCGGGCAAGTCGACCCTGATGAACGTCCTTTATGGTCTGCTGCAACCCGACGAGGGCGAGATCCTGGTCGACGGCAAGCCGGTGAAGATCAAGGGGCCCGGCGACGCCATCAAGGCCGGCATTGGCATGGTGCACCAGCACTTCATGCTCATCCCGGTCTTCTCGGTGGCGGAAAACGTGATGCTCGGGGCCGAGCCGAATAAGGCCGGCTTCCTCGACCATGCCACTGCCAACCGGCTCGTGCGCGAGGTCTCACTCAAGTACGGCCTGCCGGTCGACCCCGAGGCGACCATCGAGGACCTGCCGATCGGCATTCAGCAGCGAGTCGAGATCGTCAAGGCGCTGACCCGAGACGTCGACCTGCTCATTCTCGACGAGCCGACCGCGGTGCTCACTCCACAGGAGACAGACGAGCTGCTGTC
>DPJL01000438.1:0-3953 GCA_003543035.1 Micromonosporaceae bacterium | reverse complement strand
CGGATCACGGTGATCCGCCGGGGTAAGACGGTGGGCACTGCCGAGCCGACTACACCCGAGTCGGAGCTGGCCGAGCTGATGGTCGGCCGTGCTGTCGTGCTCGAGGTACCCAAGCAGAAAGCCGAGCCAGGCGCGCCCGTGCTCACCGTTTCGGGCCTGGTGGTGGCCGACGATCGCCAGCACCGTGCCGTGGACGGAGTGGACCTGGAGGTGAAGGCGGGCGAGGTGCTGGGCATTGCCGGGGTGCAGGGCAACGGCCAGACCGAGCTGATCGAGTCGATCATGGGTCTGCGCCCCGCCCTGGCCGGCACAGTGACCCTCAACGGCAAGGACATCACCGGCTGGCGCACCCGTCAGGTGTTGCGCGCCGGAGTCGGCTACATCCCCGAGGACAGAAGCGTTGACGGCCTCGTCAAAGAGTTCTCGGTCGCCGAGAATCTCGTGCTCGACCTGTATGACGTTGAGCCGTTCGGTGGCCGCTTTGCCCTCAACCCGCCAGCCATCGAGGTGGCGGCAAAGGGCCGCATCGACGAATTCGACATTCGGGTGCAGTCGGAGCAGCAGCCCGTGGGCTCGCTGTCGGGCGGGAACCAGCAGAAGGTCATCGTGGCCCGGGAGATGTCGCGGCCGCTGAAGCTTTTCATTGCCGCCCAACCGACCCGGGGTGTCGACGTTGGATCGATCGAGTTCATCCACCGGCGCATCGTCGCCGAGCGCGATGTGGGCTCAGCGGTGCTCCTGGTTTCCAGCGAGCTTGACGAGGTCGTGGCCTTGGCCGACCGGGTCGCGGTGATGTATCGCGGCCGGGTGCTGGCCGTCGTGTCGCCGGACACTCCACGTGAGACGCTCGGCCTGCTGATGGCCGGCATTACCCCCGAGGCTGATGATTCATGACCGAGCCACACGAGCCTGAGCCGCGTGAACCCGAGGCCACAGCGTCCTCACCGGACAAGAGCCCGTCGCATCCGGAGCAGGGGCGGCCCTACTACATGGCCGATCTCAAGCCGGGCAAGCATCGGGCCGACCAGACGTTCCTGGACAGGCTGCGGCACGAGTTCTATGCGGACAACTCGTTCAGCGTGACTCTGGCGGCCATCCTGCTCGCACTCTTCTTCGGCGGCGTCCTGATGATCATCGGTGACGCCAACGCGCGGAAGCAGTGGGGCTACCTCACCTACCAGCCGCTGACCACATTGGAAACCAGCTGGAACCTGGTCAGCACGGCCTACTCCGACATGTTCAAGGGTGCGATCTTCAACCCGGACACGGTAAACCGCTGGTTCTGGGATATGGCAACCTGGCAAGAGGCCTTGCGCCCGATCTCGGAAACGCTCACCAATGCGGCGCCCCTGATCTTCACCGGGCTTGCGGTGGCGATCCCCTTCCGGGCGGGCCTGTTCAACATCGGTGGACAGGGCCAGGCGATCATGGGAGCGGTCGGCGGCGGCACGGTCGGGATCGTTGCCTCGCTCCCGTCCTTCGTGCACATCCCGTTGACAGTGCTCGCCGGTGCGCTTTTGGGAGGCCTTTGGGGGTACCTGGTAGGCCTGCTAAAAGCCAAGACGGGCGCCCACGAGGTCATCGTCACGATCATGCTCAACTACATCGCGCTCTATTTCCTGTTCTGGTTCATCCGGCAGAAGTTCGTCGACGATCCGGGCCGGTCGGATCTGATCACCAAACCCGCCGTGGATTCGGCGATCTTCCCGCAGATCTTCCACTCATCGCTGCGAGTCAACCTGGGCATAGTGTTCGCCATCCTGGCCGCGGCCGGGGTGGCCTGGCTGATGCGCCGGGGGACCTTCGGCTTCGAGTTACGAGCGGTCGGCTACAACCCCAATGCGGCGAGCACGGCCGGCATCAGCGTGGGCAAGACGCTGGCCCTGACGATGGCGCTTTCCGGTGCGCTGGCTGGGCTCGGCGGGACGACGATGGTGCTCGGCACAGCGGAGACCCTGACCGGCGAGGTGGTCGGCCAGATTGGGTTCAACGGCATTCTGGTGGCGCTGCTGGGCCGGGTGAAACCATGGGGCGTGGTGGGTGCGGGTCTCCTATTTGGAGCGTTGCAGGCCGGGGGCGCCGCGATGCAGACCTTCTCCGGCATTTCCAATGAACTGGTCACCGTGATCCAGGCAATGATCGTCATCTTTGTGGCGGCACCGCTGCTGGTTAAGGCGATCTTCCGACTCCGCCGGTCGCCCTCCGCGGCCGCCCAAGCGGCCCTGGCGAAGGGGTGAGCATGACCACGACAGTGGCAAACGCGGAGCTGGCGGTGCCGACGGGTTACTGGACCCGGGAGCGCAAAGCCGGTGCTGCCATGGTCGCGCTGGGCCTGATCGCCTCGATCTGGTTCACGGCTGCCTCCCCAAGCGATCCGGCGACTTTCTTCGTCGGTGAAACCACTCAGTCCGGCACCCAATTCGGCATCAACGGCAAGCTCGGCTCGCTGATCTTCGGGCTGATCGCGCTGGCTGCCGGCGGCACACTCCTCTTGCTGGGCAAGCGTTTCGGGCTCCTCGTCAGCATCTCGCTGGCCGCCTTCCTGCTCTCGGCACTGGTGTGGCAGGTGTCTACAGTGCACGGTTCGGTGCCGTTGGGCTCCCTCTCCTCGATCACCATGGAAGCTTCGCTTCCGCTGATCTTCGGGGCGTTGGCCGGTGTGCTGTGTGAGCGCAGTGGCGTGGTCAACGTGGCAATCGAAGGGCAGTTGCTCACGGGTGCGTTCTTTGCCGCCCTTTTCGGCAGTATCGCCGGTACCTTCTGGGCAGGGTTGGGCGCCGCTGCCATCGGTGGGGCGCTGATCTCGGTGATCCTGGCCTGGCTCGCGATCCGGTTCCTGGTAGATCAGGTCGTCATCGGCATCGTGCTGAACACGTTCGCGCTCGGCCTCACCGGTTTCTTCTACGAGCAGGTGATGCGCTCGGACACCGAGGCCTACAACAACCCGGGTGGCCTGCCGCGCTGGGAAATCCCGGCGCTGGCCAAGATCCCGATCCTGGGCCCGGCGATCTTCAAGGGCACCATCCTCACCTATCTCGCGCTCGCCCTCGTCGTGGTGATCACCATTGCTCTCTTCCGGACGAGGTGGGGCCTGCGCACCCGCGCGGTAGGCGAGCACCCCGCGGCGGCCGACACGGTCGGCATCCGGGTGCTCGGGCTTCGCTATGTCAACGTGCTCATCGCGGGTCTGGTGGCAGGCTTGGGTGGTGCCTACTTCTCGATGGTCACGGCCACCAGCTTCACCAAGAACATCACCGGTGGCCTGGGCTTCATTGCGCTGGCCGCGATGATCTTCGGACGGTGGAACCCGGTGGGAGCCTTCCTGGCGGCCATCTTCTTCGGCTTCGCCAAGGCGCTTTCCTCACTGCTGCAAGCATTGCAGAGCCCGATCCCGAGCGAGTTCCTGGCGATGCTGCCGTATATCGCCACGATCTTTGCGGTGGCTGGTCTGGTGGGCCGGGTTCGAGCGCCCGCCGCGGATGGAAAGCCGTATGTCAAAGGCTGATCACCGCTCGATTGACTGGCCGGCGCTGCGAGCAGCCGCGGTGGAGGTCATGCACCGGGCCTATGCGCCTTACTCGAAGTTTCCGGTCGGGGCGGCGGGTCTGGTGGATGACGGCAGGGTGGTGGTCGGCTGCAACGTCGAAAACGCCGCTTACGGCGTCGCGCTCTGCGCCGAGTGCGGGATGGTGTCGCAGTTGCATGCCACCGGGGGCGGCAGGCTGGTCGCGATGGCCTGTGTGGACGGTGACGGCGACCCGCTGCTCCCATGTGGACGATGCCGTCAGCTGCTGTGGGAGAACGGCGGGCCAAAGATGTTGATCGACTCCAAGAACGGTCCGCTGACCATGGCCGAGCTTTTGCCGCATGCTTTCGACGCCTCCGACCTCCACCCGGGTTGATCATGAACTTAAGGTCTTGCTCGACGGCGTGTCGGTGTTCCCAGCGTCTTG
>DPJL01000121.1 GCA_003543035.1 Micromonosporaceae bacterium | reverse complement strand
GCCGCCGAACCCCAGACCGGCCAGCAGCTTCTTAAAGACCATGTCCCTCAGACTATTACCTGAAGCTGTGTAGTTACTGGATAAGACCGAGGAGTGAACGCCCGTGGGCGGCTATGGCACCCAGATCCTGCTGGTGCTCGTTTTGGTACTGCTCAACGGTGCCCTGTCGGGCAGCGAAATGGCGCTCATCTCGCTTCGGGAGAGCCAGATTCACCGGCTGGAGCGCACCTCGAGCGGCGGCAGGGTGCTCGCGCGGCTCTCGCGTGACCCGAACCGATTTCTGGCCACCATCCAAATCGGCATCACGCTCGCCGGATTCCTGGCCTCGGCCTTCGCCGCGACTTCCCTGGCCAAGCCGCTGGTCGGGCCGTTGAGCTTTCTGGGGTCGGCAGCCGAGCCCGCTGCGATCGTGCTCCTCACACTCATCCTCACCTTTATCACCCTCGTGCTGGGTGAGCTCGCCCCGAAGCGGCTCGCTATGCAACGTGCCGAGGGCTGGGCGTTGACGGCGGCCAGGCCGCTCGATTGGCTGGCTACCGCCTCACGTCCGATCGTCTGGCTACTGGGCAAGGCAACCGACTTCGTGGTGCGCATTCTGGGTGGGGATCCCAATGCCAGCCGGGAGGAGGTCACGACCGAAGAGATCCGGGAACTCGTTGTGGCCCAACGGGGCTTCACGGCTCAGCAACGCGAAATCATCTCCGGCGCCTTCGAAATCACCGAACGTGTCATTCGCGAGATCCTGATCCCGCGCAACGAGGTCACCACGGTGCCCGGAACGTCGCCGGTCGAAGAAGCCTTGCGGATGGTGGCCGAGTCGGGCCACACCCGGGCTCCGGTTGTCGGTCCTGGCGGTCTCGACGACCTCATCGGCGTCGTCCACCTGCGGGATCTGCTGACCGGCGGAGGTGGGCCAACGGCAGCCGATCGCGCCCGCCCACCCTTGCTACTGCCTGAAACCCTGCGGGTCGCCGATGCCATGCGACAACTGCGGCATCAGCGGGAACAATTCGCTCTCGTGGTCGACGAGCACGGATCCATCGATGGAATTGTCACGATGGAGGATCTCGTGGAAGAGGTCGTCGGCGAAATCTACGACGAAACCGATCGGGATATCGAAGCCGTGGTGCGTGAAGCGGACGACGTGTTTCTGCTCCCGGGATCGTTTCCCATCCACGATCTGCCGGACCTCGGCATCGACACCTCAAAGATCGCGGACGCCGACTACACCACCGTCGCCGGGCTGGTGCTTGATCGCCTCGGGCACATCCCCACCGCACCCGGCGAAACCGTTACCCTGCCTGGATTTACCGCAGAGGTAACCCAGGTCACCGGACGGGCTATCACCCAGGTGCGCATCCGGCTTGGCGATCGCAACCACCGGACGACGGCTTAGCGCCCTAACTGCTCCAACGCTTCCTGGAGCTGGTTCTCCAGAATCACGATGCGGCAGGCGGCCTCAACTGGAGTTCCCTGATCGGCGATCTCACGCACCCTCGCGGCCAACCGGAGCTGGTAGCGGCTATAGCGGCGATGGCCGCCATCGGAGCGCATCGGCTCGAACAGCTTCGCCTGCTCCACCGAGCGCAGAAACGCCGCGGTGGCGCTAATCATTTCGGCAGCGCGGCCCATCGTGTAGGCCGGGTAGTGCTCGTCATCGAACTTGTCGTTCATACACACATTTCTTCCGTCACAATGAAAGGAACCATACAGAAGCCGCGAGAAAAAGTCTACCGGCGCCACTACAGATTTCCGCCACGGTGTGGTACCTATATCGCGTGTCCTCATCCACCGCACCCCGCCTGACGCGGTCCACGCACGAGTTGGACCGGCGTGTCGTGCTACGCCTGACCGGCGAGATCGACATGGAAGTAGAGGCTGACATGACAGCCTGGCTGCGCGAAGTGATGTCGCAACATCCAGGCCGCGATGTAGTGGTTGACCTGGCTGGAGTTTCGTTTGTGGACTCCAGTGGAATCGCCTGCCTGATGATTGCCTACCGCCAGGCGGCGGCCGGCGGCGTCAGCTTGACGGTGACCGGCGCACAGGGCCCGGTGCTGATGGTGTTGAAGGTGACGGGAGTCCTCGGGGTGTTGTCCGGCACGAACAATCAAGCGACTGGATGACCGATGACGCAGACTCTGCTGTTCGCCGCGATCGCTTCCGCCGCACTGGTTCTGGGTGCCTTCGCCGGGATGCTCTGGAAGCCTCCGGACCCGGTCCTTGCCGCGTTGCTCGCATTCTCCGGAGGTGCGCTGACGGCGGCCTTGGCCTTCGAGCTGTTCGAGGAATCCTTTGCGCACGGCGGTTTGCTGACCTCCAGCCTCGGACTGATCGCGGGCGCGGCGGTGTTCATCGTGATCGACGTGTTGCTGCACCGTCACGTGCGCGGTGAGAAGGCCCGAGACGCTGCTGGGTTGGCGCTTCTGGCGGCTGTGGTGCTCGATGGGGTACCAGAAAATCTAGCGCTGGGAACGACATTGGCCGCCGGTGGCGGGTCGGTCGCCTTGCTCGCCGCCATCTTCGCGTCGAACTTCCCCGAGGCCATGGTCGGCACTCGCAGTATGACCGAAGGCGGCCGTTCGAAGACCTTCGCGCTTGTCACCTGGTGCGCGGGCGCGGTGTTGCTGGCAGCGGCTGTTGTCGCAGGAGGGTCGTTGCTGACCGACGTGAACGAGTCAGCACTTTCCGTCGTCCTGGCTTTCGCCGGCGGCGCTGTGCTGGCTTCGCTTGCCAACACGGTGTTTCCCAAGGCCTACGCCGATGGCGGGCCCTGGGTCGCATTCGCCACGGTGGGTGGCTTCCTGGTCGCTTTCACACTGGGCAGCGTCGGCCCCTAGTTCTTCGCGGCGGCCTTGCGAGCGCGATAGGCCGCCACCGCGGCTTTGTTGCCGCAGCCCGCGTCACAGAAGCGCTTCGACCTGTTCTTCGACAGATCGACCACGACGTTGTCGCATCCGGGGTAGTCGCAGGTCCGCAACCGGCTCAGTTCCTTGCCGCGCACGACATCGACGAATGCCATGGCAGCCTCGACCGCCATCCGGGTGGCCAGTGGCGCGTTGGGTGGGGTGGCGTGCAGGTGATAGTCCCACACATCGTGTTTTACCAGCTGGGGAAGGGCATTTGAGGTGCGCAGCAGGTCGTTGACGATTTCCACGACCTGCTCCTCGTCGACCTCCCAGATCTGACGTAGGCGGGGACGCAGATCACGCACAGCCTGCAGCTCGGCCTGGCTGTGCTCGACCTTGCCGGTCCAGCCCCACGTGCTGATGAACTCGTCGAGCGCGGCGACATCGGGCAGGTGCTCTCCGTCGCCGTCGAGGGTGTTGACGAGAGCCGCGGCGGCGGCCAGCCCTATCTCGGTGTCACGAGCAAAGAGCATCTTGACTCCTGTCGTCGCCAGTCGTAGTGTCATGAGTATAAGGCGCGTTTGCTAATGACATCCTATCGGAGGATCCCATGCTTAAGGAACGCACCGCCGGGGCCGGGCTCGGCCTGGCGCTACTGTCCGCGGCTACCTTCGGCACCTCCGGTTCGTTTGCCCGGTCGCTGACCGATGCAGGCTGGTCGCCTGGGGCCGCGGTCGCCATCCGGATCGGCATTGCGGCGCTCATTCTGGCAGTCCCCGCGATCATCGCGATGCGTGGCAGGTGGCAGTCGTTGCGGCGCAACTTTGGCATGGTGGCTAGCTATGGCTTGATCGCCGTCGCGGGGTGCCAGGTGTTCTTCTTCAACGCCGTGCAGACCCTGTCGGTCGGGGTGGCTCTGCTACTTGAGTATTTGGGTCTGGTACTCGTCGTCGGCTGGTTGTGGATCCGGCACGGCCAAAAGCCGAGGCGCCTCACGATCGCCGGCTCAGTGGTGGCTCTGCTCGGTCTGGTGTTGGTGCTCAATCTGACCGGCGAGACAAGACTCGATTTCGTTGGTGTGCTTTGGGGTCTGGGCGCTGCCTTCGGGCTCGCAACCTACTTTGTGCTTTCCTCCAAAGGGGACAGTGGGGTGCCACCGGTGGTGGTGGCGAGCGGCGGGATGACCGTTGGTGCGGTGGCATTGCTGGCACTGGGCGCGATCGGCGGGCTGCCGATGCACGCAACCTTTGGCACCGTTGACTTCGCAGGCGCTCGCGCTCAATGGTGGGTACCGGTGATCGGTCTGTCCCTGGTCGCCGCCGCAATCGCTTACGTCGCCGGCATTGGCGCCGCGCGAATGCTCGGGCCGAAACTGGCCTCCTTCGTCGGCCTGACCGAGGTTGCCTTCGCGGTCATCTTCGCCTGGCTGATGCTCGGCGAGCTGCCCGTCGCGATTCAGCTGGCCGGCGGGGTGCTGATCATCGGGGGAGTGGCGCTGGTCCGCCTCGACGAGTTGCGCAGGCCTGAGGAAACCTCCGAACCCGTTGAACCGCTTCAGATTCGCGAGCCGGCTACGGCCGCTCGGTAGAAGAGCGGCTTAGTCCCAGGCCCAGCGGATGCCGCAACGACTTGGCGGGACGGCGAGGGCGACGTGATGCACCGAGTGGGCCTCGTCAATGGTCAGCGATCGGGTCCGCTCGGGACCGTCCACCACGGTGTATTGCGCGCACCTAGCCGGTAGCGCCGATGGGTGGAAATCTACTTCAACCAAATATTCCCTTGCCGGGTACCGGAAACGGCGCTCCCATCTGGTCGCGGGCTTGCCGGGCGTGGTGTGCACGAGGAGGTACTCGACGATGAAGGTCTCGCCCTTGGCAAGGCTCCGGTCGAACATCAACTCGGTGACCAGGATCCCGGCTTCCGGGTCGGTGATCGATCGGCCGATGCGGCCTGGCCGGCGCACTTTGATGTCAGGGAGGGAGTCTCGCACATCGTCGAGTGCGAAGATGGCCAGCACCCGGTCGGGCCCGTCCTGTTCCGCGCGCAGCACTTGGCGGGTGCGGACCGAGCGCTCGGATCGCAATTCTCCAATGTGGACTCGGTCCTGCACGCTGATCCTGGTCAGCTGGTCTTCCCAGGTCGTGTCAACCTGGGCGAGCGCGGCTTTGAGCGTGCTTGGCCGGGGCCAGGTCAGGTCGACCACCATCGTCTGGCGGATCGGGCGGCCTCTGGATCGTGGTGCCGTCAAGAGCCCGCGCAGTGCGCCTTCGGGAAGTCGCAGGATCGCTTCGAGCCCGGCCACCGCGGCCAAGGACTCGCGCCGCTCCGGCTGGCTGCGCCCGGATTGCCAATAGCTAAGGGTGGCAAGGCTTATCGACACTCCCCGCTGACGCAGACGGTCCTGAATGCGCTCCAGGCTCAACCCGCGGGCCTGGATCCCCGCGCGCAGAGCCTCGGCGAAGTCCCGTGCGGGTAGCTCGTCAAGAAGCTCGGTTGCCACGTGCGGAACTTTAACGCTTAGCGGATAGATACGAAACCCCTCGCTCATCGTCGATCTGGGGATTGACCTGCTGAAATACCTAGGTGGGGCGGTGGCGCCCTATTCGCCACCGCCCCATTTGGGGGATGGATGGTCAGGCGCCGCTGAGCGCACCAATTGTTTTTGCCGCATCTACCAGACCCGCGCCGCAGCCTTGCGAGCAGCTGCCGGGAATCGCTCGCACATTGGCCTTGAGGATGGATTCCACCTCGGCCGGGGTGAGCGACTTTTCGCCCAGCATCAGCGCCGCCAGGCCGGCAACGTGTGGCGCGGCCATGCTCGTGCCTTGGTAGAAGGCGTAGGACTGGTTGCCTGGCGTGGTCGTGCCGGAGTTGAGGGTGGACAGAATGCCATTGGCACCACCGGTTCCGGTCCATGTCTCGCCGCCTGGTGCGGCGACATCGACTGTGCTGCCGTAGTTGGAACCGGCCGTGTTGCCGGAATTGAACTGGGCCCGGTTGCCGTCACGGTCGAGGGCGGCGACCGTGACGACGTTGTTGCAGTTGGCCGGACGGGCGTTGGAAGCGTCCTGATTGGAGTTTCCAGCCGAGACCACTACCACCGTGCCGCGGCCGACAGCGCCGTTGATGGCGTTCTGATAGGTCGAGCCACACGATCCAGATCCACCCAGGCTCATGTTGATGACCTTTGCCGGGGTGGAGTTGGCCGGGATGCCACTCACCGATCCGCCTGAGGCCCAGACGATCGCGTCGGCGATGTCGGACAGGGTTCCGCCACACTTTCCAAGCACCCGCACGTGCTGCAGCTTGGCCTTCGGGGCGACCCCGGCCACACCACTGCTGTTGTTCGACACCGCCGCGATCGTCCCCGCGACGTGAGTGCCGTGCCAGCTTGAGTTGTGCGCTTTGGAGCTCAAGTTGCACTCGGCGGGGTAGCTGTTCCAGTCACCCTGATCCTGTGGGTTGGAGTCGCGGCCGTTGCCATCGCGGGCATAGCCCGAATCGGAGATGAAGTCATACCCCGCAACGGTGTTGGCGTCCAAATCGGAGTGTGCGGTGCGCCCGGTGTCGATGACGGCGACCGTGACCCCGGAGCCGTCGGCGGTGTTCCACGCCGTCGGCAGGTTGAGGCCCGCCTTGGCTTCGAAGTAGTGCCACTGCTCGCCGTAGCGAGTGTCGTTCGGGCTGGCGGTGACATACATCCGGGCGTCGGGCTCCGCATATTCGACGTCGCCGTGGGCCATCAACGCGCGCAACAGGTTGCCGGAACGCTCGCTGTCGATGCGGGCTCCCAGGCGTACAAGGTGTGCCCCGGTCCCGAGCTCACGCAGCTCGGTGAAGGCGACGCCATGGCGGGAGCCCAACTCCCGCAACGTGTTTGCCCGGGCGGCTTGGGACTTCCGAGCCGGGGCGTGGGCGCGGAACTGAACGATGTACTGGTCGCCATTGGCCGTGGCGGCGTCAGCGACTGGGACTTCGCCCGCACCCTCCAAGGGCGCTGCAATCGAGCTGCCGATCGAGCCCGCGACGACGGCGGTGACCGTGAAAGCGAGCGCAAAAGTGCGCAGCATGGCACGAGATCGCACCGATTTACCTCCTGTATGAGGGGAAAGAGGTTGACGCGACCCCGAACCGCGCTGGTTTGCAAGTCTGCGCACCAAAGGCCCCGGATGGGAATCATCCGGGGCCTCTTAACACTTAACTTGACAAATAGAGAGGTTTGCTAATTAAGAACTATCTCGATCCAGGACCGCGGCGACGCAGGTTAACGGCAGCCCGCGCCGGCTGACCGTCTTGTGCCTCAAAGTGGTGAAGCCGTGGGAGGTCAGCACGGCCTCGGCCTTGTCGCCGATCGCGTTGGCGGTGGCCGGCGTGGGTGGCTCGTTGAAGACGTAGAGTGTCCCGCCCGGAACCAGGAGACGTTTTACGCGATCGATCTGGCTCGGTTTGGTACCCAGCCAAAAGAAACTGACGTTCACCGCGAAGATCTTGTCGAAGCTCTTCTCGGGCAGGTCGGCCGAATCCAGGTCGACCGCGCGGAACTCCACCTTGCCCGCGGCCACATGAGCGGCATTGCGCTCGCTCGCCAGCCGCACCATCGTCGCCGACCGGTCGATGGCGGTGACCTTGCCGGTGGTCAGCCGCTGGCAGATCAGCGAGACCGCGACACCGCGGCCGCAGCCGATCTCAAGTAGCCGGTCATCAGGCTCGATCGCCATCGTCTCAACCGCCCATTGCTGGCGTTCCGGAGTCGACACAGCAGCCATGAACCGAAATCCCCACCCTCGTCTCATCATGATTGATTCCCCAAAGCAGATCTTCGCATAGGATGTACTGAATCTCTGGGGCGGCGCTGGTCCCGGTTTCGTTTGTGGGAGCCAATCCGCCGTGGGAGAGGTTATGGACATAGCGTTCGCGTTCGACGAGGGATACGCCGATCACGTGCCGGTGGCTGTGGAATCGGTGCTGGAATGCCACCCTGGCCGGGAAGATCTGACCCTGTGGTTGCTGACTACAGCGGGGGTCAAAGCGGCTCGCGAGCGGGAGCTTCATCGGCAGGTCGACGGCCGGGCGCAGCTGCGGCTCATGACGGCCGGTGAGGAGTTCCGTTCACTGGGCACACCGGTGCGTGAGGTTTTCCAGTACATCAGCACTGGGATGTATCTGCGACTGCTGCTGCCGGGCCGCTTGCCGTCCAATGTGGAGCGGGTGCTCTATCTGGACACCGATGTGTTGGTGGAAGGCGACTTGAGCCCGTTGTGGGAGATGGCATTGGGACAGGCTCCGCTCGCGGCAGTGCGCGATCATTTCACCGGCACGATCAATGCCAGAGGGGGTGTACCGGGCGCACCTCCCGAACTCGACGGGTCCGCACCATATTTCAACTCGGGCGTCCTGCTGATCCAGACGCGGGCCTGGCGCGAGCTCGAGGTCACCAAGCGCTGCCTCGACTACCTGGACCAGCAGCGGGAAAGGCTGCGCTTGCCGGATCAGGACGCGCTGAACCTCGTCACCCACGGCCGCTGGGTGGAGCTTGAGGGCAAGTGGAACAACCACGTCAGCTGGTGGAACCCGGATGCGCCGCCCGACGACGTCCGGGTCATGCACTTCCTCGGGCCGAAGAAGCCGTGGCACGACGACTTCCAGTTCGCGGCCTATCGGGAGCGCTATATCCGGTTGAGGGCCCGAGTAGCGTCTGGGTCATGGATCTCGTGAAGGCGAGCAAACAGCTCTCCTATGTGCTGCGCCACCGGCCCGA
The DNA here is from genome assembly GCA_003543035.1 of Micromonosporaceae bacterium. GTDB lineage: Bacteria > Actinomycetota > Actinomycetes > Mycobacteriales > Micromonosporaceae > Rhizocola. The sequence goes on along the minus strand of DPJL01000121.1, from coordinate 6,785 downwards.
CAGCATCGGCATCACCCTCGCCCCGGACGGCTGGGTGGAAATCGGCGTGCTGCTCAATGCGTTGGCGGCCAACGGGACCCGGCTCAGCAAAGCGGATCTGGTGCGACTAGTGGCGGAGAACGACAAGCAGCGCTTCGCGATCGACGGCGACCGCATCCGGGCGAGCCAGGGGCATTCGGTCGAGGTGGAGCTTGGTTATGCCGCGGCGACGCCGCCGGGCGTGCTGTTTCACGGGACCGCCGAACGCCGTCTGGCCTCCATTTTCGACAAGGGTTTGGTGCGAGGCCGGCGGCACCACGTTCATCTGTCGGCCGATCCGCATACGGCACTTAAGGTTGGCGCCCGGCACGGAAAGCCCGTGGTGCTGACCGTTGATGCTGCCAAAATGCTGTCCGGCGGGTACCAATTCCACGTCAGCGAGAACGGTGTGTGGCTCACCGAAGCCGTGCCCGCCGAGTACCTTCGCCGGACATAACGGGCGTCATCCTTAACTGGAATGGACATTAACAGTTAGCTCTCTTAATAATTACATCGGTATGACATCGATGTTGATCATTGGAGGGCACTGTGAAACTCAGATCCTCTCTGCTCGCGTTCGGCGCGTCCTTACTCGTGGCGGCCGGCGTCATGGTGGCCGCGACGCCGGCCTCGGCCGCGAACCTGTTGACCAACCCCGGCTTCGAGACCGGGGCAGTGTCGCCCTGGTCGTGTTCGGGCGGGCTCGGCTCGGTCGTCGGAACCCCGGTGCACAGTGGTACCAAGGCGTTAGCCGGGGCGGCGTCCAACTCGGACAACGCCCAGTGCACGCAAACCGTTACCGTGCAACCGAACACGGCCTACACGCTGAGCGGGTGGGTGCGGGGGAGTTACGTGTACCTGGGGATCACCAACGGTGCCCAGGTATGGACACCTTCGGCGACCGCATACACGCAGCTGTCGGTCAACTTCACCACGACCGCCGGGCAGACGAGCGTTCAGGTGTACCTCCACGGCTGGTACGGGCAGGGGACCTACCACGCTGACGACCTCAGCCTGGACGGGCCGGGCGGCACCGGCCCGGCGACGCCCACCGGGCTGAACGTCACGGGCTCCACCAACACCTCGATCTCGTTGGGGTGGAACGCGGTCAGCGGGGTCACCGGGTACCGCGTCTACGAGGGCACGACGGTCGTCGCCACGGTCACCGGCACTTCCGCCACCGTGAGCGGGCTGGGAACGTGTACGACGCACAGCTATACCGTCGCGTCCTACAACTCCAGCGGCGAGTCGGCTAAGAGCGCGCCGGTCACCGGCACCACGACGGGCTGCACGACCGGGCCGGCCACGCCGACCGGGTTCGCTGTCACCGGTACCACGAACACGTCGATCTCGTTGGGGTGGAACGCATCCAGCGGCGCGACCGGGTACCGGGTCTACGAGGGCACAACCCAGCGTGCCACCACATCCGGGACGTCGACGACCATCACCGGGCTGGGGACATGCACGACGCACAGCTACCAGGTCATCGCCTACAACGCGAACGGTGAGTCAGCGCGAAGCGCCGCAGTCACCGCGACCACAGGGGGATGCCCAACCACGCCAGGCCTGCCGACCGCACCCTACGTCGACATGGGCGCCTGGCCGACACCGTCGCTTGTGGACATGGCGGTGGCCGGAAACCTGAAGAACTTCACGCTCGCCTTCATCACCGCTTCGGGCTGCAAAGCCATGTGGTTCAACGCCTATGACCCGCGGGCGGGCTGGGCTCGCGACCAGATCGACGCGATCCGGGCCCGGGGCGGCGACGTGAAGATCTCGTTCGGCGGAGCGACCGGCATCGAGCTCGCCCAGATGTGCTCCACGGTTGCGTCACTGCAAGCCGAGTACCAGGCCGTGGTGACCGCATACGCGCTCAAGTACATCGACCTCGACATCGAGGGCGCGGCGACCGCTGATCCCGCTTCGGTCAACCGGCGCTCGCAGGCGCTGGCCGCGCTACAGCAGGCGAACCCGGGTCTGAAGGTGTCGTTCACGCTGCCCGTGCTGCCCGAAGGCCTTACCGCGGACGGACTCCAGGTCGTTCGCGCGGCCAGGGACGCCGGGGTCAACGTGGACATTGTCAACGTCATGGCCATGGACTACTACCGTGACGGCGACTATGGCGACTTCGCGGTCCAGGCGGCGAACTCTCTGTTCAACCAGCTCAAGTCGCTGTATCCCAGCAAGACGGACGCACAGCTGTGGAAGATGGTCGGCGTCACGCCGATGCTGGGCCAAAACGACGACGGCCGCATCTACAACCAGGCCGACGCCACCCAGCTGGTGAACTTCGCCCGGACCAAACACCTTGGTGTGCTTGCCTTCTGGGAGGTCACCCGGGATCGCAACGCCTGCAATGGGCCGCTCTACAAGTGCACGAACATCCCGCAGCAGCCGTACGAATTCAGCCGGATATTTGCCGGTTACACCGGCTAAGAAAGGTGGGTACCTGCGCTACCGTGCGCGGGTGCCCACTTCCAATCTCGGCCAACGGCTGCTTGGCCTCGCGATCGGCCTAGCCAGTCACTCGATCGCCTTCCTTTTCGGCTTCATCGCGGGCCGGCTCGTCCAGCCCTCCGAGGGCGGCGGCTTTGAGGACATCGCGGCTGTCGCGCTTGTCTTTCTCGGCACCGATGCGATTATCGGATTGGCGGCTCTGATTGGCGGTGGTGTGCTCATCGCGAAGGGCCGCCGCGACTTAGGGATCACCCTGATCGCCGGCTGGCTCATCGGCGTCGTCGCGATCTGGCTCTTCCCGCGCAACTGACCGCGGCGCCGCCCAAAGGTGACAACTCCACAGGAGTTGTTGCTTTCAGCCGGGCGATAGCAGCAACTCCTGTGGAGTTGCGACCGGAAGGACGAGTTGCGACCGGCAGGACGGACTCGCTAGGGCGGGCTGAACCGGGGAGCCGGGTAAAGCGTGTTATCAGGAGAAGGAGGCCGCGGACCGGGTGACCGAGGAAGACGCTGAACTGTTGCGGGCGCTGCACCAGGAGCACGGCGACGCCCTCTTCGCCCATGCCCTGCGGCTGACACACGGCGATCGCCAGCGCGCCGAGGATCTGGTGCAGGAGACCCTGGTCCGGGCATGGCAGCAGTCGCACCTGATGGACGCGCAATACGGCCCGGTCCGGGCTTGGCTTTTCACCATCGCGCGGAATCTGGCGATCGACGCCTGGCGGCGGCGGAGCGCGCGGGTGGGGGAGGTGGTCACCGACGTGGTGCCGGAGCCACCCTCCGAAGTGGACGAAACCGACCGGGCGGTCGAGGCGTGGACCATCGCCGAGGCGCTGGCGAAGCTCACACCGGCCCATCGCGAGGTGTTGGTGGAGTGCTTCTACCAAGGCCGATCGGTGGCGGAAGCGGCGGCCAGGCTTGGCGTTCCCCCGGGAACGGTCAAATCCCGGACCCACTATGCACTTCAATCGCTGCGCCTTGTCCTGGCTGAGATGGGGGTGATTCGATGAGCTGCGACTTTGTCTATGACGACGGGGCCTATGTCCTCGGCGCCCTCGCGCCCGCCGAGCGCGCCGCCTATGAGCAGCACCTGGCCGGCTGTCCGGCCTGCCGGGAGGCGGTTAGCAACGTGGCGGTCCTGCCCGGGCTGCTTCGTCGGCTGGGGACACCCGATTCGCAGGAGCCGCTGTCGGTCTCTTCCGATCGCGTCCCGAATCTGATCAAGGCGGTGAAGGTGCTCCGCAAACGTCAGCGCCGCAAGCTGGTCGGTGCCGTGCTGCTCGCGGCCTGCGTCGCCTTGTTGGCAGGGATGACATTGGTGACGCTGCGAAGCTCGCCGCCTGCGGCCCCACCGGTCAAACCGGCGATGCTCGCGATGGCCAAGATCAATCCCGACTCGCATGTGACCGCCGAGGTCGGGTGGAAAGAGGTGAACGGCGGCGTCGAGATCGTGATGCACTGTGCCTATCCCGCACCGGGACAGTCGTTGCGGCCGTATACTTTCCGGCTCTTCGCGCTCGGGTCGGACGGGACGGTGGAACAGATCGGCTCGTGGACCGCGGGAGCGGGCGACGACGTGACGATCACCGGCACGATCCGGTTCAAGCTGTCCGACGTGGACCGCATTGAGCTGCGTGGACGCGACGGGACGCCGTTGTTGGTGCTTGAAATGCCTTGAGGCTTGTCTGGTACCCGACAAAAAGGTCTTAAATCGGTCTAAAGCGCCCAAAGTGATCACATGAAGCGTTCGCTGTCACGGCGGACCGCGCTCGGCGGCGGTCTTGCTGCTCTGGTGGCACCGATGTTCGCGGGACGAGCCGAGGCGTCCGGACATCCGCCGTTGCGGATCGGTGTGCTGGCCGATCTCACCGGCCCGCTTGCCCAGCATGGCAAGCAGCAACTGCAAGGCGCGCAGTATCGAGTCGATGCACTCAACGCAGCTGCCGGTCACGGACACGAACAACTGGTCGAGTTGCTGGTGCGCGACACCGCGAGCGATGAGGCCAAGGCTCGTGATGCGGTTTCGCGCCTGCTCGAGGAGGGGGTGCACGCCCTGATCGCCGGGCAGGGCCGGGCGGTGATGGAAGCCGCGGAGGCCTCCTGTACGCCAACGATCACATCCTCGGCCGCCGACGGCATGCCTTACGTGTTCCAAACCGGACCGTCGGAACAGCAAGTAGCCAAAGCACTTTTGCAGGCGGCGCAGAAGTCCAAAGCCGGGTTGCTCTCACTGGAAGGACTTTCCACCGCTGCTCTCGAACAGGAAGCGGCGGCACGAGGCGTGGCATTGGGTGCGCCGCAACGGTTCCCGGCGACAGCCACCGAGTTGGTGACCCAGCTGAAAACGTTGGCGGACCAGAAGCCGGAGGTGATTGTGGTCAACGCTCTGCCGCCATTCGACGGCATGGCGGTGCGAGACGCACGGGCGGCAGGCTGGACCGGGCCGATCGTGTGCACTCCGGAAGCAGCCAACCCCGCCTTCCACGGCACGGCAGGGCCGGCGGCCGAAGGGGTACTCGCGGTGGTGCCCTGGCTTGCCGCGGCGAAGCAGGCGCCCGAAACCATCCCGCATTGGTCGGCCATGCGCCGCTTTGCGGAAGGGTTTGCGGCGAGCAACGGGCCGCCCGGCACCCGGGCCGGCTACGGCGCCGATGCGGTAAGCCTGCTACATCTTGCCTTCCTGGGCCATCGGGATCGTAAGGCCGCTCGCGGCCAACTCGACCAGATGTGCTGCATCGGGGTGACCGGGGTTTACAACGTGACCCCGGCCAATCATGCCGGTCTCGCCGACGACTCGCTGGTGGCGATGACTTCGCAAGGTGGCGTGTGGACGGTGCCCCAACCCTGATACTGGAGTCGTGCAGATCGAATGGGTGGTGATACTGCAAATAGCGGTGGCGGCCGCGCTGGGCGCCTCGCTCGGGCTCGAGCGGGAGCTCAACGCCCAGCCCGCGGGTCTACGCACGCACATGCTTGTCAGCACTGGGGCCGCTCTGTTCACGTTGGCCGGAGTTGGTTTCCAGGCAAGCGATCCCACGCGCATCGCGGCTCAGGTGGTGACCGGGATCGGATTCCTGGGCGGTGGCGCCATTCTGCGGGAGGGCGCCACGGTCCGGGGGCTGACCACCGCGGCATCGCTGTGGGTGACCGCGGCGATCGGGCTCGCAGTCGGCCTGGAAAGGTGGTCGGCTGCCGTCACCACCACCGTGCTCGGGATCATCACGCTGGCTGTCGTGAAGTATGTAGAGCGGGAAGTGTTGCCCCGCCGCCGAATGCTCGAGGTGGTGCTGACTCTCGAGCCCGCTGCCGCACTCGACGAGGTCGAGCGTGAGGTGAAGATGATCCTGCCGCGGGCTCGCGTCCTCAAGGTTGCCTACGACAGCGTCGGTCAATCACTCGCGTTGACCGCACAGCCACCGAACGGAACGCCAATAGCCGCAATCGGTCAGCGGCTGCGAGCCCTGCCCGGGGTCCATGGAGTGGAGATCACCAGATGACCGTGCCGTCACCCGGTTTCCTTCGTGACTCGGGCCTTCCCGCGCTGACCAGGCCGGACTCGTAGGCCGCGATGACGAGCTGGGCTCGATCGCGCGCCTGTAGTTTGGCCAACAGTCGCCCGATGTGTGTCTTGACGGTGGCGCCACTAAGCCGCAACTGCTGAGCGATGTCGGTATTGGACAGTCCGCGAGCTATGAGGGTCAACACTTCCCGCTCGCGCTCCGTAATGCCGTCCAGCCGTCTGGTTGGCAGCGGTGCGTTCGGGCGACGGGTGAACTCGGCGATCAGTCGCCTGGTCACAGTTGGAGCCAGCAGCGCCTCCCCGCCGGCGATGACCCGGATCGCGGCCAGCAGTTCATCCGGCCGGGTGTCCTTGAGCAGAAACCCGCTCGCACCGGCATGCAACGCGGCGTAGACGTATTCGTCGAGATCGAAGGTGGTGAGAATCAACACCTTCACTCCGTCCAATGTGGAGCAGATGCGCCGGGTCGCCTCCAGGCCGTCCATCTCGGGCATCCTGATATCCATGAGTACCAGATCAACCCGCTCCTGACGGGCAAGCGCGACCGCTTCCGCGCCGGTGCCCGCTTCCCCAACCGCCACCAGACCCGGGGCCGAGTCCACCAGAAGCCGGAAACTGCCCCGCACCAGAGCCTGATCATCGGCGATCAGCACGCGGATCGGCTCGGTCACTTGGGCTCCTCGATGCGGTCGACGGGCAGGCGAGCCGAAACGGCGAAACCTCCGCCGGCTCGCGGGGCTGCGGTGACGGTGCCGCCGTAGATCATTACCCGTTCCCGCATGCCGATCAG
>DPJL01000436.1:5097-5247 GCA_003543035.1 Micromonosporaceae bacterium | reverse complement strand
TGAAGCCGACCTCGTAGAGAGCGGCGGAGGAGGCGTAGGTGGAGATGTGGCCGCCGACGCCGACCCCGGGCCGCTGGGCGCGATGCACGGTCATCGCGGCGTTCCACCGGATCCACGCCCGGTAGCGGCGCTCCACCTCTTCGTCGCCGG
>DPJL01000436.1:0-4727 GCA_003543035.1 Micromonosporaceae bacterium | reverse complement strand
TCGTCGCCGGGGAACCACGGCTCCTTCTCGGTGGGGATGGTGTTCACATAGTCGGTGCTGGTCAGCGCGGGTACGCCGACATGGCTCTCCCGGGCCCGCTCCAGCAGCCTGAGCATGAGGTACCTGGCCCGCTGCTGTCCGCCGTTGGCCAGTGCGGCGTCGAACGACTCCAGCCACTCGGCCGTCTCCTCGGGGTCAATGTCGGGAAGGTGGGCCGCGAGGCCGTCACGGATGACGCGAACGCGCTCGGGCTTGCCGGCCGCACTGCTCTGGGTAGCCAAGGGATCTCCATTGCCTGGTGCTCGTGCCCCACGTTACTGCCCGGGCTGGTGTCCCGACGTGGTAAGTGCCATCGTCGTCGTGATCGCCGTCGTCGTCATCCTTACTGGTCAGTAGCGGTAGTTCGAGCGAGTGGGGCACGAGTTGCGGCGTGTCGGAGTGCGGACGGTTGCGCAGGTGGGCACTGCCAGTGTTCGCTGTCGCAAGACCAGTTTTCGAACATGCACGGCCGGTGGCGCTACGGGAGGCGTCGGCGGCCACCTAGGCGCAAATGGAGGAGTGGGGCCGTGGTCGCGGCGGAAGACGCCGGAAAGGTCGGCGTCGCCGATAGGCTCGGTATCGAACCGGGCATGGTGGTCCAGGAGATCGGCTGGGACGAGGACGTCGACGATGACGTTCGCGCGGCCATCGAGGAGAAGATCGGCGGTGACCTCCTCGACGAGGATGCCGACGAGGTCGTCGACGTGGTCCTGCTGTGGTGGCGGGAGGACGACGGCGATCTGGTGGACGCCCTCATGGACGCGATAAGTCCGCTTGCCGAGAACGGGGTCATCTGGGTGCTCACACCCAAGACCGGCCGCGACGGGCACGTCGAGCCGAGCGAGATCGCCGAGGCGGTACCGACGGCCGGTCTCGCGCAGACCTCCAACGCGAGCGTCGGCGACGACTGGGCGGCCACCCGCCTGGTCTCGCCGAAGTCCGCGAAGTCCAAGCGCTGAACCGAGTCCTTCCCTGGTGTCCTAGGCTGGTTGGCGAATGTCAGACAGGCACCCTGGGAGGACGGCGCGCATGGCGGTCGAGGTCGGGACGAAGGCTCCGGATTTCACGCTCAACGACTACAACAAGCAGCAGGTCAAGCTGTCGGAGTTCCAGGGCGACAAGAACGTGCTGCTGGTCTTCTACCCGTTCGCGTTCAGCGGCATCTGCGCCGGCGAGCTGTGCCAGGTCCGCGACGAGCTCGCCGAGTACACCGACCGCAACGTCGCGGTGATCGGGGTGTCGGTGGACTCGCCGTTCGCGCTGAAGGCGTGGGCGGAGCACGAGGGCTACAAGTTCCCGCTGCTGTCGGACTTCTGGCCGCACGGCGAGGTAGCTTCGGCCTACGGCGTGTTCAACGAGAAGGCCGGCCTCGCCAACCGCGGCACCTTTCTGATCGACACCACCGGCGTCGTCCGCTTCGTCGAGATCAACCAACCCGGCGAGGCCCGCGACCAGAATGCATGGAAGAAGGCCATCGCCGACCTGTCCCCCTAGCCGTCCCGGGCGCATAGCTCAGCGGGAGAGCACTCGGTTTACACCCGAGCGGTCGCAGGTTCAAGTCCTGCTGCGCCCACCGAAGAGAAGAGCGGTCTGAGGCTCCCCAAGATCGTGGAGGCATGGACTATAAGCATGCGCCACGCCAGAGAAGCGACGTCGGTTCGACCGGCAGTTCCATGAGGGAGCGGTCCGGATCGTCCGCGAGACGAACACGTCGAGTTACGTGATCTCACCCGGCCGGACAAGAGGGCGCCATTGAACGAGTTCATTGACAGGTCCCCGAGGAAAGCAAGCCGTTGGCGGCTAGCGTGGTTTCTCGAGGGCAAGGTCGGTGTTTATGAGACTTTTGCGATGCGGGACTTGAAGGTCGGCGAGGTCATGTTTCGTGAGCGATCGGTTCGCCAAGTCAAGGGAAGTACTGCTCGGTGCGTTTTCCCTGTGGTGGCCACGATTCCCTTGTTGGCAACAATGTGGGCGTTGGTCATAAGGTGTCCCGGCTATTTCGTGCATGTTGGATGATCGCTGAGTCTCGTGGGCCCTTGGCAACCGCTCGTTGTGTTCTTTGTACGGTAGCCGGTACCGTAGGTTCAGTTGCCCGCTTGCCTGGAGGGAGTGGCATGTCAACCGAGTTTCTCGGATCGGAGTCGTCGCACGGATTCGCGGTGGAAAGACGACGTGTCCTGCAGATGATCGGTTTAGGCGCAATCGGATCGGCCGTCGTACCTGCGCATGCGGCTGAGGCCGCGGGTCCGGTTGCGGATCTTGTGTTGCATTCCGGCAGAGTATGGACGGGGCGGTCGCATCAGCGCCGCGTTGAGGGCGTTGCCGTGCTTGGGCAGCGCATTGTGGCGGTGGGATCCAACCGGGATGTTCTCCGCTGGGCGGGTGCGCGGACCCGCGTGATCGATCTTCGTGGCGCGTTCGTCGCTCCCGGTTTCCGTGATCAGCACACCCACCTGCTCAACCAGGCGGACAGCGACGCAAGCGCCGAGGTGTATCGGCCGCGATGGGACGGACACGATGAGGAGGTCGCCTTCGAAGGCAGGCGTGCCGTTGGCCAGCGACACATCAACATCTTCAACCAGGGCCGCACCCCCGTGGACGAGTCCCGGCACGGTGAGGTAACCGAGGCTCTCAAGAACAGCATCCTGCGCATGCAGGACGAAGCGGCCAAGCAAGGGGTCACCACCGTGGTGGAGGCCGGGTTGACCGATCTGCGGGTGGTTGACGCGCTCTTCCAGCTTGCCGAGGAAGGGCGGCTCAAGGTTCGTCACCTGGTTCGCGTGCGCTGGGGCGGTATCGAGCGCGCCGCTGCGCTCGGCTGGCGGACCGGCTTCGGCAATGCGTGGGTGAAGATACTCGGCGTCAAGATGTACGCGGACGGATGGCTCGGACCACGGACCTGCGCGCTGCGCCGGCAGTACAACGACGACCCGTACGGCTGGAGCCTTCCCCACGGCGTGCTGTTCCTCGCCCAGGAGCGTGCCAACGCCGATGTCGCACGCGCACAACAGCTCGGGTTCAACATCACCGCGCACGCCATCGGTGATCTCGGCGTGCAGACCATGCTGAACGCCTACGACCGGGCCGGCGTGACCCGGCGGGACAGGTGGTGCCTCGAGCACGTCCAGGTGGCCGGCGACGACCTGCTCGACCGGATGGCCCGGCGCGGCGTGATCGGCAGTATCCAACTCAGCTTCCCGACCTCCGACCACTGGTTCGCGTCAAAGGCTCTGGGCGAGCGCCGCACGAGACGGGAGTCCTACCGGTGGGACACCATGCTCAAGCGAGGTGTGCCGCTCGCCGGGGGCACGGACTTCAACATCGAGGTGCTCGACCCGCTCTGGGGCCTGCAGCGGTCGGTCACGCGGCGAGAGTTCGACGGCAGTCCGACCGGCGGCTTCCTTCCCCGCGAAGATGTCACGGTCGATGACGGTCTGCGCCTGATCACCGCCGACTGCGCGTTTGCCAGCTTCGAAGAGCATGAACGCGGCCGCATCGAGGTCGGCAAGTACGCCGACCTCGTCGTCCTGCGCGAGAACCTGCTCACCCTGCCCCGGGACCACATAGCCGCGGCCACCAGATTGCTGACCATCACCAACGGCAAGATCACCTTTGAAGGAGAAGTGGCCTACCCACCCGGCCTGCCATGAGGCATTCATGGCACACCACGCTTATCCGAGGACCGGCCACCGACGCTGGGTTCGCGAGGCGAGCAGTTGCGGCGACTGCGGGTAGCTGACGCTGGGGAGTGCGGCCCGGATCGCGGCGTGCCAATCGACGTAGGTTGCCTTGTCGTCGAGCTTGGCCAGCGTGTCCAGTGCGACGCGGGTGAATGCACCATTGGCGCGCCCGCCGAAATTGGCGTCGTAACTGAACTCCGTATCGGTGCAACCCGAGACCAGTAGGGCGGTCCCGCGCGACAAACCCTTGACCGGCGCCTTGGCTGCCTTGTGTGCGCGCGCCAGGTCCGCGCCGCTCAGGAACGGGCCCGGCTCGAGGAACCGGACGCGGCCGCGGTCCTGGCCGTTCAGCGGTGGTGCCATCTTGGCCACCGAGCCCGAGTGGCAGGAATCGCTGAGGAAAACCACGCGGGCGCCCTTGGCCCGCTGGGCGAAAATGTCGAACAGATCATCGTCGAGCAACGGTCCCGCGGTGGCGAAGTCGTGCGGGCACAGCGCCTCGTCCCGCATGTCCGGCTCGTCGCCATCGTCGTCCGGCTGCCAGGTTCCGTGCCCGGAGTAGGTGATCACCACGACATCGCCTGACCCGACCGCGCTGACGGCCGCGGTCATGGCGCGGATCATCTTGGTCCGGGTGGCATCGCCATCGATCATCATCGAGACCGAGAAACCGCGTTCCGCCAAAGCGTTTCCCCAGTCCTGGGCATCATTCACGCAGCCGGCGAGATCACTACCGGTTCCTGGATAGTCGTTGATGCCGATACAGAGCGCGCTTCGCATCGAGCCGCACCTTCCGTTGATATTTACGGACTTTCCTGCTCAATCGCAGTACGGTTTGGCTCCGTAAGGGGTGTGGCGTTGTCAGCTGACGAGCGCGCGCTCCGGGTCGTCCTCCGGTGCGGCCACGACGGCCGCGTTCTCCCTGACCTGCTTGCGTTTCTTCACGATCACCACGATGAGCACGGTGACCACGACGGCGGCGACGAGGATGGTGCCGCCGAAGGTGAG
>DPJL01000489.1 GCA_003543035.1 Micromonosporaceae bacterium | reverse complement strand
ACCACAACTTGGCCGTTGACAAACGCGTCACCACACGGCGGACCCGGTGACGTCCCAGCACCCCCTACCTCAGGTCCCGGCAATCTCGGTTGTGTGTTGAGCTATCGCCCAACGTCACCACCATGACTATGTGGATGTCGGACATACCTACCCAGAGGTGCAACACAGCTACGCCGAGGTGGAACACACCTGGGATCCCACCTTCCCGTAGCCAAGTCCCACCCTCCGGTAGCCATGTCCCCGCCTTCGCGTAGCTGTGCACGGAGGTGAGCTAGCCAGCCCGGCGGTACCGGTCACCATAACCACAGGCCGCCAACCCAACTTGCCGGGACCCTGCCCCTATCTGAGGTCGACATCAGGTTGCGTCATCAGCTCAGCTGGTCTACGAAGAATTTCAACGCCGTTGAAAGAGTGCGGTCGATGAGATCCGCCACTTCCTGCCATCGGTCATCTGGACTGTTGGTGTGAACCAGAGTGACACTGTCCTTTGGCGTTGGTTCGAAGGCGCGGCGGAATTCCACTGAACCTGGCTGCTGATCCCTGTCGAGCACCTCGGCAAAGGTGGTGACTGCCAGCACGCCAAGATCGCCATGCCCGACCTTCTGGATAATAACCAGGAAACGCAAGGTTTGACTCAGAGCATTGACGTACATGCTGGTCCACCAGCTGCCGTTATGGAGATCGGCAAAAAAATCGACGTGCTTGGCCGTGTATACGATTTGACCACGCCAATACATCGCCTGCTCCATCCCTGGCGCGGCGTGATTCACCGTCGTCCGAGCATTTGTATCAACCGCCCGGAATTCGGGTTCGAGTTCAGTAGCCAATCGTCTAAGCTCGTCTACAACCATGGCCTGTACAGCAATTGCCAGTTCAGAGCTCGAGGCGGCACGCTGCTCGTTCTCAGAGCGTTTCCGCTCCTGAAGACGGCCAACTAGCTCACGAGCCACCGGAACAACCCCGGTGGCGTACGACGCCTGCGATACCGGAGCGCTGAGTTCTGACTTGAGAGCAACCAGCTCTAGTCCAGCGAACAGTCGAATCAGCGGACGCAGGTCATCAGCATTGGCTGCGTCCAAGGCGTCAATGTAATCCGCACGCTGCGTGCGATCCACCACCAGCGGGGCGTACCTCGCCTGCAGCAACACCATCAAGGTCAGCGCACGCGCCACTCGTCCGTTTCCGTCCTGGAACGGATGGATCAGGACAAAGCGGTGATGTAGCCAAGCTGCCCGCACAACCGGATGGCTGTTGGCAGTCTCCTCGTACCGAGCGAGCAGTCGCTCCACTTCGCTCTGCACATGCTCTGGAGGCGTGTACTCCAATCGTGAGCCATCGGCCCGAACGACATCGTTGGGAAACTCCTTCCATGCCCCGTGTCGCAGTGGCCGCCGGACCAAATGACCGAACTGGTCACGGGCATCGTATGTGGCCTGGCTCCTGGTTATCGCGGCGTGGAGTTCTTTGATGAACGATACGGTGAGTGGCCGCCCAACCCGTACCGCATCGACGAGCATGTCCAACGCGTCTAGCTGGGAATTAACGATGGCCAGCGTGTCTTCGGAGATACCGCCTTCGCGGGCGACGACCTGCCGAGTAATCCCCTCGGCCACAAGAGCTTCGGTAATGCCCCAACTGAGGTCATATAGGCGCTCAATGATCCCGGTTTCGATAGCATGTCGTCGCAGCGTACGGCGCCGTGCGGCCTCGAATTCCTCAGGGGAGACAAACTGGAGGTGCTCCTCCCAGGCCGTTCGTACGGTATCGACCGTAGCTAGAAGGTTCTCGATGTCTCCGTTTAGCGCCCGAAGCGGTTCGACCTCCCGCCAGCGGACAACCTGATCCGTCATGGCATGAGGTTAAACCACCCACGCGAGTTGACGACTCGCGCCAGCAGGGGCACACCTGTCGTGGGAAGTTCCCACGACAGGTCCGTCTTGTCGCGGGAAGTTCCCACGACAAGTCGCCATCCCGATGACGCACCAGCCGAGCTGGGTCCATAGGGCGTCTGCACCTCACTGAGGACCGCACTACGACTCCGACCACGGTAGCCGCACCACGAGACAGGGACCTCCCACGAACACTCCGCCGTCGACGCCGAGCACCTTGCCGCCCGCGTAGGAGTACGGGCCATCGACCTGGTCCGGCATGATGCCCAGCTGGTCGGCGATCACGCTGTGGCCGTGCACGATCTGCGCACCGCCGAGGACCTCGAGCAGCTTGTCGGCGATCTCCTCGCCGTTCGGGCCGCGGAAGGCGTGCCGGGTGGTCATCCGGCGCCACACGTCCCACCACTCCACGATGTCGTCGGACCGGAGCAGCTCGTGCACCACCGAGTTGATCTCGTCGATGTCCATGCCCCAGCCGAGGTACTCGACGGTGTCCGAGTGCATCAGCAGATGGTCGTCGAGGAGGGCGAGCAACGGCCGGCCGGTCAGCCACTCGACATGCTCGTCGGTGAGGGCCTCCTGATCGCTGGCCTGGCCGCCGTTGAGCTCCCAGCTCCGCGCGAAGCTGCGCGGCCCGAAGTCGGACGGCACCTCGGTGTCCCCGAACTGGCGCATGCCGAGCAGCAGGATCTCGTGGTTGCCGAGTAGGGTCTCCACCCGGCCGCCGGCCGCCTCCGCGTCGTCGGCCAACCGCATCACCAGGTCGATCACGCCGATGCCGTCCGGCCCCCGGTCGACGAAGTCGCCGAGGAACCACAGGTTCGCGTCGCCGCCCGACCAGGCGACGTCGTCGTCGACAAGGCCGGCGTCGGCGAGCGCGGCCACCAGCTCCGCACGGTGTCCGTGCACGTCCCCGACCACGTAGGTCGGTGGCGCGTGCACTCCGGTCGACTGGTGCTCCGCTGGCACAGTGCAGACCATAGGCCAGCGCACCAAGCCCCCGCGTGGCCCTCCCGCCACCCACACCCGCAAGTCGAAGCAGGTGCGACAGCGTCCCCCAGTTAGTTCATATTTATCATCAATATTGCATGTCTATTCCTCGCCGGCGAACGGGTCGTCGGTGTGCCCGACCAGGTCGGCGACGGAGTCGAGCACCCGGCTGGGCCGGAACGGGAAGCGCTCCGCGCTGTCCCGCGAGGAGATCCCGGTCAGCACCAGGATGGTTCGCAGGCCCGCCTCGAGGCCGGCGCGGATGTCGGTGTCCATCCGGTCCCCGATCATCAGGGTGTGCTCGGAGTGCGCCCCGAGCGAGTTCAGCGCGGAGCGCATCATC